>CALMIR010000116.1 GCA_937864265.1 uncultured Saprospirales bacterium | reverse complement strand
TTCAGGGCATTTACTTTTTGGCCAATGCCATACCCCAACTCAAGGCCTGCATCTGAATCCATTTGAAAGTGAACCCCCAAGGGGATACGAGAGTAGCCGTTTTCTTCTGCCATTTCATAGAAACTGTTGAATGAACGAGGAGTGCCATTGAACTCCGAACGCCCCTCATGGCAGCGGTCGTTCATGTTATAATTATCACCGAACATATCAGCCATGATTTCGGCAGAAACAGCTCCGAAAGTAGCATGGCCAGAAGGATAAGCTGGGAAATTGGGCGTAAAATAATTGCCGGATCCATCAGGACACATGACGGTATTCCAACTAGCGTCGCCTTGTATCCGGCGGATGTAGTCAATGGGGCGCTCTATGTTGAACCGATATTTCTCGTGCCAACAGCGCACGCCGGCATCGTTCAAGCCGAGTCCGAGGCGAGCGTATAGTTCTACTGCCCGATCTAGGGATATGTTTTCCAATGCTACTACCTGATTGGCTACTGCAATCCAGCGGGCTGCGGGAGTAAACGTCAAGATAGGACAATCATCGCTCCAAAAATCAGCGATCCAACGGTCTTCTGCTAGTTGGCCTTGTTTGATTTCGGAAACCATATTTCTTACTACCAAGGCTTGCTGATACAAGGGTGAAGCAGGGTCTTCACTATAAGGCAATGGATCAGGCACTAAGTCGCTATCATCGGCAGCAAAAGTACGTGCC
Organism: uncultured Saprospirales bacterium; assembly: GCA_937864265.1. Taxonomy (GTDB): domain Bacteria; phylum Bacteroidota; class Bacteroidia; order Chitinophagales; family Saprospiraceae; genus CALMIR01. Next base: position 8,226 of record CALMIR010000116.1, on the reverse strand, counting down.
TCCCCCCAGTGGGGCAGTAGTGCCAGCGCGTAATCAGGATAGGTTGGTTGCCACAATCCAATACCACTTGGCGGCTGATAATTGGGGTCGTTGTTGTTCAAGTAAGCCTCATGGCCAACCGGGTCGGTCGCAGACCACTCATATACCGCCTCCGCAACGGATCTTCCGTAAGCGGTTGAACGACTGAATACGTCAAAACTCACCTCCTGCTTGAAGTCTTCATAATAATCATTTTGTAAGCTGTAGATTTTAAACAGTTGCTCAGAAGGTGCTGTTGGAAAGTACAATTCCATAGATTTGGAATACGCTGCTGTAAGCACAGCAGGCCAATAATAGGTTTCTAAGGCATCGGGCTGGGGTATTTCCAAGCCGGAGAAATTAGATGCAATCGAGTTGTTATTAGGCATAGCCGAAATAACAGATTCATAAGCGGTTAGCCCAATATAGGCTAGAGAGCGAGCTGAAACCGGCGGGCGATAGCCGGGGGTGAAGCGCTCTATTTCCAGATAGAGTTCATTCCAACTCAGGGCTACAGTGGCGTACTCATCGCTAATGCTGTCCACAGGCGCAATTACCACGTCGTCGTCTTTGGTACACGATCCCAGTAACAGCAGTACAATCGCAGCTAAGCAACGCCAGCCCCAGGTGTAAGTTTTTGTATTCATGGCATATCAAAAGTTGATGGTTTACAAAAAATATAAAATTTTCAATATGTAAAAGGCGGCATCTTTTAGCGTTTATTGGCAGTTGGCGCAGGTCACTTGTACCAGCTTATTTCGCCAAGCAGCAGCCTGTTCGGGGCTATTGGCTTCCAGTTTGCCCATGAACGCCTGGATACCTGCCTCGTTGGTATCGAGGCTGTCTTTTAGTGTCCGCATTTGTTGTGCGATTTCCACATCGCGCAGGCCAGCGTTTTCTACGGCTTGTTGAATGCTGCTATCAAGGGTGGGATAAATTTCAAACATTTGGATGAGGGCAGTATTCCTCACAGCAACCATGTTTTTACGTTCATCCGCAGGCATATCAGATGGTAGGGTATTTGACAAATGTAGTGTCACGCTATCCCACAATACCTTTGATGCCTGATGCAATTCATCCATTTGGCAGCGGTATCGGCAGGCAGCTGTACGCAGCTCCTGTCCTTCGGCATCTATGGCCGCTGCTGCGTCGGAAGAATTGCAAGCACAAAAAGTGCCTAGGGATAATGCGACAAACAAAAACAAACAATGGTTTGTGTTAATCATAAACCTGCTTACTCCTTTTTATCAAATCTGATATTGATACGGAGCAGGGTAAAGAAGGTTTCACGAAACCATAATTTTTTTTTAAATATAAAAAGTCCTTGCTGCGACATTTATTACTGTTTGTTTTTTTGCTTAGATCGCCACGTTATACCCCCTGCCTAGATAGGCACATGTTTCCTAAAGATTAAAATTGGTGATTGCAAAAATGACCAGAGAATCCGAAAATTTCTACAAAATTAGCACATCAAATTTTATAATTTATGAAATTTAAATATGTGTAAATAAACTATTTTTTAATACCGCCCTTTCCTACCATAAAAAGTATATATTTCAACCAGCCACAAGAAGGTTATGCTTGCCCCCTCGTAGCTGGTTGATCCGTAATTGATTCCATCATCGGATTTTAGTGACGCTTACAGCAAAGCGTACCCGGCTTTGATCCCCGTCATTGGCCAGGTTAATCGTGTACTCTTTCTTCGTACCTGGACTCAATGTATTGATGCGAACAGTTTGTTGGCCGAAGCCACAATTGTCATCACCCGATGTGGAATCATAGTCCATAAGTTGGGCGTGTAATACCAACTCGTCTGCGACATTGCCCAGCCCGTTGGGGGCACTCACCTGATAAACCGCATAAGCGCCTGGAAACAATTGGGACACCCCGGCACTGAGGTCGAAGGTATTGCTGTTAGAAGCCTTGTACAAGTCCCTAGTCCAGTGTCCGCCAGTCATTGTTCGTTCAGAAACCCAAATGCTACCGTAGTATTCCGTAGCATCGCCATTGCCATCTCCAGAGGCGATGCAAGTTACATCGTCGAGGCTTACTTTCACCTCGTAAGTTCCAGCCGTAGGTGTGCTTACCCCTTGGCCATATACCTCTACCTCTGCCAAGCTGAGGTATTGCGTGCCATCTACATAAACCATCACATACCTCGCTTTCTGTTGCACGTTATTGAAGTCAATCACCTGCACGCCCTTGGTGCTGGCCTGGTGTTCAAGGTATTTAACCACGTTGTAATTTTCATCCCGCAAGCATACAGTTACATAGTCTAAGCGCTCAGAACAGCAATCTGTCCTGTTCCAGACGCGAATTTGTTGCAGGTCATAGGCGCTTCCAAGATCAACCTCCCACCAGGGTTGAGTCTCTTGAGTGGTATGCGTGACTGAGCCATTGGCCCAATTGCCATCTGTGTTACCATCTACGGCATTGCTAGCTAAGCCCATACTATGACTATAACTAGAGGATTGCTCAGCGTGCTTGTGCAGCGCGAGGTTTTGAGCGGTTGCCGTGTTGAAAGTAAATAAAGCAAGCAGAGCAATTGCTGCGCTAAAAGTAGTTGCTTGGTATTGAATTTTTGAAGTGTGCTTTTCCATGATAAAAATTTTGATGAATTAGTGAAAAAATGATTTAGAACTGGTGCCCTTGATCGGAGATGAACAGCAATCCATTTCACCGTAAGGACACTGCAAAGATTGGGGTATTTTAAAGGGCGGGCATCCACATGTGCATGTGGGATGGGGCAAAGGGATAAATCAGGCTATCGCATTTGACAAAAACATCGCAAAAAGCCGGCACTTGCGGCAAGTGGAGTACCAAAGTCGGGTTGAGGTTTTGTTTTTTATAAAATATTTGCAAAATTTATCGCTCAAACCAATTGCTTATGAAATACTTGAACACCCTTACGCTTGCCTTTTTCCTATTGACCAGTTGCCTCAGCGCCCAGGAAAGCATCAACCAACAACTAGTGGACGCCATAAAAAAGCATGGCTTGGAAAACAGCCAGGTGATGGAAATTGCAGCCATGATGACGGATGTACATGGCCCTCGATTGACGGGTTCCAAAAAACTGGAAGAAGCGACCCAATGGGCCATATCCACCCTAAAGCAGTGGGATATGGCCAATGTACATACAGAAACCTGGGGGCCTTTTGGCCGAGGCTGGGAATTGAAGCACTTTGAAATGCACGCAATAGCCCCTACCTATTTTCCCATCATCGCCTACCCAAAAGCCTGGTCGCCTACGACAGGAGAAGTAGAAGGATCGGTCATCTATCTGGATGCTGCCGATTCCCTGGGCTTGTTGAAATACAAAGGCCAACTAGGAGGCAAATTTGTACTGCTGGATACCTTGCGCGTAGTGGAGGAGTGGTTTGAAGCACCCGCCAAACGCTACGATGCCGAAAAATTGCTGGACATGGCCAATGCGCCGTCGCCCACACCGCGCCCTTCGCGCTCCTACAACCGGGAGGGGACCAATTTCAGCACCCTTTTATGGAACTTTCTGGCAACAGAAAAACCGCTGGCTGTCATCGACCGAAGCTACAAAGGCGACCTGGGGACTGTTTTTGTTTCCAGAGCCAGCGTGGCTGGCGGAAGCCCCTGGGATGAAGATAAAACCATTGTACCTCAAATGACCATGAGCGTGGAGCATTACAACCGTTTGTTTCGCCTCCTGCATCGCGGCATCGAAATACGCCTGAAAATGAACCTGGAAGCCACCTATTACAATCCGGATGAAGGCATGGAAAGCAATATCATCGCCGAAATACCTGGCACCGACCTGAAAGATGAAATCGTGATGTTTGGCGCCCATTTTGATTCCTGGCATGCGGCCACAGGCGCAACCGATAACGCCGCAGGCTCTGCGGTGATGATGGAAGCTGCCCGGATATTGAAAGCAGCTATAGCAGAAACGGGGATTCAACCGCGCAGAACCCTTAGGCTGGCGCTTTGGACGGGCGAAGAACAAGGATTAAAAGGGAGCTATGGATATGTGAGTGAGCATTTTGCGACATTCCCCAAAGGTGCCCGTTCGCCTCAATCGCTTTTGCCCGAGCAAAGCCAGGTATCCGCTTATTACAACCTGGACAACGGCACGGGTAAAATCCGGGGCGTTTATTTGCAGGGCAACGCTGAAGTAGCCCCCATATTTCGTGTCTGGCTGGAGCCGTTCAAAGACTTAGACGCTTCGACACTCACGCTTTCTAATACAGGCGGCACCGATCACCTGGCTTTCGATGCGGTGGGCATTCCCGGCTTTCAGTTCATACAGGATCCAGTAGCGTATTTCAATCGCACCCACCATTCCAATATGGACAATTGGGATCACTTGGTGGAGGACGACCTCAAACAGGCCGCTACCATCATCGCTTCATTTGTGATACATACCGCTTTGCGCGACGAAATGCTGCCCAGAAAGCCATTTAGTCTAAAAGAAACAGGAGAACGCTAATATTCAACGATATTTGATCGGGGTTTGCTAAATAAGCCCACCCTTTACAACCTATGTCGGTCAATTCACCTAAGCCGGAGTCGAAGTACTGCCCCAATTGCAGCTACCCAGTGGAGCATTGGGGTACTTTTTGTAGCCACTGCGGCCAGAAACACAGTACGGGTAAAGTAACTGCGTGGAGCATGGTGCGCGAGTTTTTCGACTCCGTTTTCAATTTGGATTCCCGAATATTCAGAACCCTGGGCGCAATCGTTTCCCCAGGCAGGCTGACCATCAAATACTTCGAGGGCAAACACAAAAGGTATTTATCCCCGCTTCGTATCTTTTTTGTCTCAGCAGTCATCCATTTTGCTACTTTAAGCTACTTTCTAGCTGGAATAATAAATAATGAAGTCAGTGAATTCAGCAATACGCAATTGTTGAAAGCCCACCAAGCACATTTTAGGGAAGAGCTGGAAACGGCCATCATCTCCATCGACAGCACGCTTGAGTCAGATGAAAAGGTAGGAATAGCTTTTGACAGCCTTAGGGCAAAAATGGCAGACACCCGCTATGATAGCACCCCTATTGGCTATACTTACTTTGATAAAAACGAGGGCTTTCAAGTTGCTACAGCCAAGATTAGCCTGAAAGATATGATGGAAATGCCGATTGATACCTTGTTAGAAGTATATCATATAAAAGAAAAAGGACTATTAGCGAAGGTGCAGGTTCAACAAACCATTCGCATACAAAGGCAAGGCGGCAACTTCCTAAGTTATATTTTAGGCAACCTGATCTGGATGGTCGTACTCATGATGCCGGCTATTGCGCTTTTCTTAAAGCTGTTATACATCAGAAGATCGTATTACTTCGTGGAGCACTTGGTGTTTGCTTTTCACTACCATGCCTTTGCTTTTTTGCTCGTTGCCTTAGCATTATGGGCATCAAAACTGCTTTCCTGGGACATCAGTGTTGCTATAAGCACTGCCAACCTGTGCATACAGATTTACATCTTCGCGGCCATGAGAAAAGTATATCAGCAAGGATTCTTTAAAACCCTTTTCAAGTATTTTATACTCAACATGGCTTATCTTTTTATTTTTACATTTTTTATTGTTTCCACACTACTTGTGAGTGCCTTATTTTTTTAGTCTTCGATCGAAACCACTATGCCTTACGATAAATACGAAACTGTCATTGGCCTGGAGATACATGTACAGTTATCCACCAAAAGCAAAGCCTTTTGTGGGGACGATACCAGCTTTGGCGGATCGCCCAACACCCAAGTCAGCACCATTTCTCTGGGGCATCCTGGAACATTGCCCCGCATCAACAAACAACAAGTAGCATACGCGGTACGCTTGGGATTGGCCTTAGGATCTCGCATCAACCTGCGCAATACCTTCGACCGCAAGAATTATTTTTACGCCGATTTGCCGAAAGGCTATCAGATCACACAAGATAAAGCCCCTATCTGCATAGGTGGCACTGTGCCGATCCGGCTGGATAGTGGTGAAACAAAAAAAATTCGTATCCACCATATTCATATGGAGGAAGACGCTGGAAAATTGATGCACGACAGCAATGCTCCGGTTTCTTTGATCGATTTAAACCGAGCTGGGGTTCCCCTGCTGGAAATTGTCACAGAGCCTGATTTGCGATCAGCTGGAGAAGTGGATGCGCTCATGTCGGGCATGCGCCAACTGATTCGCTACCTGGGTATTTCGGATGGCAATATGGAACAAGGCTCTATGCGCTGCGATTGCAACGTGTCGGTGCGTTTGCGAGGAGCAAGCCAGTTGGGGCAGCGCTGTGAAATCAAAAACTTAAACTCCATGCGTTATGCCCGTCGGGCAATCGCTTATGAAACCCGCCGCCAAATCGACATCCTGGAAACTGGAGGAAGCATCAGCCAACAGACCCTCAATTTCGACCCATCAAGTGGTACCACCAGCCCCCTGCGCGATAAAGAAGATGCACACGACTACCGCTATTTTCCGGAACCGGATCTGCCGCCTCTCGTTTTGAGCGAATCTTGGATTCAACACCTCCAATCGGAAATGCCGGCTTTACCTTGGGACTTATTCGAGCGTTTTCAAACACAATACGGCCTGCCAGCCTACGATGCCGAATTGTTGACGGCAGAACATACCACCGCCTTGTTCTTCATGGATCTGTGCCGCCATACCCAAGCTTATAAAGCCGCCGCCAATCTGATCATCAACAAAGTATTGCCCTTTGCCAATGAAAATGCTTGCACCCTGGATGCTTTTCCAATCGGCCTTCCCGCTTTGGCTGAGTTTATTCAACTGATCGAACAAGGGCAGGTAGCCGCTGCAACAGCGTATCAGCAATTGTTTCCGGCAATGGCAGAAGAGCCAGATAAAAAGCCAATGCACTTGGCCGAGGCTTTGCAGCTGATCCAAAATTCGGATGCAGACGAACTGGAAAAGTGGGTCAGCGCCGTACTGGAAGCTAATCCGGAAGAAGTGAGCCGTTACCAAAAGGGAAAAAAAGGCTTGCTTGGATTTTTTATGGGAGAAGTGATGAAACAATCGAAAGGGAAAGCTGATCCTAAACTGACTACAGCTTTGTTGAAAAGGGCACTGGATGCATAATGGGCTATAGAGGCATCCAATCCTGATTTAAGCTAGGTTCTTGGCTGGTATAAGGCAATGCTTAATTCTGCTCCAAAATGGAAACTGCTTTACGGCCAAAATAAATAGCTGCCAAAATTAGGGTATAAGTGAGTGTTGCTGTCATAAAAAATAACGATATGCCAAAATTAGGCAAATTTTTTTATACTTTACTCTTTTCATAACGTCATTTTTTACACTTTCGCTGTGATGGAATCTCATTTTGGAATGCCGGCTGACAAATTGGAGTTTTTAGATCAAATTGTTCAAGTGTTTAACAATCCTTCTTTTATTGAAAATGATCCCATCTGCATCCCCCATATTTTCACCAGAAAACAGGACATCGAAATCATGGGATTTTGGACAGCCATGCTGGCTTGGGGGCAACGCAAAACCATCATTTCCAAAGCCAATGAACTGCACGAATTGATGGATGGTGCTCCTTATGAGTTCATCACCCAACACGAAGAAAAAGACCGCCGACGCTTTTTGCACTTCCGTCACCGTACCTTTCAGCCGGATGATTGCTTGTACTTTTTAACTTTTCTTCAGGAATATTACCGCCAAAACGATTCACTGGAGGACGCTTTTAGCCGCTTCCTACCAGCCGACGACCAGCACGTTGAAAAAGCTTTATTGGGTTTTCACGACCTCTTCTTTTCCTTGCCCGATGCCCCACAAAGAACTAGAAAACACATTGCTACACCCCGCAAAAAAGCGACCTGTAAGCGACTAAATATGTTTCTGCGCTGGATGGTGCGCCAAGACAAAACTGGGGTTGATTTTGGAATTTGGACTAAAATCCGCCCCGATCAGTTATTGATCCCACTGGATGTGCACGTTGATCGGGTAGCCCGTCGGTTGGGGCTGCTCAATCGCAAGCAAACAGACTGGCAGGCTGTGCTGGAATTGACAGATGCCTTGCGGCGTTTCGATCCAAAGGATCCTGTTAAATATGATTTTGCCTTATTTGGAATGGGGGTGTTGGGGAAAAAAGATGATTTATTGTTTTAGTATTTTCAAGCAGGCATATCCGTTTAGCCGATATGCCTGCCTGCGTGAGTGAAGCGAACTATTCCACCACATAAAAGCAATACCCTCCTCCCCGGTGAAAACGATCCTCTGGTTCTT
>CALMIR010000115.1 GCA_937864265.1 uncultured Saprospirales bacterium | reverse complement strand
TTTCGTAAAAGGTGGGATGTGATGTTGTACGGGGTGCGATTTTTTGACAGCCTCCCCGGCTCAACTTTAGAATGCGAAGATCATCGAGATGGCTGAGGTGGTTTCTGGACAGGATGAACAGGATTTACAAGATGGGGGGCTGGCGCGGGATGTGCATGGTTTTTTGTCACCCCTTCGGGTTCGGCATGGCTTGGAGACCGATGTTATAAAAAGGCCATCTCTTCGGGATTGATTGGTTTAATATGTAGTCTATTAGAGAAGTTTTCACTCCACAATCACCCACTCCTCCCCTACTTCCAGATGCACTTCGCTCCTTTTCCAGCCCATTTTCGACCAAAGCCTTTGATCGCTCAACGGGCAGACTGCGTAGCGTTTTTCTAAGCCATCGTTTAAGTGCCATTGGTGAATGAGTAGTTCCATGGCTTTTATTTGATCCGCGTCCCGAGGGCTTTCCAATTGAAAAGCAATGGCTTTGTTTTTTTTGGAAACAATAAATAAGGCGGCCAGTTGGATGTCGCCTTCCAATATATGGATCTGCTGTTCGGCACGGAAGCCCGGCATCACTTCTACCGCATCGTTTCCTGTTTTGATGCGCCAGCCCCTTTCTCTAACCAGTTGAATGTAAGCCAAAATGAGTGGCTCATCTTCTGATTGCACCATTTTCCAATGGCCGTCGCGCCGCATCCAGGTAAGTTGTCGTTTGGCGTAGCGGCGACTGTTGCGTTGTATCAATTCGACAGCGGTTTCCCAGGTAATTTTTCCATCCAGGTAATCAAAGCATTCCTGATAGCCCACAGTTTGTAGGGCGGGCATTTGCCGAAAGGCGTACAAGTGCCGTGTCTCTTCTAGCAAGCCCTGCTGCACCATGTTGTTCACGCGGTCATCAATACGGGCATATAGCATTGTACGGGCTTGGTGGACTTGCAAATAGATGGGTTGGAAAAAGCGCAGACTGTGCTGCCCTTTACGGTAATCGGAAAAGGGTTGCCCGGTGGCTCGAAAAAAAGCCAATGCCCGAATCAGGCGATGGGGATTGTTTTGGTCAACTACTCCAAAATAGGCAGGATCTACTTGCGCCAATTCCGCTTGCAAATGGGTCAGGCCGTGCTGTTGATAGGCTGCTTCCACGGCTTGTCGGATTTCAACGGCAACATCCGGAAAAGCATCCATCCCCTGGCAAAGGGCATTGATATACAACCCCGTTCCTCCCACCAAAATAGCATAATCGTGTTGCTGGAAAACCTGTTCCAGCCAGTCGAGCGCCAGGTTTACAAAGTCGTTGACACTAAAATGTTGTTCAATAGAAAGGGTATTGATAAAAAAATGGGGCGCTCGTTTGAGCTCATCAGGTGTGGGCTTGGCAGTGCCTATGGTCATCTCGCGATAGCACTGCCGACTGTCGCCGGATATAATGGGCGCATTGAAATGCTGTGCCAGGCGGATGGCCAAGGCTGTTTTACCGCTGGCTGTAGGGCCTCCAACAACGATTAATGATTTGGACGTTTTGATAGATTTTAAAGCTTAGGCAATGGAAGTTCGGGCTTGGAGCTACTCGGCTCGCTTTCGCAAAAATAAAAAATTAGCCGTATGTAAAGAATAGAATTACACCACCCCTACGTTTTCCTCTGCTGTCACTTGGCGGTCGTTGTGGATATTTCCATCAAAAAGCTCGACAATACGGGTACCATAGGCGGCATTTTTCTCGGAGTGGGTCACCTGGATGATGGTTACGCCATCGCGGTGCAGTTCTTTAAATAGATCCATGATCTGTTCGCCTTGCTTGGAATGGAGGTTGCCGGTGGGTTCATCGGCCAGCAGTAGCCTAGGCTTGCTGATAACGGCGCGGGCAATGCCCACCAATTGCTGTTGGCCGCCGGAGAGTTGTTCAGGAAACAAGTCTTTTTTGGCGACTATATTGAATCGGTCGAGCATTTCGGCGACCATGCTCTTGCGTTCTTTCGATTTCACCCCCCGGTATAGCAAAGGTGTTTCGATGTTCTCATAAACGGTCAGATCGTCTATCAAGTGGTAAGCTTGAAAAACAAAGCCGATGTAGTGTTTGTGGATTTCACTTCGGCGGCGCTCGTTCAATTTGGAGGTGGGTTCTCCTAAAAACAGGTATTCCCCCCCAGAAGATGCTTCCAATAAGCCAAGAATGTTGAGCAGGGTGGATTTGCCGGCTCCGCTCGGCCCCATGATGGTGACAAACTCGCCTTCCCGGACTTCAAAATTGACCTGGTTGAGGATCCATGTCTTACTAATACCTGTTTTGTGAAATTTTTCGATGTCTTGAAGTCGGATCATTTTTTACAAGAGCTTTATACATGAGCAGGTCGCAGGTGCATCGAATTTTAAACAAAATACACGTCTGAAACCATTACTCATTACCATTTAAAAAAACAGTCGGGTGATTTTTACAAAAAAAGAATCGGGTGATTTGCCTTTTGTAGATCAATACCCGTGCCAAAATAACTGACTATTGATTGTCAAGCACTTAGCAGCAAAATTGATCCTAGCAACACCGCGATAATGTACGCAGATGAACACCTGGTGTTCAATATTGGACAATTCACCCGTATGCTACCCACTTGTTAGAAACGGATCGGCTAATCCGCATAGATTCGATCTATGACATCGCGATATTTTTCCATGATTACCCGGCGTTTTAGCTTAAGCGTAGGCGTAAGCTCTGCTTCCGTACCGTCCAATTTGCTGGGCTCCCAAGTAGAGGGCAGCAGTTCAAATTTTTTGATTTGCTCGATGTGGCTAAAATTGGGATTGTAGGAAGCAATGATTTCCTGGTACTTGGTCTTAACTTTGGAATGCCCTACGACACCATCCAAGCCGTTCCATTCAACTGCGTTGTTTTTGCACCAGTCGCGCAGGGCTTCTTCAGCCGGTATAATTAGGGCAGAAACAAACTTTTGCTGTTCTCCGATTACCATCACTTGCTCGATCATGAAATCTTCCTTGAGCTTGCTTTCGATGGGCGCGGGGGCTACGTATTTGCCGCCGGAAGTTTTGAGCAATTCCTTTTTGCGGTCAGTAATTTTTAAAAACTCTGTGCCATCGGGCATTTTCACCAGCTTGCCTACATCGCCAGTACAAAACCACTGTTCACCATTGATCGTTTTCATCACGGCGGCTGTGGCTTCCGGTTTGTTGTAGTAGCCCATCATAATATTCGGCCCTTTGGCCAATATTTCCCCTTCTCCTTCCCGGTAATTCCCATCCGAAGCATCAATCATCAGGTCTATTTTTGGCAAGGCCGGGCCGATGGTGCCTAATTTGGCGAAGCCTTTGTTGAATTGTCCGATTGCCAGGCCCGGCGACGTTTCCGTCAGGCCATAACCTTCCCGAACAGGGATGCCCGCTGCCGAGAAAGTGCGCAGAATTTTTTCCGGGCAGGCTGCTGCGCCACTGATGATGCCTTTGACATTTCCACCCAAGGCTACCCGCCATTTGCTAAATATCAGTTTATCGGCAATATTGCGCTTGATGCGAGCCAAGCCTGTGAATTGCTTATCAAATTCATAGCTCTCGGTCAGGTGCAAGGCCCAGAAAAAGAGCCGCCTTTTGATGCCCGTCAGTTCAAGCCCCTTGTTGTAAATTTTTTCATACACTTTCTCCAGCAAACGCGGGACGGTGGTAAAAAAGTGGGGCCGAATGGCTTTCAAATCGCCCTCGTCGCCGCCCAGATTGTCCGTACCAGTAAAAACCACCCGCACCGGCATATAAGTATAGGCATACAAAGCCGTGCGCTCGAAAATATGGCAAAGGGGCAAGAAGCTCAGCACCGTATCGCCCGAAGCCATCGGCATGATGGAACGAACTGCGAGCACATTGCTCACGATGTTGTTGTGAGAGAGCATGACCCCTTTTGGGTGTCCAGTTGTGCCGGAAGTATAAATGATGGTTGCCATATCTTCCGGTTGGATATTGGCTTTACGAGCTTCTATCTCTTCCTTGCCCTGGTCGGAAAACATGTCTTCCCAGTAAGGCCGTCCGGCTTGGCGGTCGTAGGTAAATATTTTTAAAAGCGAAGGGACATTTTCCTGCGCCTTCGACACTTTGTCGTATAAATCGCCCGTTCCGGCAAAACAGTATTTCACCTTCGAGTCATTGAAGATGTATTCGTACTCCGCCGGGCTGATGGTGGGGTAAACGGGCACATTGATAGCACCTACGTACTGAATCGCCAAATCGGTCACCACCCATTCCGGTCGGTTTTTATAGACAACCGTTGCGATTTTATCACCTGGCTGCACGCCTAAGGCCAGCAAGCCGCCCGCTGCTTTTTCCGCCATAGCTTTGGTTTCAGCGGTACTCCAGAAAAACCAGTTGCCGTCTTTTTTCCCACCATAGGCTTCTTGGAGCGGATGGTGATTGAGTTGATAATCAATGAAATCGAAAAGTCGCTTGGGTTCCATGAACGATGGTTTATAGTGGATAAGTTGGGTTTTCGTTTTCGGTCTATAATTTGCCGTGTATAAAGAAAAGAGAAATATTCTTTTTAAAGAAGGGAAATCATAAAAATGTTTGCGAGATCAGGTAAAACTTGTGTTTTTTTTGGAACTTGGAGCACGAGGTCACCCTTCGTGTAAAACCGTTTTACATGAGATCTTTATCATGTAAAAAAGATAGCCTTTTTTTGTTGTGACAAAACTACCTTTGCGCCATGACAAGCTTGGAAAGCCCATACAATGACCTTCTCTTGCTACCTCCTCCACGAGAGATGTTAGAAACCGTACCTGTACTAAGGCAGGCACATAAAGCCGCCGCGGCGCTCGGTGAGTTGAAAGGGCTATCCCGAATGCTGCCCTATCCCAATATTTTGCTCAATGCCGTCATTTTGAAGGAAGCTATTGCCAGCTCCGAAATTGAGAACGTCATCACCACTCAAGATAAATTGTACCAGGCACTCTCTCTAAAAAATACAGAGATAGACCCCGCCACCAAAGAGGTGCTTAGGTACAGGGAAGCCCTGCTGACGGGGTATCGCTTTCTAAGCGAAAAAGGCTTTATAAGTACGAATGCCATTGTAAAAATCCAGCAGGTGTTGGAAGAAAACAGTGCAGGCATACGCCGCCTGCCGGGCACGGCCTTACGCAATGCCGCCACAGGCACCGTCATTTACACCCCTCCGGATAACCACAATACCCTTTTGCAGCTGATGAAAAACTTAGAGGACTACTTGCATGAAGAGGACGATCTTTCGCCTTTCATCCGCTTGTCAGTGCAACATTACCAGTTTGAGAGCATTCACCCGTTCTACGACGGGAATGGAAGAACGGGACGTATCCTCAATGTCCTCTTCCTGATTATGAACGGCTTGTTAGACCGCCCCATACTCTACCTCAGTAAATTCATCATCGCTCACAAGGCCGACTATTATCGGCTACTACAGGAGGTTCGCACCCGCCAAAACTGGGAGGAGTGGATACGCTATATGTGCAGGGCGGTAGAGGTGACGGCATTGGAGACCATAGGCCAAATCGACCAAATCAATCATCTGTTTGAGCTGACGGCAGAAAGAATTCGCTCCGAAAACCCCAAAATGTACAGCAAAGACTTGGTCGAACTGCTTTTCGTACAGCCCTATTGCCGCATTGATAACGTCATAGAGCAGTTGGGGGTTTCACGTCCTACAGCCTCGCGGTACCTTAAAGCGTTATCGGATGCAGGCATACTAAGCACGCGGCAGGTTTGGAAAGAAACGTTTTTTATGCACGAAGCACTGCTGCAAGTGTTGAAGGCGTAGTATCTACCCGCCACCCCACCTAGGCTATACTGCTATGCCGCTCGGTTGGGAAGGAGGACAAAGGTAGGGGAATTGGAAGGTAGGGCGGATAGCCTGTAGAAGGAGTAGCTTTACCTCATTAAGTTCATCTCCACATACACCCCTAATAGTTTGTTCTCATTTGATTCATCTGTCAGTTCCAAAATCCGGCGTTGCAAGATTTTGTTATAAAGCCCCGGTTCGAGGGCTTCCAAATCCTTCCTAGCTGCTTCAAATTCGTCCTCATTCAAGGCGATGATGTACTGTAAATCTCGTTTTTCGGATTCCTCGTAGGCAAATTTCAGGAGCGTGGCACGTTGGCGGGGGTCAACACCCTCAAAAATCAGACTATCGTGCCAAATGAATTTCACCTTGTGGCAATGCTGTGCGAGCAAAAGCGTCCAGTCGAAGCAAAAAATCTTGACTTTTCCAATACCCCCACCGCCATCTGAATCAATGTAAGGGTTGATATTGAAGCGAATTTGGTTATTACCCTCGTTATTCTCAATTTCAATACCTGCACTTTTGTCATCGTAACATTGATGTACTATAGATGAAAAAAGCGAGATATTTTCCTCCAAAACAGGCATTGCTGTTTCGGTAAGGTAATTATTAGCGGCAATATTACCCGCTTTAAGCTCAATTTGAATCTCGTTGATTTTGTTTTTCTGCTGAGTAGTAATTTCACGGAAAAGTTCGTAGCGTTGCAATCGCTCCTCTGTTTCCGATAATTTCTGGTTCAATGCGAGGTATTGGTCTAGGGCACCTTTACCTTTCAAAAGCTGGAGGCGTTTGCCTTGTTGTTCCCCCAATGCTCCTATTTCAGCCGTCAATTGTTCAATTTGTCTTTCAAATTGCTGCTTTTCTTTCGTGAGCCGGTTGATTCTATCTGTGAGTAATGCTTTGTGGAAATGTTCGACCTCTTTTACACTTTTTTTAAGTGTTTCTGGCAGTTCAATCCGTGCTTCTTCGTAAAGTCGGATTACTTTTTCTACCGGAACATCCTTCCGCAATGCTAGAGTGGTTTCGATATTACTTACTGCATTTTGAAGTCTGGTGATGTCGTTCTGCCGCTCTGCTATCAGGCGGGCAAAATCATCGGCCTCCTGCCTGATGAGGTGGTAATCGTCGGCCACCTCAAAAGAGCTTAATGATTGTTTCAAGCGTTCGGCAGTATCCTTTAGGTTGCGAATGGTGATGTCGAGATTTTTGCCGCCTGAATCAGATACAAGTTTTTGAAATTCAGTTCCTTTTTCAAATTGATGAATAAAGGTATTGGCTTCATCAAGTCCCTTTTTTAGCTTATACTTATCGAAAACAAGTTTGGGGTCTAGCCCCAGCAGGTAAGTATTGTTAACGAGTTCGGCATAGGGTTTTTCCTTGTCAATAAAAGTAGTCGCATCTTTGTAACTACCTCTATTCGGGCGGATGAAACGCGAAATCAGCGACCGAAAGGTAATAGAATCAAGGTCACTGATTGGCTCAAAAAGCAACTCAAACAGGAAGGCGTTGAAATCCGCAAGGCGATACTTGGTGTCGTTCAGGAAAATCTGATTCTGGTTATCAGTTGCCCTGCGGCTGATGTACTCCACGCCGTCAATTTCGAAAGTGAGGGAGAACTCCCATCCTGGAAGATGTTTTTCAAGTTGCTTAATTGAATTCGACCCCAGGCAAAAATGGGTCAAGGCAATGGAAAGCGACTTGCCTGTGCTGTTGTATGTTTTCTGTGTGTCCTCTACTTTTTGGGTGGCCAAAATCAGAGACAGTCCCATTCGATTGAACGAGATAGTGTTAAAAGTCTCTCGATTTGCGGACAACTCAATCAGGCGCATAGTTTGATTTTTCCGTCGCCAGTCATTTCAATAGCGTCAATCAGGTACAAAAAGTCAAGTGCCAGCACCACTCGTTCAAAAGAGTGCTTTGCTGGAAATTGCTTGGTATCATTTATCTTTTCAAATTTCGCCCATAATTCATCTACCGTTTTGGGTGCCTCCAAAAAAGTGACAAGAAAAGCTGCCAGCCCCCAAAGAGACTGCGCCACGGTGATATGTTTACTTGGCAAAATCATCTTCAGTCAAAAAGTGTGGTTTTGGGCGGTTCAAAAATATCACAGCACTCAAAGTAGTAGGACATCAGGACTTCAACGGCATCACCAAAAAATTTCTTCGGTTCTTGAGGACAAGCCTTTTCAAAAATATAGAAAAACAATTCGTCGCCGTATCCCCGGTGGTTGTTTGCTATTCTTTGCTTGCCTTCTTCATATAGTGCGACAAATCGCTGCTGCAAGACCACCTTCAAATCCGGTTCCATATCAAAATAACGATCCAACGCACCGATTTGATGTGCTCCACCTTTCAAAAGGTCTGCAACAGGTTGGCTTAATGCATTGAATTCAATTTTTTTCAGGAAGTCTGGAGATAAATCAATTCTTTCTGGTTTATGCCTTTCGTAAGGAAGCGAAACAATGTAATTAACCACCTCATTCAATGCCTCGTAACTCACGACTTTATTGCTACCAGTTGTTTCTGGAATGGGACATTGAATACAATATGCTTTTGCGTCGTCGTCTAATGTTTCAAACACACGGAGCAAGTCTCTTGAAAGAAAAAGCGAACAGGGAAGTTTGTGCTTTTGACTTAGCTCGCTTAACCGCTTCTCTATCTCAGGGTAAATACCTTGAAAGGCATCGTTATAAACGAAAAAGTATTCCTTGACAGGCATAAACTCGTTCCATTTTTCCAGCATTCCTTCCAATGCATCTTCAAGTTTTGCTACTGCGTCAGTAACTCTTTCTGTTGGTTTTTCAGGGGCATAAACTTGATAAAACTGCCCCGTTTTGCTATCGTACCCATCACACTTCCAATCGCCTTCCTTCCCATGAGGCTTTGGACTTCGAAAATCGGCATTTGCACTGCTCATTACCTCCACAAAAAGCCGTTCGAAGTCCATCCCCTTCGATTCAAGGACTTTGTTTCTAAACAAAATTCTCGCAAAGTAGCGTTCGTGAGCATCCATCTGAATCAATGAGAAGTTTGACCTAGCAAGGTAGCAAATATACAATTTAAACAGCCTTTATCCATAAATGACAGTAAAAAATATGCAACTCCCCTAATGCTGCTACTTTCACGCCCTTTCAAGGCACGAGCCGCTCAACAGGCAGGGCTTACAGCCACGACCCGCCGTTGGGCTCGGATAGCCTGTAGAAGTAATAGCAGCAGGTATGGAAATATACAAAAATACAGCTATTAAAAACAATAGCCGAATGTGGAAAACTTAGACGACTCCGTAATTGTTCACAAAGCGCCTGCTGCAGCATCATCCAAGTACCAAGTCAATTCCCTAGCCTTTACCAAAGCCGCAGGATAAGCCATCCACCCTTCCTGCTGGTTAAAAATGGCGCTGACGATGGTGGCTTTAGCTGCACCCGTTACCAGGAAAGCGACCTCCTGAGCCTGGTTCAACACCCCGCCTGTAAAGCTTACTCGTAGTTGGCCGCTTTGTGGGTGTTGGGCAACGACACAGTATTCCTGACTGTAAAATAAATCGATCTGATCGGGGAAAATGGAAGCGGTATGTCCGTCTTCACCCATCCCCAATAAAATCAGGTCGAATACGGGCCAGCCATTGCTCATTGGCAAATGCGTGGCCAGCTCTTCGGCATAACGCTTAGCTTCCCGTTCTGGGTCGGCCTCGCCCCGAATTCGGTGTATTTGATCGGCAGGTATATCGAGTTTGGAAAGGAATAAGCCCCAGGCCATTTTATAATTACTTTCTGGATGATCGGGCGGCACACAACGTTCGTCGCCCCACCAAAAATGGAAGGCCGACCAGTCTATAGTATGGAGGTATTCGCTGCCCCACAGTTCAAAAAGGAGCCTAGGTGTGCTACCTCCGGAAAGCGCCACGTGTAAAGGCTTTTTAAGGCGACTCCAGACGGCAAACAGCTGGGCAAAAGCCAATGAAAGCGCTTTGGGGTTTTCAAATGTTTGATAATTATCCATTTTGTATCTATTGTTTTAGAAGCTGTTCAACGAATTGCCTTTTTCAAGCACCTTTACCAGCATACAACAGCAGCTTGAACTCCCCGGGCGTGATATTGGCTGCATTGGAAAAGGCCGTCCGCAAGTCGGTAATGGTATCGCTGCTGTCGTAAATTCGGATGACTTTTAAAGCTTCCAATTCCTCCTCTCCAAAAGTAACGCTGACCGGAATGGGATTCTGATGTGCCTTATAAAAAAGATGAACCCCAACCTCTCCTTGAAATAACTGGCGGATACCAAAAAAATCCATTTCGATACCCGTTTGATTGTCCAATGCCTTGTGCGGCAAATCCAAGTGTGCCAATAGTTCCAGGTACTTGTCCATCAAAAAGGTTACTTCTTTTTGACCCATATCGTTGATACAAGACCCGATGCGGAGTACTATTTTTTCCGATTGATTGCGAAGCACATAGGGCATCTGCATTTTTAAAAAGGCAACATTGAGATAGTGCTGCAAAAATTCCGTGTTTAAACTGTCGAATTGTGGATTTGACACCCGGTAAGCCTCGCTGATCTCTTTGATGCCTTCGGCCAAGAATAAACGGTCTTTGATGTTTTCCCGGATACCTTTGGTTGTCCACTCTTTGCGCGGAATGATATTGACGGGCTTTAAGCGGATGGGAATGGCCGGCCCAATTTTGAAATATTTGTCCCTGAAGCCGAGCATCATATTGCGCACGGCCTCCCGATTTTCTTCCACCTTGTCCTTGAACTGGTAATATTGCCAACCCAATCGGGGTTGACCATTTCCGGTAGAATTGACCCAGGAAACGGGGAGTCCTTCCGGATGCTGTTCATGGCTTTCCAACTGCTTTTTTAGGGCATCCAATTCTGCCAGCAAGCGGCGATAAAAATGTTTGCCATGAGCTTCATCCGGCAAATCGGGCAGCCAGTTTTCTTCCACTGGTGTGACAAAGTCGAGTGGCCGAACCCTGGGCATCAATTGGTTGTTGACCAGCAGTATGTCGAACAAAATAGGCACTTCGCTGCCTGTGGCAATCAATTGCTCAGCCGACAGGGTGGTCAGGTCTTTTTCTATCTGTCGCTTGAGCGCCCGCCCCCCCATTCGGGCATCGAAACCCCGCCGGGCAACCCATTCTAGCGCCTCCGAGCTGATATTGAGGATAGTCGTGCGGCGCACAAAGCCATCGCGTTGCAGCAATTCCTTCATTTGCAAGCGGGCAATATCCAACACATGCTTGAGTTCGAGGCTATTGAAAACGACAATCTGATCAATCCGGTTGACGAATTCGGGGCGAAACCTTAGTTCTACTGCGCGCATGTAAATGGCCTTGTGATCCGCTTCATCGGCCTGATAACCAACGCGCTCGCCGATTTTCTGCGCCCCCACATTAGAGGTCATAATCAGGATGGTGTTGGTAAAGTCCACAGTACGCCCCAAGCTATCCGTCAGCCGGCCATCGTCCAACAATTGCAGCAGCAAATCGTGTATTTTAGGGTGGGCTTTTTCGATTTCATCCAATAATAAAATACCAAAAGGGCGGTAGCGGACAGCGCCTGTCAGTTGCCCTTCCGGGTTGAAGCTATCGCCTATGAGGCGGGCTGCTGAAAATTCATCCACATATTCGTTCATGTCGAAGCGGATGAGTTGATTGTCCTGTCCGGTCAAAAACTGGCACAGTACTTTCGCCGCCTGTGTTTTCCCCACCCCTGTTGGGCCGATGAAGAGGAAAGAAGAGAAGGGTTTGCGCCTGTCGGCCAGTTTGGCTTTGATCAAGTGCACCATATTGGTCAATGCCTGAGCAGCTTCGGGCTGCCCGACCAATTCCCGGTTAAAATGCTCCTGCAACGCTTGCTGGGATAACTGATAAGAAGCATCGAATATTTGCTCTTCTAAGCCGCTCAGGGACTTGAATTCTTCCCGCACTTCTGGCGCATCGATGTACCCGTTGCGATGTTTGATAGCAAGTTGGCGCAGCATTTGGATGACACTGCCCGGTAAAGCCTGCTTGCTCAGGTAATTGCGCTGGATATAAAGCAACTGGTGGATAGCCTGTATGCCAATCGTGACATTTGCCTCTGCTTCCAACACTTTGCGCTGCTCAAGAATAATCTGTACCGTTGTTTTTAAATCGGGTTCTTGCAAGCGGATCACCTGAAACAAGTCACTAAATCGCCGATCTTTTTCCTGGACAATTTTCCACTCTTCCGGTGTAGCAATCAGGATGAGTTGAAAAAGCCTTTTCTCCAGATAAGGCCGCATCACATCGCTCAGGGTCATATTGTTCTGAGCCGATTTTCCAATACGCAATAACGCTACAGCGTTGTCAATGAGTAGTTTGTCCGATTTTTTAGCGCCCCTATCCGGGTTTTGAATGAAGGACAAGATGGATTCAAATCGTTTTTGCCACATCCCTACAATGCTCATTCCTACAATAATGCGGGTGGGATCTACGTGCCATATACTCTGGCTGCGCCCTTTTTTGGGTTGATAAAATTGGCTTTCATAGCGCCGCACCAATTCATGTACCAGGGTATGCTTGCCTACGCCAGTTACTCCGACTATGGCCAGAGGGGTGTTGCCTCGTTCATAAACCATAGGATACAAGCGTTGGAGCAATTGATCCTGATAAAAGCCACGCTTCAATTCATCGGGATAAAGTCTATTGAGTTCCATCCCTACTTTTTCGATTTCAACGGCGCCTTCGAAATCGGTATCGGACATCAAATGGGCAAAAAACCAGTTTTCTTCCGGCAGATCAAATTGAAAATCCGTTTCACCCAGGTTGACATTCAAATTCACGTAGGTGACAAACTCCTTTTTGGGGGAAAAATACCTTTCCACTACGAAGCTTTCCCCCATGCTGTCACGCATATCCTTTAGTAGCTTTTGCAGCGTTTTTGGCACAACGATGGCCATAGAAGCACCTTTCTCCGCTATAAACATATAATTGTTGATAGCTGGAAAAAATAGAAACGTATGCCCGGACAATTCAAAGGATGCCACCCCAAAAAGGCCATTGACGTATTGCCGCCCCAAGCTAAACGAGCAAGACAGCAATTCATAGTGCAGTGCAGGTCGAAACAAAAGCCACAAGAGCATGTCCTTATTGCTCTTATTGAGCACAAAACCCTTGAAATATTGGCGAATTTCTTTTTTAAACTGTACCAAAGCGCTCTCATAGCGCCAATGGCCAACGAATGGCATAGGAAAAAAAAGAGGTCGAATGAAGAAGTCGTTCTTTTGACCTTGAGAGGTAGTAGTAACTAAGGTTGGGATGCTGAGTTTGGTTACGGCCATGGACGAGTTTCTTTCCAATATCACTGATCGCAGGCAGCGTCGGATGTGTTACAACAGCCTCTTATATCGCTAGCCATTTAAGCAAAGTTATTCATTTTCTCCAATGCCTTGCAAAATAAGTAGTGTGCAAAAAATTACTTCCCAATTTATCAAAGTCCTTACCCTAGCAGACACACTTAAAATGAACCGTTTAGCCCGCTAGGGTAAGGACAAAATCGAGAAGTTAATTTTTCTGCGTTATAAAAGCCAGAACTAGTTTTTCAAAAAATAAAAAAATTTTTCCAGCTCAGATGAATTATTCTATATTTATACTCGCGCAGTAAAATACCCAGATTACCGCTTTTCTGGGTTTTACTCCCGAATAAGGCAAGGTAAAAAGAAAGCATTCAACCATGAAAAGTACAGATACGACAGAGGAGTACCTTCAACCTGAATTCAATAAGTTTAAATTCAAAGAGTTAAAAGTTTATGCCTCAACGGAATGGCTGGCTGACAATAAAAAGAAGTATCGGCAGGTGTTCGATCGTTATGAAACGGCCTATGTCTATGCCGAGCTATCCTTTCACAATAAATATTTCGACATTGAGGATTGGGAAGTAGATGTAGAGTTAAAATGCTATTCCATCCGCAAGGGGCAAAAGTTGTTGTGTTCGCTACCTTTTAAGCGAAAAGTCAGCAAATATGACAACGTCATGTACATTCGGGAAGGATGGGGCAACAAAAACGAAGGTGCTTTTTGGAAAAAGGGTACCTATTTTTGGGAAGCCTGGATAGAAGGCGAAAAAGTAGCTACCAAATATTTTTACATCGAAGACGCCGGGAAAGAGGCGAATGCCGACATCAGCCCTTATCTGGAAGTACAATCCCTCAAACTATATGAGGGGCCTTACGACGATGTCATAGAAGACGAGCGCATTTACTACAAAACTTTTAGCAGCGAAGAGACCCGTTACATTTATGTCGAAATCACGCTACGCAACGTCAACAACACCAAATCCTGGCACTGCGAGCTGTTTACCAAATTCTACAACGACGCCCGAGAACTCAAAGGCCAGGTGGTACGCTTGCAGCGCATCGAAAAGAAAGACGATACCATCCGCATAACTGCTGGTTGGGGTTCCAATGTAAAAGGATCCTGGCGTAAAGACCGCTATACAGCTGAAATCGTCTTCATGGATCATCTACTGGCCGTCGTACCTTTTTCGGTATCTGACGACTACGAGGAAGGCCATTCCGGCGTACTCATGCCCGATCGCATTTCCGGTCTGGTACTCAGCCCGGACGAGAGCTTAAACCAAACTTTTGAAGACATCATGGCTGGGCTGGATGCCCTGATTGGGCTGGATGCCATCAAAAAGCAAGTGAGGGACCACGCCAAATACATCCAATTTTTGCAATTGCGCCGGGAAAAAGGCTTTGAGGAGAAAGAGGAAATCAATGTGCATTCCGTTTTCATCGGCAATCCGGGTACCGGGAAAACAACGGTAGCTAAAAAAATGGGGCTGCTGTACCGAAAGATGGGTTTGCTCAGCAAAGGCCATGTACTGGAGGTAGATCGGGTGGATCTGGTAGGGGAATACATCGGTCAAACCGCGCCAAAAGTGAAAGAGGTCATTGAAAAAGCCCGGGGTGGCGTGCTATTCATCGATGAAGCGTATGCCTTGGCTCGTTCACAGGATGACACCAAGGATTTTGGCCGGGAGGTGATCGAAATTCTGGTCAAGGAAATGTCCAACGGATCGGGCGATCTGGCAGTGATTGTCGCGGGTTATCCCAAAGAAATGAACCACTTTCTCAACTCCAATCCCGGTTTGAAATCGCGCTTCAAGCTCTATTTTGAGTTTTCGGATTACCTGCCCCAGGAATTGTCGCGGATTGCGGAATTTGCCTGCGAAGAAAAAGGCGTAAGGCTCATCCCGGAAGCTAAAACTCGGATCGATGAAATGATCGTTCATGCCTATCGGAAACGCGACCGCACTTTTGGCAATGCCCGTTTCGTTTTCGACCTGATCGAAAAATCCAAGGTCAATATGGGCTTGCGCATTATGAGCAGCTACATGGCTAAAGAACTGAGCAAAGAGGCGCTGGAAACCATACAACTGACAGATGTCAGCAAAATTCAATTGGAATCCAAACCCGAATTGCCCAATATTCCAGTGGATGAAGGGCTGTTGCAGGAGTCGCTAGCAGAGTTGAACAGCCTGATCGGCATGGAAAAGGTCAAAGAACAAATCAACGAATTGGTGCGACTGGTGCGCTATTACCGCGAAACAGGCCGCGATGTGCTGAATATGTTCTCTTTCCATACGGTGTTCATCGGCAATCCCGGCACCGGAAAAACTACCGTAGCGCGTATTTTGGCTAAAATATACAAGGCGCTGGGTGTATTGGAGCGCGGCCATACGGTAGAAACTGACCGCCAAGGTTTGGTAGCCGGCTACCTGGGGCAAACGGCCATCAAAACCACGGAACGCATTGACGAAGCGATGGGCGGCGTGTTGTTTATTGACGAAGCCTACGCCCTGACCATGCGTTTTTCCAATGGCGGTGCTGATTTTGGGGATGAATCCATCCAGACCTTGCTCAAACGCATGGAAGACCATCGGGGGCAGTTTTTTGTATTCGTAGCGGGCTATCCCGACAATATGGAACAGTTTTTGAAAGCCAATCCGGGACTTAACTCCCGCTTCGACAAGGTGCTGAAGTTTGAGGATTACAACCCACAGGAATTGTTCCAAATTGCCATTATGATGCTCGCCGAACGAGGGCTAAGCCCGGATGAAGCCGCCGAAGCCCACTTGAAACAATACCTGGAATTCATTTATGAATATCGGGACAAATATTTTGGCAACGCCCGGGCTGTGCGCGGCATGGTGATGGACGCGATTAAATACCACAACCTGCGCTTGGCCGCCTTGCCTCCGGCGCAGCGACTGCAAACGCCCAATCATGTCCTTACGATGGAAGATGTGCAATCATTCCGCTTGGATAAAAGCGACTTCGTTTTTAATAAAAAATCTATTGGCTTTTTGAAAAAGCGAGAAGGAGGCGGGGCGAATTGAATCGCTTGGGAATCGGGCGAAAGTAACTTTTCTGATGCAAATTTGACCGTCCGTCTGAGCTACGGAATAATTTCTATTTTTTTTTTGGCAGCATCATCGCCAAACTGGTTCGTACAGATTGAGGATCAATGGCCGCTGTCTGCTTTCCGCAAATAACTACAATTAAATATACAATAAATTTTGATATTAAAATATTCACATATAGAACAAAATTTAATCTTAACCACTTAACTAGCAATTAGTTATAAAATAAACTGCCATTCCCTGCCAAAACACTACCGTTCCATTAATAGCCCCTTTTCAAAAGCAATATTTATTGTTTTTTTGCCTATCTTTATGTGAGCAGCTAAACATGTTATCAACTATTGGAGTCTTTTTAGTGTGAAGAGTCTCCAACTTATTTCCAGCTTTAATGTCACCTATGAACCGTCGTCAAACCGATACCAGCATCCACCAACTGATTGAAGCCTACGAAGCGCAACTTTTGGAAGGGAAGAGTGCTTTTATGGATGAACAGGCTTTTTCTCAATTGATCCACTACTACGGGCATGGCCTTGAGTATGAAAAAGCGCTAGAGATTGCCGATCAGGCTTTGATGTACCACCATTTTTCGATTGATTTTTACCTACAAAAAGCTGAAATATTGTTAGCAATGCGTCATTATGAATCAGCTCTGGCCTTGTTGCAGCAAGCGGAGCCGATTGCCCCCAACAACAGCGAACTAGCCCTACTCCGTGCGGAGGTGCTGCTGTATTCCGGAAAACCAGAGGAAGCCTCCAACCATTTGGAAAGGCTTAAGAACAACGCCGATACAGCCTTGTTCTGCGATATTTGTCTCTTAGAAGCCGCGATTGCGGAACACCGTCAGGAATATGAGTCGATGTTTGTGCTGTTAAAAACGGCTTTACAACACGATAGCGAGAACGAAGAAGTGCTTGAAAAATTCGGCAGATGC
The DNA here is from genome assembly GCA_937864265.1 of uncultured Saprospirales bacterium. Classification (GTDB taxonomy): domain Bacteria; phylum Bacteroidota; class Bacteroidia; order Chitinophagales; family Saprospiraceae; genus CALMIR01. Next base: position 3,962 of record CALMIR010000115.1, on the reverse strand, counting down.
ATTGCGTTAACTAAAAGATATGAAGAAGGCATCGCCGTTCATGAGGCTATTTTGGAAGACAACGCGTACATTTCCATCGCTTGGTACAATCTAGGTCAAGCCTATACTTATTTGGGCAAATACGAACAAGCCACCGAAGCGTATGAGCTGGCCTACGTCATTGACGAAGACTTTCTGGAAGCTTGTAAGGAATGCGCCGATTTGTTTTTTGAAACCGGGCAGTACGACCAAGCCTTGAAGTATTACGAAGAGTTGTGTGATCGTCAGGATAAAGACCCCGATCTGTACGCAGCGATGGGGCGTTGCCATTATGAACTTCGGCAATATTCCAATGCGAGGGCCTTTTTTTTCAAAGGAATTGCGCTAGACCCGCTCAATGATGACCTGTTTTATCGCATTGCAGAATGCTATATGCAAGATGACAAATGGCTCAAAGCCGTTTATTACCTAGAAAAGGCGATTGATGTAGAAGCAGAAAATGAAACTTACTTCGCTGCTCTGGGCAAATGTTTCGTCGAATTGGATCAACTGGAAGAAGCGCGTTCAGCCTTATTGGAAGCCGTTCGGATCAATCCGGAAGAATACCTCTACTGGATGCAACTGGCCTGCCTAATGGTCGAAATAGGTGAAAATGAAGCCGCACTGGAAACCCTGGATATGGGCGAAGAAGAAAGCGGCGCCATCGAATTGATGTATTGCCGAGTCGCCTGCCTGATGGCGATGGGCAAACCCAAGCAAGCACAATATTGGCTGAACGAAGCGTTGACAGAAGACTTTGAATTGCACCCCATTTTGTTTGAAATTGCCCCTCAACTGAGTACCCATCCAAGCATCACGGCGATTATAGCTTGCTATGAATGAGCTTTTGATGGTTTGGAATGGCTTTAAGTTTCTTGTTTTTTACCCGGCTGAGTACAGCGAAGACGGGCAAGCAAGGCTAAAGCAACGCTAGGTTTCTAGTTTCAAGCCAAGCTTGAAACCACCCGTCTGAGCCGCTTGCCCGACTGATCCCGCGAAAAACGCGGAGAAGGCGGGGGCAAGGAACCCTGAAACCTGAAACCTACTCACTTCAACTCCGCCAATTTTTCCTGCAACCACTCCCGCTCCGCTACACTGGGCAGTTTCTCAAAATACTGCCGGAGCTTGGCGATGCGTTTGGGATTGCCCAGGGTTTTGGGCAGCAGGATGCGCCGAAGCACATTCAGAAAGGCATTGTTCATTTGGAGGATAGACGCGGGTACACTTTGGTTTTTCTCCGTTTTAAAATACGACAAAGTACGCCCAAAGTTATTGATTTTAGCATCCAGCAATGACATTTCCTCTATTTCGTAATAGATTTTGATTTCCAGGCGGCGAGCCGATAATTCTATGTAGGGATCTTGAAAGCCCGAATTCACTAAGCCCATAGCCTTATCGTAGGCTTGCACGTGCAAATGGTAATTGGCCATGCAAAACTGGTAATAGTCATTGGGGAAGGGCGTACCGATAATTTTATCTTTATAAGCTTCGAAAAAGCCTTTTACCCAGTCAAAAGCTTTAAGTCTAAGCCCAGTATTGCCGATATTGATCAAAGTAGAAAAATGTACTCCTCCTTCATGGAATAAAAGTCCGAGTTTTAAGTGATCCTGATACATCTGAAATAAAATGGGTAAAAAACTGTCATCGCCAGAATTGTATTGTTGGGTACAGTAGTTGCGGGCAAATGCTGCTAAATTTTTACGCATTCCCTCTGGTAATTCATGAATATTACTATCTAATAATCGAACAAACTCAAAAAACGCACTATGACTATCTGTATAGCCATTAACCATATCAATAGACAAGCTATTTAATGCGATTTGGGTATGACCAAAATAATTATTTTTTCTAACAATAGGCTGTAGGCAAGTTTCTACTGGGATAATCTCTGTCCATTGAAAGTTTGAATATTTGTTCTGCATTAGGGTTAGCCCGGAGTATTCGAACTTACTCAACAAATAAAAGTAATCCAAGTATTCTAAAACCTGTGTCAGGTTTAAATCTCCTGCTCTATTATTTCTACTACTTTGAAAGGTGTAGATAATTTGAGCCAATTTATATTCATTATAGTAATAAACAGCGTCTTGTTTTCCTTCTTTGCGAAGTAATGATTGGGCCTTCTTTATTGCATTTTGAAAATATTGCTCGTCCAATTGATTCCTTTTATAAAAAATAGCAAGCCGCATTGCCTCCTCGCAATCATTCAACTCATCTATTGCTGCATTGGTTGAAATAAAGTGTTTTAAATGAGTCATCAGCGCACTCATTATTTTATTTAATTTTTTAAATCCTTTCTCTTGGTTCGGTGATTTGAATAATTGTTTACAAACCTCCGATTTTTCCAACTCTGAATTGGAAAGATCTGCCGCATAGCTTTTCAAATAAAGAAATAAGGAATAGACTAAATGATAATTACTTTCATCCTTATCCATAAAGAAAGGGGATTGCAGAAAAAGATCAAACTTATCCCATTCTTCTTTTTCTAAGAGCTGTAATGTGTTGATTAAGCGGCTATTCCTCATTGCTATTCAAGGTAATGCATTGAAAATGATGGGATTATGCAAGTATTTAAAGTACTGAATAGGAATAGGAAAACATCGGATGGATTGACTTTAAAAGTTCGTTTTTCGTGTTATTCCGTTTCGCTTGGAAAAAATAGTAAAAATTGTAAGTGTTTTCAAAAAAAAGCAGGGCTAATATTGTTCACATTTAATTATATCAACAACAGCATACATCACAATTTAATTAATAAAGACATGAAACCAGTAAAGATTCAAATCGCAGAAGACAAGCTTGCAATCTTCGCAGAACAACTGACCAATAACATCCTTTCTCAAGATCAACAGATAAAGATAAAGGGAGGGGATGATGGCATCATCATTGAAGACCTTGTCATGTAGTGCCTTCGAGGAATAGAGCTGCGTTATGCTAGATTCTTATCTTATTTTCAACTTTTGCCTTTTGATATGACACAAATTGGCTTATTAGATATTGGTGTTAAAAATAAAACAAATGATCATGAATACTTAAATGAGGTTCTAAAAATTGTTAAAAAAGCTGAGGATTTGGGCTTTACTCGCTATTGGCTAGGAGAACATTATAGCCCTTCACTTGCCTGGTGGAATCCAGAATTATTGATAGGAATATTAGCAGGCATAACAGATGAAATAAAAATTGGCATAGCGGGAACCTTGATCAATATGCACGCTCCAACTAGGGTTGCTCAAAACTTCAAACTGCTCAATTATTTTTTTAATGGCCGTATTGACATGGGTATCGCAAAGGGAATTCCTAAGAATAGTACCCTATTAGAGGTTCTATCAGACCATCCCATTACAATTGATAATTTTATAAATAAAGCAACCAGTCTGATTGATTTTTTAAGAGAATCTACTAATGCTGCAATATCAAAGCATAATATAATTATTCCTCCACGGGGTGTACCTCCTCCTGAAATTTGGATACTTGGAAGCAGTACCAACAGCTTGCCTTTGGTTCTTGAATTAAATGTCCATTTTTGTTTATCATTGTTTCATAACCTAGATCATCAATATCTACCTGAAAAAATGCAGCAATTTAAGGAGCAATACTTCGAAAGATATAATGCTTTTCCAAAAGTATCCATTAGTGTTCTAGGTTTTTGCGCAGAGACCAATACAAAGGCACAACACTTAAAGGAAAGCTATGGTATAAAAGGATTTTATCCGAATATTATTGGAACGCCTCAGGAGTGTGAGGAACAGCTCATAAACCTGCAACACAAATTCCAAGTTGACGAAATAATATATCTTGATATTTGCCCATTTGAAGAAAGAATGTTCACTCTTATGGCACTCCATGAATTTTTTTCGCTAAGTCAAGGAATAAAATAATCAAAATCTTTTTTTAAAAAGATTGATAGCCGTACACTTTTAATAGCCAAAAGCTAGAGAAAAATTGGTTCA
>CALMIR010000114.1 GCA_937864265.1 uncultured Saprospirales bacterium | reverse complement strand
ATCTGTTATCATCTTTTTTGGTTTGAGGTAGATGGGGTTGGGTAGGGGGATACGAGCATACAGCTACTTTAGAAGGGGTATATAAGCAATTGTTTCTTTCTTATAGGAATACTTATGATCATGCAGGTAGAAAATTAAATGCCTATCTACGCGTGGATAATGGTACGGAAAAGTTGTTATCTCGCATAGAATATGACGCTTTAGGAAGAATTGGTGTAAAATACTTGGGCACTTCCGTTTCCGCCCCGCTCCAAAAAGTGGATTATCAGTACAACATCCGTGGTTGGCTTACTGATATCAATAATGTAGATTTTTGCCTTACAAATGACCTCTTTAGCCTGAAATTATACTATGAAGCCGGCAACACCAACGTTTCTGCAAACCCTCAATGGAATGGCAATATTTCAAGTATGGAATGGCGTGTAGGTGCAAATTGTCAGGTAAACGGACAAGCCAGAAATAAAGCTGTATATGGATTTACTTATGACAACAAGAATCGCCTTACGCAAGCTAAATATGCTGAATTCAGTGGACTTTCCTACATCAATTTTGATCGTTATACTATTGATGGCCTTACTTATAGCGAAAACGGAGATATTCGTACTTTGCGACGCTACGGAAAAAACAGTACCGGATACGGCTTAATTGACAATTTAGGCTATTTTTACTCCAGTGCTGGCATTTTCCGCCTCTCACAGATTATAGAAAATGCAGATTTGAATCTAGGGTACCAAGCACAAGGGACATTAAGTACCTACACTTATGACAACAAAGGTAATTTAGTCGGTAGAACCAATAATGCGGTTCCTACCATTGCTTACAATCATTTAAACCTCCCCGAATCATTTACCAACAGCGGCAATAAGAAAATATCTAACACTTATGATGCCAGCGGCAAAAAATGGGCCAGTACAAATGCCATCAATATAACAAATTACTATTTTGGAGCGTTAGAGTATGCGGGCTCTACCTTACAAGCCATTTATCACGAAGACGGCAGACTAATCCCTATGGGTACCAACAATTACGATTTCCAGTTCTTTTTAAAAGACCACCTCGGAAACACCCGCACCGTTGTGGGTGGCTCGGCTGCCAGCCCAATTCTGCTACAAGAATTCCACTACTACCCATTCGGTATGACGATGGGCGGCGACTGGGTCAATAACGGCCTGGCCGAAAAGTATTTGTACAACGGTAAAGAACGCATATCCGATTTTGAGCTCAACTGGTACGACTACGGGGCGCGCTGGTATGACCCGGCGGTTGGGCGCTGGGGGCAGGTGGATCCGCTGGCAGGAATTTACGCCAGCTCCTCGCCTTACAATTACGGGCTTGGAAACCCCATCCGGTTCATAGACCCGGATGGGAGGAGGGTTTCGAGCCGCCAGCATTTGTCTGTTGCTGAGGGTGGAATGGGGATGGATGATACCTATTTTGTTAATGAGCAAGGGAATTATCTCGGTTTTACAAGAGATAATCACGCTGATGCAGTAGTGGTCGTTTCTAATGATAATTTGTCAGATTTCAGACAGTCTTACGGAATGGCGGTAATGAGTCCTAACTATATTGATGATGAGGAAGTGGCGGGTTTAAGAAATTTTGGAGATAAATATTATGTTAGTAATTATGATGAGTTATGGGATAAAGGTCAATCTATTAGACATTCTGCCGGACATAATGGATACAAGTCTAATAATGGTAATGGGTCATGGATACCTGAAGTGAGTGTTAGTTTCAGGCGAAATAGCAGCAATGAGGTAATACCTGATTGGAAAACATTTGAGGATCATGAAGATCCAACAGGGAATGCCCATTTTATGACTAATGGGGAATCTTTTTCGCATACACATCCAGCAGCGGATGGGCTCATGAAAGGAACTAAAGGACCTTTTGGTATGAATTATTCTAGTGTTAAAGAGCCTTATCCAGATGGCGGGCCACCTTCAACTGATGATCATACCCAAGCACGTGGAGCAAATTCTCAAGGTTTATTCCATGTTGCTGTTTCAAAAGATTACTACCATTTTTATAAGGGTGACTACACTACTTTTTCAGTACGAAAATCTATATTCAAATGAGTCTTATAAAAAATATTTTGTCTGTCCTTGTTCTAGTCACAATAATCATTATCAATACTTCATGTAAAAAGCAAGCTTCAAGAGAATCTAATCCTGCTATTGCTATTACTGATTCATTAAATAAGCTTGGAAGAATGTTTTTATACATGATAAATGAGCAATCAACTTGGGTCATCAGAGATAGTACACAACAAAAAGCTAAGATAGATTTAGCTTCTATAGATTTCTTTGAGTATGATAGAAGGTCATCTTCTGGAGGGGATACTATAATTCTTTACTTCGAAGGACGCTCTAATGGCAATCGAGTAGAGTTGGCTCCGAACATTAGCAATGCGGTCATTTTTGTCAATCGGAAACTTATCGGATACGGCTCACATGATAAATTTGTTTACGTTAATGGGTTTGAAAATTTTTGTGCTATTATCACATATAAAGCAGCCCTGTTAGCAGCCTCAATAGCTTCCGAAAAAAGATATTCAAACGAATTGATAAAAGATGAAAATTTGAAATCTGAAATAATTAGCTGGTATTGTGAGGTACTCCGATTTTGAGATCACCTGGTACGACTACGGGGCGCGCTGGTATGACCCGGCGGTTGGGCGCTGGGGGCATGTTGACCCGTTGACAAGTGACTTTCCTTGGAACAGCCCATACTCTTTCACCGCTAATATGCCTATTGCAGGAATTGATCCGGATGGAAGGTATATAATCATATTAGCAGCAGAAGGTAAAGGAGGAGGGCTTTTGAAAAGTCAGCTTGAAGCGTTTTTTAATGGAAATGTTTCAGTGTCCTACACCGAAGGGGCAGAAGCTAGGCTAAAATTGACAAGGACAGGTGAATTGACAGAACGTCAAAAATATCTATTCAATACTTTGAATCAGATGGCGGAGGATGATGGTAGGGGCATAAAAATACGGATTAGTACAGATGACCCCTGGGTGCCTTTTGAGACCTATGACTCAAGGCAAATTGATCCTGCTGATTTCGAAGAATTGCCTGAGACGGGAAGTACCAGGACACAAGGTGGATGGTACGCCCATTTTTTTACGGAACAATGGTATAGACAAGTTGAACTAGGGGTTATGGAAGCATTAGAATTCAAAGAAGGTCAAAGCAACGGATTTATAAAATCTCATACGGATGCTTTATATCATGAATACAGAACTACTGGTGTCGTAACTACGGACGTTTCTGAAGAAACTCTCGAAGATGGAAGTAGGCTTATCCGTTTTGCTTCCTTTGATAAGGAAAAAAACTTTGTAGGTGGGTTTAACATTTTGGAAAACAACATGGGCGAAATTTCAAGACAAATGAACAACACTCCCATAAAGATTCAAGAGCTCAAACCTCTTCAAAGAGAAGCAGTAGAATCTATATATGAAAGAATTGGGAACGATGAGAAAAACTAAATTATTTCTAGTGCCCCTTATGGCCTTTTGTTGGTTCATAAACTCTTTGCCAGGGCAAACCAACGATAGTATCTTCATGGTTTTATCTGAGAAGTTTAACTATTTTTTGCATACGAATGTAAATAATCCTATTTCTATTTGTTCTAATGAACGAGTCATCTCGATAGAAACGGATAATGGATACGTATTCGAAAGAGAAGGGAAAAAATATATTAACCCTGTAAGAGAAGGGGAATGTAATATTTCAATAGTCTCAAAGGATGAATCAAAAAAAAGGGTGAGATTTACAGTCATACCTCATAAGGAGTCTCCTGTACCTTTTTTGAATAAATATGGAGTGGGAATGTCTCCAAGGATCTTAAATGAATTACGCAGTCTGGGTGTTAGGTGGGAAATTGATTATGACACACAATTGACAATTGTTTCATTCAAGATTTCCGCATTCAAAGATAAAAAGTTAGTTGCTTCTAATTTGAATCAGGGCAGTTTATTTGATGATAAGACACTTGAAATAATCAGAGAATATGAAAGATACGATAAAGTCTTATTTCAAGATATCATTGTTCGGTTTGAAAATGGAAATACGATGGAAATTGAGGATTTGAGTGTCGATTTACATGAGAATGGCCAAAATTAGAAGTATAGTAATTCTCAAAGTTGTCCATACGTGGTTCTTAAATTTATAGAAGGAGATCATAGGTGTCAAGAACCTTCCCTTCAATCTAAAGATGAATCATAACCAGGGGATAGGGCGGTTTACGGGGGTCGACCCGCTGGCAAGTGATATGCCGAGCTGGTCGCCTTATAACTACGTGTT
>CALMIR010000113.1 GCA_937864265.1 uncultured Saprospirales bacterium | reverse complement strand
GATGGAGAACTAGAAAGGCATTGACATAAGAATTTTGGTCCGGTAGTTCAGTTGGTTAGAATACCTGTCCCGATCATGGATCGGGAGGGTTGCGGGATGGAGAACTAGAAAGGCATTGACATAAGAATTTTGGTCTGGTAGTTCAGTTGGTTAGAATACCTGTCCCGATCATGGATCGGGAGGGTCGCGAGATGGAGAACTAGAAAGGCATTGACATAAGAATTTTGGTCCGGTAGTTCAGTTGGTTAGAATACCTGCCTGTCACGCAGGGGGTCGCGGGTTCGAGTCCCGTCCGGACCGCAAAAAGGCCTCAACTTAGTTGAGGTCTTTTGCATTAGAGGAGTTCATGTTCCGGTAGTTCAGTTGGAAAGGATACCTGTCCCGATCTTAGATCGGAAGGGTCGCGGGGTTGGAGTCCCCCGATTGAAGATTGAGGCAAGTTTTCCGGAGCGCTTTTTTTATATTTGTTCGCTAGGATTTATTTATACCCCAAATTATACCCTAATGAAAACGCCTCCCTACTCCGTCTATATCCTCCAAAGTGAGATGGATGACTCCTACTACGTCGGCTTCTCTGCCGATCCTGTCGATCGCTTAGCGAAACACAATCGCTTACATCAAGGCTATACAGACCGCTTTAAAGCCTCACGCATTGATCTTGGGGCTTTTCCATTTAACCCCGACATAGCCAGCACTTTTTTCAGAGCTGGTCTCATTGAAGCATGGGGACGCGAGACGCTCAAGATTATGGAGGAGTGCCATCAAGCCAATCTAATCTTCCTTCCCCGATTTTTTCTAGCGATTCCTCCGGCTTTGGGATCGAGTTTAAAAAAGCACCTGAGAAAAGTGTACGGTCAAAAATATTTTGATTAAAGTGCCAAGTTATTGGGCTTGGAAAACCATAAAATTAGAATAAAATTCAATTGGGAGGTTTTCAGGCAGGGCTTAAAGCACAAAAGGCAATCACGCGTTTGCTGCATGATTGCCTTTCATTTTTCCACAGGAAGAAAAGCGGATGTCAATATCGGAACAGGATAACGAAACTTACCTTACCCGAACCTGATTCAGGCTTACTTCAATCGTCTTTCGTCAGAAACCGTGAGCTTGTGACGACCTTTTGAACGACGACGAGCCAATACCTTGCGTCCATCCTTAGAACTCATTCTGGAGCGAAACCCGTGTTTGTTCGCTCTCTTCCTTCTCGAAGGTTGGTAAGTGCGTTTCATTATGCTTAGACTTTACAGTTAGTACTACGTATGGTAAAAAAAGACGCTTTTAAAAAAGCCCGACAAAGGTAAGGCTATTTTCACAAATACACCAAGTAAAAAAGAGATTTTTTTCTGTGATTACAGGAAAAAGCCCAGCGCCTTTTACACCGTCATAATATCTTTTTCTTTGGCCGCCAGTATTTTATCCACATCATCAATGAATTTCTTGGTCATTTCATCAATGCTGCCTTCCATTTGCTTGCCAAAATCTTCTGGAAGTCCATTCTTAACGGCCTTTTTGATAAAGTCCATCCCATCGCGGCGGTGACTTCGGATACCCACTTTGGTATCCTCGCCAATGGCTTTGACCTTTTTAACCATATCCTTACGCCTTTCTTCGGTCAGCGGCGGAATACCTAGTCGAACTACCTCCCCATCATTCTGCGGGGTAATACCTAGATTGGCCTCAAAAATAGCCCGCTCGATGGCCGCCAGCATCTTCTTCTCCCAGGGTTGAATCACGATGGTGCGCGCATCAGAAGTACTCACATTGGCTACCTGGTTGAGGGGGGTGGGGGTACCGTAATATTCCACCAACAAGCCATCCAACATAGCGGGCGATGCTTTGCCCGCCCTTACTTTGACCAGCTCTTTCTCGAGGTGCTCTATGGCAGCTTGCATAGTTACTTCCGTTACTTCAAGGTGTTCTCTTACTTCTTGATCCAACATGATTGTCCAATTTTTGAAAAGGGTTCTGTAATTAATCGCGGGTTGCAGCGCTGTATCGCAGTACCAGGTACAGCAACATCACCAGAGCGGAAATAGCGGCTGAAACATAGGTCATCGCTGCCCACCACAAGGCGTCTTTTGCACCGGCGTATTCTTCTCCGCGGGTTATGCCGCTTTCATCCAGCCATACCAAAGCGCGTTTGCTCGCGTCAAATTCAACAGGCAGGGTGATGAAGCTGAACAAGGTCGTTACCGCAAAGGCAATAATGGTGATGAGCATCACTTGGGGTATGCTCGACAAGGTCATAAAAGCAATGATCAGCAACCATTGCTGCGCCATAGCGGAAAAGTTGACAATGGGCACCAATTGAGAACGCAATTGGAGCATGCTATACGATTGGGCATGCTGAACCGCGTGCCCGCATTCATGCGCCGCGACTGCTGTGGAAGCGATGCTGTATCCATTGTAAACATCGGGAGAAAGGCTGACCGTTTTTGAAAGTGGGTTATAATGGTCGGATAAAAAGCCCCGCCCTTCTACCACTTTCACATCGTGGATACCGAAGTGCTGCAACATGGTCTCTGCTACTTGCTTGCCCGTTAGACCTGCGCGAATGGGAATTCTACTGTAGTGATTGAATTTAGACTTCAATCGTTGGCTAACAATCATGCCCACCACCGAAATGAGGCCGGCGACAATCATATAACCATAATAATCCATCATAGCTCTTGCCGTTTTTAACTGATTAAATCAAAACCTGTGTAAGTTCTCAACACTTTAGGAATAACAATTCCCTCTGGGCTTTGGTTGTTTTCGACTAAGGCGGCAAATATTCTAGCCAACGCCAAGGCACTGCCATTGAGCGTATGGGCCAAACGAGTCGATTTACTTTCGGTGTCTCTAAAACGCAGCTTCATCCGATTGGTTTGGAAGGTCTCAAAGTTAGAAACAGAACTCACTTCCAACCAGCGTTTTTGAGCCGCCGAATAAACTTCAAAATCAAATGTCAATGCAGATGCAAACCCCAGATCGCCCCCGCAAAGCCTTAATATGCGATAGGGCAGCTCCAATTTGTCCAGCAAACCTGCTACATGATCCAGCATGTTCATCAGGGTCTCATAGGATTGATCGGGGTGCTGTATCTGCACGATTTCTACTTTGTCGAATTGGTGCACCCGGTTCAAACCGCGAACATGTGCGCCATAAGATCCTGCCTCACGTCGGAAACAAGGGGTATAGCCCGTCAATTTAATGGGAAAATCGTTTTCCTCTAATAGGACGTTGCGATAGATATTGGTCACAGGTACTTCGGCGGTAGGGATCAGGTAAAGCTCGTCTTCCGTAACGTAATACATCTGCCCTTCCTTGTCGGGCAATTGGCCGGTCGCCTTAGCGGTATCTGCATTCACGAGCAGGGGCGGCAGTATTTCTTCGTACCCGGCTTTGCTGGCTTCATCGAGGAAAAAACTGATGAGCGAACGCTGCAATTTGGCACCTTTAGCCCGGTAAAGCGGAAAACCTGAACCCGTAATTTTAGTACCCAACTCCAGGTCGAAAAGCTGGTATTTTTGCGCCAGCTCCCAATGCGGAATGGCATCAGCGCCTAAATCGGGGAGCGCCTGCGACCAATCCCGATACACCTCATTGTCGGTATCCAGTTTGCCGGGTGGTACCGATTCATGCGGAATATTCGGGACTTTCAACAGTTGTTCTTCCAACTGTTCCTGGGTGGACTTCAGTAGATTTTCCAAATCGGCGGCCCGGTCTTTCAAAAGGGCTACCCGCTGGCGGCTGCTTTCCGCTTCATCTTTTTTCCCCGATTGCATCAGTTGACCAATGGCTTTCGACAATTGGTTGCGCTCTGCTAATAATTGATCGAGCTCCGTTTGAGTCGCCTTGCGCGTATCGTCCAATTGGATAATTTCGTCAATAATCCGGAGTCCTTCATCCGAAAAATTGCGTATTTTTAAACCATTCAGAACGCGATCTTTGTTGTTTCTGATGAAGTTGAGTTCTAGCATATCGGGTATTGTCTGCGGCTTTTCACAGGAAAAGTCTTTACGAAAACAGGTATTAGAGAAGCTTTTGGTTAAATTTTTGCAAAGATACTATTTGAAATGAAAAAATAATGTATTTTTGCTGCGACGAAAGCGTAAGGTCACATCCTTCGTCATTAGCAGCTTTAGAATTTCGGCGTCTCAGTATTAATTCCTGCAATTTCCTTCTCTACATAAGGTGTTGGGGACTCAAGGGTTCGCAGTTATCAATAACATCAAAGGTTTACTCCCACGATCAAGAAAAAATCAAAGCATTATACTCAATTTCGATTTACGGGATTTTAAGCATAACCAACCGTCGCAAGGAGGCGAAGATGTGAAAATTTATTCGCTACTCTTAAAATTCCTCTTGTATTTCGCACACACTTACAGATTGAAAACAATTTTTTTAACCATCATTTTGAAACAAACAACCACATGTTGGACATATCGCATTTAAATTATATGCTTGTTCCTGAATTGCGTGAACTGGCCGAGGAGATGGGGCTACAGGGCTTCAAGCGATTGAATAAACAAGAACTTATCTACAAGATATTGGATCATCAGGCCACTTCGGGTAGCCCTACCAAAAGACCCAAAAAAGAAGCCCCGGCTCCCCAACCAGAGGAAGTCGAAGAAGACGATATGCTGGAAGCGGTTACCATGCCCGATCTGGAAGATTCCTTTGAGGAGGAAGAAGAGGAAATGGCGCCGCCCTCCAAAGCAGAAGTTTATCGGAGAGAGCCACAAAGTCGCCACGCTGCCAACCAGCAAAAAACGAATTTGCGCAAGCGCATCGCAAAACCCGGCGGCGAATCCGGAGGCAATGACACCAACGACGACGATGAGGATGAAATCTTGGTGCAGGATGAACCACCCGTAAGTACTTATGTGCCCCAACCACCCAGAAGCCGGGAAATGGCTGCTCCCCAAGGACCCGCCGAGGAAGTGTTTAACATTGAACTGGATGGGATTATAGAAGGAGAAGGTATTTTGGAGATGATGCCGGATGGCTATGGCTTCCTGCGTTCTTCCGATTACAACTACCTCACCTCACCGGATGACATTTACGTGTCGCCTTCTCAAATTAAACTATTTGGCCTCCGCACAGGCGATACCGTTACAGGTGCTATCCGTCCGCCCAAAGAAGGTGAAAAATACTTTGCACTGCTGCGCGTCTCTAAAATCAATGGCCTGGATCCGCAAGACATCCGCGATCGAGTGCCTTTTGATTACCTGACGCCGCTGTTTCCGCACGACAAATTCAGACTATCCACTTCCAGTATAGGTCGCGACATTGGCAATCGCATGATCGACCTGTTTACGCCGATCGGTAAAGGCCAGCGCGGCCTAATCGTGGCTCAACCCAAAACGGGTAAAACTTTCCTGCTCAAAGATATTGTCAATGCCATTTCCAAAAACCACCCGGAATGTTACATCATCGTCCTTTTGATCGATGAGCGCCCGGAGGAGGTCACCGATTTCAAGCGCAGCGTCGACGCCGAGGTAGTCGCCTCTACCTTCGACGAACCGGCGGACAACCACGTTCGGGTAGCCAACATCGTGTTGGAAAAAGCCAAGCGCCTGGTGGAATGTGGCCACGATGTGGTGATCATGCTCGACTCCATCACCCGTTTGGCCCGTGCTTACAACACCGTTGCGCCCGCCAGTGGCAAGGTATTGTCCGGTGGTGTGGAAGCCAATGCCCTGCAAAAGCCCAAGAAGTTTTTCGGTGCAGCCCGCAATATTGAAGGCGGCGGCTCATTGACCATCCTGGCTACGGCCCTGATCGAAACCGGCTCTAAAATGGACGGCGTGATCTTTGAAGAATTCAAAGGTACGGGCAACATGGAATTGCAACTCGACCGCAACCTGGCCAACAAGCGCATGTTCCCAGCTATCGACCTCACCAAGTCCAGCACCCGCCGCGAAGAGCTGCTCCTGGATAAAGATACCCTGCAACGCATGTTCATCCTGCGCAACCACCTCGCCGATATGAAGCCCGAGGAAGCCATGGAGTTCTTGCGCAAGCACATGAATGGCACCAGCTCCAACGAGGAATTCCTGGTATCCATGAATGGATAGCGTAGTTGTCGGACAACTTCAAAGTTGTCCGATAGCTTCTCCCAGCTTTTCCACTTGATCGGATGCCTGTAAAACCGTATCTTTGTATTTTAACCCGTTATTACAGTGGAAATAGCCAACCCCATTTACGATGTGGTATTCAAGTACCTGTTGGAAGACAACAAGGTAGCCAAAATATTCCTCTCCGCCGTGACGGGTTTGGACATCATCCACTTGGAATTTTTGCCGCAGGAGCTCAGTGTGGATGCCGAGAAAAGCAAGCAAAAACGTCCAATCACTACAGCTTTAACCCTCTCGGTTTATCGCCTCGATTTTTCCGCTAAAATCCGCCAGGCTGATGGCAGCGAAAAAATCATCCTCATTGAAATACAGAAGTCCAAGTTCACCAACGAGAGCATGCGCTTTCGCAAATACCTGGGCAAACAGTATATGAACGAGAACTTCTTTCAATGGGTATCCGATGTGGCGGGCAAGCGATACAAAAGCGGCATTCCCATATTACCCCTTTACTTTTTGGGCGAACGATTAGAGGGCTTTGAAGGTATTCCGATAATAAATGTGGACAGAGTCATACGCGACCGCTACACGCGCGAGGTGATCGGTGAAAAGAACCATTTCATAGACGCGCTGTTTCATCAAGGTATCGTTATCAATATTCCTGCCCTGAGTAAAAAGCGTCGAGATGAACTGGAACTGTTGCTCAGTGTATTTGACCAGGAAAACAGACAAGAAAACCACCACATCATGAATGTGAAAGAAATAGATTTCCCGGAAAAATTTCGTCCCATCATTCGGCGCTTACAAGCCGCAGCCCAAGAAAAAGAGGTCAGGGACATCATGACAGTAGAAGATGATTTCATCTCCGAACTCAATGAGTATGAAAACCGCATAGCCGAAGCGAATAAACAAAAAGAAGGAGAACGCCAACAAAAAGAAGAAGAACGCAGACAAAAAGAAGAAGAACGCAGACAAAAAGCGGAAGCCATCAAGCTTTTGCTTCGCCTGGGCATGGACAAAGCAGAAATCGCTCAGCACCTGGACATCCCGCTACAAACTATCCCAGACTTGGAAAACCCTGAAGGGTAAAATCCGAAGAGAAGCTGTCGGACAACTTCAAAGCTGTCCGATAACTGTTGGAATTATGTAGAATAAATAGTAAAAAATTGGGGATAGCAGAATCTTCACACGCGCAGGCGTTACCAACACAGCTATCCCTAACAGCCAAAGCTGCATTTTTGCCCTACTTGAATAGGGGCGGGACAAAAGCCTGTTCATCACCAGCCATCCGGCCTGACTATGAGCTGCGGGCAAGGCGGAAGCCGACATTATTGTTGCGGTTCGTCGGATTCCAATTGTTGCGGTTGGCGGCGCGGCAGTTCTGCGGGTTGTTGTTCCAACTGCCGCCGCGATTCACGCGGTTAGAGCCCTATGGCGTTTGACCTTTCAGCGCAAAAGTACGCTTTTTTTTAAACCCTGTGCCTCTACATGCCCCGTGAAAGCCAACAATGGCAGTATTTGAGCTGCTGCTGCTGCGTCATTCAGGGATTGTTCCTGCCAGTTGTCTAAGGCTCGGTTCATCTTTTTGATAAAGCGTTGTTTACTTTTTTGCAATAGCCTGCCGTGGTAAGGAAACAGCCTGTATCCCAAAAAAGGAAGCCCATGCACCAAATTATTCAGTTGCATCGGCTTCATATCCAGCCGCAAGTGGTTTCTCAAATAGCGTGTTATAGCTTCGCAGGCTGATTGCAACGCTGATTTTTCATCATGCCACAACACCATGTCATCCATGTAGCGTACATAAGCCTTTATACTCAGTTTTTCTTTTACATAATGATCCAAGCCCGACAAATAGTGATTGGCAAAATACTGGCTCGTTAGGTTGCCTATGGGCAGGCCACGTCCCGGCGATGCCTCGTAGCTGTCTATGATTTGGTAAAAAATGTGCAGCAGCCGCTCTTCCTTGAACATGACCGCTAACTGCGCCTTGAGGACATCGTGGTGAATGCTGGCAAAAAATTTGCGTACATCTAACTTCAGATACCAGGTATATGCTCTCGTATATTTTTTTGCGCGTCCGAGTGCTGCGTAGGTGCCTTTGCATTTTCTGCTGGCGTAGCAATCAGGTATGAGTTTTCTATCAAAATAAGGATGACACACATTCATGAGGGTATGGTGTAGCACCTGTTCCTCAAAACTGCTGGCACATATTTCGCGTGCTTTGGGTTCATAGATCATAAAATACCGATACTGACCTACCTGTACCTGCCCGGACTGGATTTGTCGCTGAAGTTCCAAAAGATTGCCATCCAAATTTTCCTGATAAGACAATACCGCTTTGCTGTGCCGTTTTCCTTTTCCGGCCTTCCAGTAAGCATATCTGATATTGTCTATATCTTCTATGAAAGGTAAGAGTTTATTGGCTTTTTTCATCTTGAAGAACTTTTAAAATTCGTGATGCATATTTCTCTATCTTTTTGTCACCTATGCCCTTAATCTGGCGCATGGAATTTTCAGTAATTTCATCCAATTGAGCCATATCCGCCAATTCTGCATCTGTGAACACAGCAAATGCGGGTATTTGATCCTCATCAGCAATTGCTTTGCGTATGCTTCTTAGCTTGGCGAATCGGCCAAAAGCCTCTGCGGAGAGTATTTCCTTATAATCTGTCCGTTCCTTGCGTTCATTGTTGCTGTTTTGTCCATCTATATAATGGATACAAAACGTCCAGTAAGCTCCATTTGAGATACTCAACAACTGCTGTTCTACTTTGAGTACCTTATGACCCCTTAGAAATTTGTTTAAGTCATCGTTCCAAATTTCGCCGTCTAAAGCGGGCACACTAATTACCTTTATTTGCATTGTTTTGGTTTTTAAAAAAATTTTAGGGGCTTACGCCCCATCAGTGCCAACAAGACGTAGCTCCGCTTGGGCATTCCCTTCACCGGCGGCGCTCCACTGCCGCCTGTTTCGGTCATTGCCCAAGCTTCCCAGGTTTTGCTCATAGTCAGGCACAGAGTGGCCTGGCTCCTAACTGCGGGCAAGGCGGAAGCCGACATCATTGTCGCGGCTCGTAGGATGCCAATTGTCGCGGTAGGCGGCGCGGCAGTACTGCGGGTCGTCGTGCCAACCGCCGCCGCGATACACGCGGTTAGAGCCCTGCTCAGCGCCCTTAGGATTCGTTTGCGCCCCGCTAGGGTAGCTGCCGTACCAGTCCCAGCACCATTCCCATACATTGCCGCTCATGTCGTGCAGCCCCAGCGCATTGGGGCTGTTCAAGCTGCCCACGGGTACAGTTTTGACCCGATATTCGCCTACCACGGAATATGGCTTTTTGTAATCCGTGCTTGCATTAAAATTAATTTCTTTAGGATCAGCCACATCCTTGCCATTGCCAAAGCGCACTTTTCTGCCGCCCTCCCGTGCTGCGTATTCCCATTCCGCTTCGGTGGGTAGGCGGTAGCCATTGGCACTCCAATTCGCCGTTACCGTTTCGCCTTTTATGGTATAGACTGGCGTATAGTCGTGCTGCTCGCTCAGCCAGTTGCAGTATGCCACCACGTCGTACCAACTCACGTCGATCACCGGGCGCTGGCCGCGCCCCCAGCCTTGGTCCTTGGGCTTTTCCCGCCCCGTTGCTTCGCAAAAGGCATCGTATTCCGCAAAGGTCACTTCGGTAAGCCCCAAGTAGAAGTCGCTTAGCGTCACGCGGTGTACGGTTTCGTCCTCGTATTCTTTATCCCCCATCACATCGCCCATGTCGAAACTGCCGCCTTGCACCCGCACCATATCCGGCCGGGGCACCTCGCTTTTACTAAGTGGTTCAGGGCAACCTTGGCGTTGCGCAGTGCCTGGCTCAGTAGGGCATTGGTCGTCGGGGTCGGCTATGCCGTCGGCATCCTGGTCGGGGCAGCCCCGCAAGTTGGCCGGGCCAGCCTGTTCCGGGCAGCGGTCTTCGCCATCGGGCAGTCCGTCGCCATCCCGGTCGCGCGGCGGGGCTGGCAGGGGCATTAGGGTCAGGGTGTAAGGCTCGCTGCCTTCGCGGGGGGGTATGCGTCCGCTGGCGGGCTGGTAGCCCTCGGCCTGCACCTGTATATCCAGTACACTGCCTGCCTGTGCGGCGGAGAGGCGCCACTCGGCCTGCCCGTTGGCATCCGTCTGTTGGGGAGGCAAATTGGCCAGCAGCAGCTCCGCACCCGCTATTGGGCGGCGGGAGCTTTCGTCTAGCACCTTTATGCGCAGCAGGTAGGTTGGCGCTGGGGTTGGTATGACGATGGGTTCAGGCAGCACAGCCGGGCGGCAGTCCAGTTGCCGCAGCAGGGTTTCCAGATTCACCGGCATAGCTTCCGCCAAAAACGCAAAATAAAGGCTGTCGGTCGCGGCCAGCAGGGCGCTGTATAGGGCAAAGGCTGAGTCGCAGTGCACGCTTTGGCCGGGGGTGTTTTGGTACAGGTAGTATTGGCACAGCCCCTGCCCATGTACGGCATCCAGCACGATATGGCTGGCGATGTCCCCTTGCACATTCGGCTGGGCAGCCAGGGCAAAGCGGGTTTCTATGCCGGGCAGTTGCTCCTGCCCCAGCGAGTCTGCCAGCACAAAATTGAAGGCCTGCGCGGCCATATTGTAGCGGAAGGCCGTCAGGTTGGTATCGGCTAGGCCGTAGCCTTCCGCACGGGCAGCGCGTGCCAGCCCAAACAAGGAATCGGCGAGGCTGGCAGAATCCTGCAAGGCTTGCCAGGCTGTATAGCCTTCCACAGTGCGCAGGCGTTCGGCAATGGCCACCGCCTGGTTGTGCCAGCGCAGTGCCGGATCGTCGAGGGTTTCGGCCTGCTGCCAGAAGGCCGGGGCGGCCTCGCTACCCAGTGGTATTTCCTGCCGATTGAAATTCCAGATCAGCCAATTCAGCAAAATAGCCGCAGTAGCTAGGCCAATGGCCGCAATCAGTTGGCCAGTCCAGAAAGGCCGGGGTGGCGGGGTGTCGAGCCAGGCGTCCAGGCTGTCGTAGGCAGTGCCCGGCAGGCTGCCGTCGCGAGCGATGCGCGTTTGCACCAAGTAGTCCAGTTCCTGCACTTGGCTGCTGCTCAGCAGCCCGGCGGCTTTCAGATCCCGTATCAGGCTTTTGTGGGCCTCGTCCTGCGGGTCGAGTGCAAAGTGTTGCACGGCCAGGTTGCTCTTCCACTCCAGTTCGGCAAAGCTGCCGCTGAGGCTATCGCGCAGGGCTTCCAGTTCCTCGGCGGCGGCCTGTCGGGCGGCGCGTTCGTCCTCGCGGCTCAGTTGGCCGAGCAATGCCAGGCGCAGGGCGGTATGGTCTTCGTTGGCGGCCAGCCAGGGGATGCGGGTGAGCGCCAGCAGTCGGTCGTGGCTCAGGGCGATGCCCATTGCCCGGCCAATGGCCAGGGTGAGCGACCAGTCGGGTGCAGCATTCACGGCCAGGCCGCAGAGCCAGCGGAAGGCTTCGGGGTCGTCGCCCAGGTAATCGCGGTGGGCTTCCAGGCTGTCCCAGCTCGCATAGCGATGGGATTGTACCGGGCGGCACCGGGCTTGTTCTGCTTCGTGTCGGCTGTACTGGCCGGGTTCAAACTCTTCCAGGGCATCAAGCGCTTCCAGCCCCTCCAATATGCCTCGTGTATCCGCCGGGTACAGCAGGAAGTGGCGGTACAGCAGTTTTTCATAAAAAGTCCAGTCCGCTACGGCCACGGGGCTCAACAACAGGCGCTTGGGCCAGCGCAGCAGCACCTCCTGAAGTGGGGCTTGCAAGGCAGGCAAGTCCTGCGCATAGGGATTGAACAATTGGTGTCCGTCGCCCAGCAGCACCAGTCGGTGGCCGGGGTAGCGGCGTTGCAGGGCTTGGAGGCTGATTTCCTCCTGTGCATTTGCACGCCAAAACAGCCGGAAGTTGCCGTCATGAAACCAGGCTTCCACGGGCGCATCCTGCCCCTGAAAGAAGCTGCTCAGCCGCTCCAACAATCGGCCTAGTTGGTGCCGCTCGCTAGGGCGTTCCACCAAAAACAGGTAATCGCCGGGCATAGTCTCCGCCGCTTCCAGCAATTGCGGAAAGCCGCCGCCCCGTATGGTGGCCTGCACGGAAGCCCCGGGATCGAACTGGAAGCGTTCGCTCTCCTCCCGGCGGCGCAGCACATCGGCCATGCGGTAGAAATCGGGCGGCACAGCGATGAGGTTGTTCCGGTTGCGGTAGGGGATGTAGTACGGCGCCTGATCGTGGATGGGGAATTCGGCAGCCAATTGATCGCCCGATTTGGAAACAGACTGGGGCTTTTCCCGGCGTTTTTTCCACCAGCGCCACAACAGCCAGGCGGCTGCCAGCACGGGCAATAGCAGCAATAGCCACACCCAATCGGCTACTTGGAGGATGCGTCGGGGCAGGTCAGGGCGCAGCTCCGCCGTCGCCAGTATGGGTTGGTTCGCGCCTATGCTGAAGGGGAATTCTTTCAGGGTATAGCAATCTTCCGGGGCATCGGGCCGATAGGCTATACATCGAACAAAGGTTTCGCCCGCGCCTTCAAAGGCATGGCTCAGTTGGTAAAGATCGGGGCTGCCTTGTACCGGCTGGGCTATCAGGGTATCGCCGCCGATGATCCACGCGACAGCCACCTGGGCGGAGTCGGTTTTTACCGCAAAGGCATAAGCCTGCCCCACTTGCAGCGGCGATCGGGGGAAATCAGCGTTTTCCGCCAAGAGGGGTGCATCGGCGCAGTGGATGTGTACCCTGGCACTATCGAACAGGCCGGAGGCGTGGCGCAGGGCGATGATTTTATCGCTGCCATAACCTTTTGCCACCCAATCGAGGTGCTGGCTGCTGTCGCGAAATGCCACTTCTCCGCTTTCGGCATCGCTGATTTCCCATACAAAAGCGGTATCTTTTAGCCCTGAGCTGAGGTTTTCCAGTTGCAGGGTCTGGCCTTCGCGCAGCAGGCCGATCCTGTTTTTGGCGAAAGTTACCGTAGGCGGCATCGGCTTTTCCTTCAGCCATTGCCACAATCCCCAAGCCAGAGGCAGCAGCAACAGCAGCCAAAGCCAACGCAGGGGAGAAGCTTTTTCGGGGGTGCTTTCCGGTATGGGACTTGGGGTTGCTTCGATGCTTGGTTCCGTCAGGCGTTCGGCCTCGGCAGCGCAATTTTCCAAAAAAGCGTCAAAAATCGCGTAGCATTGTTCTTGTTGTCGCGCCGATTTGGCCAAGAGGGGGGTCAGCAGGTATTTCAGTTCTGCCAGGGCCGCGATATAGTCCTGCCCGCTCTGGTACAACGCCGTTTGCGCCAGCAGCCGCACACGCGGGCTGGTGTCAAATCCGGCATCGTCCAGCTTTTTGAAGAGCGGTTCGAGCGGCAAGTTAATATTTGGCGTTGGCGTTTTTATGGCAATTTTTTTACAGGGTTACAAATCGGCTTTGGCGATCAATCCTTCCAGCGCTTCCAGGTCTTCCCGGGTTTTCACCAAAAACGAGAGGTTTTGCTCTACGAGATGGCGGCGGGCATCGGCATCGGGCTGGCTCAGGTAGCCGTCGTCGCCCAGCAGGCGCAGCCAGGCGATCAGCTCGGCGGTAGCTGGTTTTTTGCGCAGGGCTTTTTCGCGCACCGTTTGGAAAAACTGGAACAGCTTGTCGTAAGCGGCTTTGGTATGGTCGTTGTTGTTGATGTTCAAATTGGCTTCCACGATCTGGCGCAGTTGCGCTCCTTCCGGAAATTTGATGTGGTAAAAAGCGCAACGCCGCAGGAAGGCATCGGGCAGGTTTTTCTCCGAATTGGAGGTGAGGATGACCACGATCTTGGCATCGGGCGCTTTGGTGATTTCCGCGCCATCCTGTTCTTTGACCGAAAAGCGGTAATGGACGAGTTCGTCCAGCAGGTCGTTGGTGAAATCGCGGGGCGCTTTGTCCACCTCGTCGATTAGCACGACTGCATTTTGAGGGCGATCGGGCATCTGCCAGCGGAAAAGCCGGGCGTATTCCGGCTTGGGGTTGGACAGGGCGATGGCCTTGCCCAGGGCCTGCAATTCGATGAACTGAGCCGTTTGAGACTGGTGGTCGCCGCGTATGTTGGCCGCCTGAAAATGCGAAAGGGCATCGTAGGCGTACAGCAGGTCGGTGGCTTTGGAGGTGGTTTTGGTCATAAAGCGCAGCACCTCGGGGTGGAAGCTGTTGTTGTATTTTTCGTTGAGGTACTGCACGGCCCATTGTGCCATCATGGTTTTGCCCGTGCCGGGTTCGCCGGTGAGCAAAAGGGGCTGGTTGAGCTTGAGTGCCGCGTTGAGGGCGTGTTCCTGCCCCGGACTAAGAATGTAGGGTATATTAGACATGCTGTGTCGTTTTTTTTATTTGTGTGGTCTTTTGACCAATCATGCGGTTACACCGAAAATTTGCTGCCGGCATAACCTGCTGTTTGGAGCAAAAAACTTAGCGAAAATCATAGTCTATCCAGTTTTAGAGCCTAGCCTTACGCCCCGCCCTCAAATCCTCAAAAATCAGGCACCAACCCTTTATTGTGCTGGTCAATGAGGCGCAGCAGTTGTATTTCAATATCGTCCATGTCGATCCAATTGGCTGCCGGGAATAGCTTCGCGGCCATGTCGTCGGAGGTTTGCCCTTTAGCAATCAGTACATCGTATCGGGAGAACCACTCGGCCACATCGCTGCGCGGCACGGGCGTGAGGGGTTCGAGTTTTTCGCCATTTTCGGCCTGGTTGATGGCCTCTTCCACCGATAGGCGGACGGCCTCGTTTTCTTTTTGGTATTCGATGCCGTAAAAGAAAAAGAAATTGGGGGCATCGGGTGGCAGTTCACAGGCGCAAAAGTTTTCGATGAAATTTTTGACGACTTCGGGGGTGATGCGCTCGTTCCAATTGTGGTGGTCGAGGGTCAGCAGCACAAAAACAAAGTCATTTTCACTAAAAATATTGGCTGACGAGTCGCCTTTCAATACGGGCGAACGCAGGGTCTCGCTGAGCTTGCGCGAAAGGATGTCCTTTGCCGTATCGAGGTGAAACTGCGCCAGCAACTCCTTATAGATGTTGATGAGGAAGAGTTTGGGCATCTGATGGATGGGCGGTTTGCAAACGACAAAGCGGACTTTGCTTTGGGCTTGGTAGTTGCCGTCCCGCCAGTTGAGGAGTTGGCCGCCGAGGTCGTAGCCCAGGCGTTTGTGTAAGCTGCGCATGGCCTGATGGGCATCGCCGTACAGGTAAAAGTGGCGTATTTTCAGGTCAGGGTGTTCGTAAAAATGCAGTTGCACCATGCCGCTTTGGTCGGAGCGGTCGCAGGTGAGGCTGTGAAATTCGGGGATACAAACGTGCGATTCGAGGTCGAGCCGCAGCTTGTCACTCAGGTCGGCAATGGTGATTTCGTCGATGCACCAGAGCAGGGCGTGGTTGACGTTGTTGAAGCTGAGGGTTTTTTCTTTGAAGTCGATGAGGCCGAGGTCGCTTTCTGTTTTGCCTTGGTGGTAGCGGTTTTCGAGCAGGATGACTTTGTTGTATAGCTCGCTTTTGCTGTGCAGTACCTCCTCGCGCAAACGGCGGAAGACCTCGGCGGGCTTGTTTTTCCCGATGAGGTCTTTGAGTTCTCGTTGGAGGGGCATGAGCATATCCTGCGCTTGGTTTGGTGTTTAGGTTTGTGTGTAGGGGTGCTGTTTTTTGACCCGCGTATGCAAATCTAAGGTTTTTTGTTTGCTTTTTTGTAGAAACATTGGCAAGAATAAGAGAGCACTCCGCTGGAGTGCGCAGGCTAGGCTATATCTAGGCAACAAAGATAGCACTCCGCTGGAGTGTAGCAGGCAGGGCTTGCTGAGCGAGGCGCTATTGCTGAGCTTCGCTAGCGGGCGGTTTGCTAAAGCTGGGTAAATAGAGAGCACTCCGCTGGAGTGCGCAGGCTAGGCTATATCTAGGCAACAAAGATAGCACTCCGCTGGAGTGTAGCAGGCAGGGCTTGCTGAGCGAGGCGCTATTGCTGAGCTTCGCTAGCGGGCGGTTTGCTAAAGCTGGATAGCAAGGTAGCGTCTGCCGAAGTCCCTCATTTTTCCACACGATACGCGGAGGGCAATTGTTTTTCCGGGTTCCAGTGGGGTATCATCTTTATACACCCATTCCCAGGCTCACAGCGCTCCAGCGGAGCGCCATCTCTGTACCTCGCACCCTATCTCTAGCCCCGCGCTCCAGCGGAGCGCCATCTATTTTATTCAAGAGGAATTCCTTTTTTATTTGCCCCCATCAAGGCTCAAAGAAATCGAATAAATATTCATCCTTATAGGCGATATCATGTCGTTGTAGCATGGTCAGGTATTCTTTTTTAAAAGTTTTTTTCTGATGGTGTATGGGTTGGTTTGCGATATACTTTACCACTCGGTCTAGATTACTGCGCGAATGAGAAAACGCGCCGAATCCGTTCTGCCATTGGAAATGATGAGGAGAGAATCGCTTTTCCTGAATGAAGTTCGTGCTTTCTGTTTTCAGCACCTTAACCGTTTCTGAAAGGGAGACGGATGGGTTGGCACCAATCAAGACATGAGCGTGGTCTGGCATGAGGTAGATGGCCAGCAGCTTGTGTTTTCTGTTTTGCAAAATGCCTGTCATGTAGCGTTCTGTTTCTTCCCTGAAGTGTGGCTGTATAAGGGCTTGACGGTATTTGACGGCAAAAACAAGATGGATGTAGAGTTGTGTGTAGGTGTCTGGCATGATGGTTGTTTTTTGAGGTGGATTAATTGATACAAAAATAGTTGTTTTTTTAAAAAAAATCAACAAAAATGATAAAAATAGAGAGCACTCCGCTGGAGTGCGCAGGCTAGGCTATATCTAGGCAACAAAGATAGCACTCCGCTGGAGTGTAGCAGGCAGGGCTTGCTGAGCGAGGCGCTATTGCTGAGCTTCGCTAGCGGGCGGTTTGCTAAAGCTGGGTAAATAGAGAGCACTCCGCTGGAGTGCGCAGGCTAGGCTATATCTAGGCAACAAAG
>CALMIR010000112.1 GCA_937864265.1 uncultured Saprospirales bacterium | reverse complement strand
CGCGGTCTGGGCTATATCGGGGCAACAGAGATACCGTTCCGCTGGAACGACTGGGCTAGCACGCTGGCTGGGCTATAAAGGCGTAGGAATGGAAAAGATACAAAGAAGTCTTTGTGTTCTCTTGTGGCTTTGTGGTTTTAATGAGCACTGCTTTTTGAACTACGCAGGTATTGTAAACAGAACTTGTGTGATGAAAAGTTTATTATCAGAAAGCCCTTGGTCTCTGTCACCGCTTCGCGGTTTGAGCATAGAGAAGCTTGGCAAGTGTCGGTGTGACTTTGGGCTCACGCCGACACTAAAAGCCTGTGTGGTTTTAATAAGCATTGCTTTTTTGAACTACGCAGGCGCACTTCCCCTCACGCCATCTCAATCAACTCCCGGGCATTTTCCAGCGCCGAGTCGGAGGGGGGATTTTGGCTCAGCATGGTGGCGATGGCGCGGATGCGTTCTTCCAGTTTTAGTTCACGTACTTTGGTGATGGTGCGTTCGTCGGCGATGCGTTTATAAACAAAGTAGTGGGCATCGGCTTTGGAGGCAATTTGAGGGGAGTGCGTGATGGAAACTACTTGGTGTTCGTCACTCAATTGGCGGAGGATGCGACCCATTTTCAGGGCGACATCGCCGGAGATGCCGCTGTCGATTTCATCGAAAATCAGGGTAGGCAATGGGATGGCACTAGCAACCAGCGATTTAATAACCAGCGTGAGGCGCGACAATTCTCCACCTGAAGCGACATCTTTGATGGGTTGCAGGCGGCTGCCTTTATTGGCAGCGAAGAGGAAAGTCACTTCGTCCAGCCCGGTGCTGCCCAGTTGGGGCAGGCGATTGACCTGTACTTTGAGTTTGGCGTGTTCCATAGCAACCTGGGCGAGCAAATGTTCTACCCGGTTTTCAAATCCGGCGATTACCGCATGGCGCTTTTCGCTCAGTGTTTCCGCCATAGCACTGAGTTGCTGCTCCTGTTCTTCGATGCGACTTTGCAGGTGCGCCATTTCACTACTCAAATCGCCGATACTGGTCAGTTGCGACTGGATGTTTTCCTGGATGCGCAGCAGTTCTTCCACGGAAGTAGCCTGGTGCTTATTTTGCAGTCGGTAAATCAGGTCGAGGCGCTGCTGGACAACCATGATGCGCTCCGGGTCGTACTCAGTGGCTTCTGCCAGGCGCCCGCATTCCTGGGCGGTATCTTTCAGCTCTTCGGCAAAACCCTGAAAGCGATCGTATATTTTCCGAATCTCGCTGTTGATTTTGGACAAATCCTTCAAAGAGAGGCGCAATTCATCCACCTGGCCGATGACGGATTGGTCGGCTTCGCTCAGTTGTTGATAAACAGCGGAGAGGTTGCGCTTGATGTCCTCGGCATTGCTCAGGGTATGGAGTTCTTCTTCCAATTGTTCTTGTTCACCCGCCACCAATTCGGCTTTGAGGAATTCCTCCATTTGGTAGCCCAAAAACTCCAATTCGTTGGACGCAGCGCGTTGCCGCTCTTCCATTTCTTGCAGGCGGCGGCGGTCACTTTGGTATTGGCGGAAGCCCCCCTGGTAGTTTTCAAGCAGTGCTTTGTTGTCGGCTAGGGCGTCCAACATGCGGAGTTGGAAGGAAATTTGGTGGATGTCGAGCGTATCGAATTGCTGGTGCAGGTCGATCAGTGCGGCGCTCAGGTCTTGTAAAGTATTGAGGTTGGCCGGGGTATCATTGATGAAGGCCCGCGTTTTTCCGGAAGGACTGATTTCGCGACGGATAAGCAATTCGTCCTCGTAATCGAGGTCATTTTCCTGAAAAAAAGGCTTCAAACCATATTTGCTGATGTCAAATCGGGCTTCTACCACGCATTTTTGATCCAGGTGATAGAGCGATTTGGTGTCGGCGCGTTTTCCCATCACCAGACCCAGAGCACCCAGCAATATAGATTTTCCGGCACCAGTTTCACCAGTGATGATGGTTAGTCCTTTGGAGAAGTTAATTTCAAGCTCCTCGATAATCGCGTAATTCCTAATGAGCAGGCTGTTAATCATAATAATTTATGATGACCAATACCAGAGCAAAGTTAAGCGTTTTGAAAATAAAACCATTATTTTTGTTTCCAGGATTAAGCAACTTCTACGATGAACGAACCTTCCAAAGAAATGCTGGATATGTACGAACTGGCTCATCAATACGAACTGGAAGGGGATTCGTATCATGCCATCAAGTTGTACAAGCGCATCATCCGGGAATGTAAGGAATGGGCACCGCCCTTTGTGCGCCTAGGGCTCATGTACAAGTACCGCCGCGATTGGAAGGCTTGTTTGTATTACAATAAAAAAGCCGTATCGCTGGAAGTGGACAACCGGGAATCCTGGTGGAGCCTGGCCATTGCAGCTACTGCATTGCAAAAGACCCGGCTCAACCACACCGTTTGGAGTAAATTTGGCTATTCGGCTAAAAATCAATCTTTTCCACCTATAGTGTCGGTGCGCCTGCTCTATGAGCAACAAATGGAGCTGATCGGTGTAGCTGCCAACAGCCCGGCATCTGGCTATATTACCAGTATTCCCCATCCGAATGCCCCCTACCGGTATCGCGACCTGATCCTTTTCGATAACGCTTTGCGCGGCTACCACCACGGGACGGATAACAAACGCTATCCGATCTACGACGATCTGGGGTTGCTGAAACGCGCTTATTATCAGACCTTTTCCTGTCAGTTGAGTTCTTGCGCTGAAGAAGTGCTACGCACATTGGAGCAGCTCTGTCAGGACAATGAATTGGGTTTTGAAGTCTGGTCGGCAGCATCACAGGCGTTTTCGCGGATTTCAAGTACCCGTTTGCCTGAATATTTTAGCTTTCCTAAGTTGGATCATGGCGCTGTTTTGGTGGCCTTAGCGGCAAAAGCAGACCAAGAAGTGCTACATGTGTTGAATGCCTGGCAGGTAATTACACTAGAAACCTACTTCGATTTAGTGGCTTACACTAACGGATAATTTCAAATTCTGTGCGGCGATTTTTTTGCCGGCCTTCGGCGCTTGAGTTGGCCGCAACAGGCAGGCTTTCGCCAAACCCTTTATAGGCCAGGCGCTCCTTAACTATTCCTTTGTCCAACAGATAGGTATAAACCGCCTTTGCCCGGTTTTCCGAAAGGGTCATATTGTCTGTCGCTTCGCCAACATCGTCTGTATGGCCATTGACCTGGATGCGCATGGCAGGATACGCTTGCAGGAGGGCAAACAAGCGATCGAGTTCATAGACCGATTCGGGTCGCAATATTGCGGAACCCGTTTCGAAGAAAATGTTCTTGAGTACGATGGGCTGGCTTGTTTTTTCCCAATCGCTTTCTTTTTCGGGGATAGGTACTAGTTGAATTTCCAGCAAAAAAGGATTGTCAATGCGGTTTTCAGCAGCCAGGGCAAAATGTTCGGAATGAAAAAGGTAGCCGGGCTTGGAAACGTATAGCGCATAGTTGTTGCCCATCGGCAAAACGGAGAGGAAAGCGCCTTTTTCATCGGTTTTATCCTCCAAAATGGGAGCCCGGGTCGCTAGATTTTCGATGGAAACAGCGGCTTCTAAGGGTTTGCCGGAAACGGCGTCTTTTACTATGGCTTTCACATAAGTCACGGCCTGCGGCTGCGCTTCTGGATAGAGTTCAAATTCAAATATATCGGAAGTCGTGCTCAGCAATACGTTATCGGGGTTCATCAAGCTATCGGTCAGGCCCACCCGATCGGTGGAAAAGTAGGCCTTTTTTCCGGAGAGGCTGACAATCAAAGCACCCTCATTGGCTTTGGTGTTGATGGGATAGCCCAGGTTTTGGGGTTTGCCCCAAGCGCCGTCGGGCTGCTTTCGCGAAATGTACAAATCAAAGCCGCCCAGACTGGGGTGGCCATTCGACATGAAATAAAGGGTTTGGCCATCGGCATGGATGAAGGGCGCTTGGTCGGTGTCGGGGGTGTTGATGGTCGATCCGAGGTTTTGGGGTTCTCCCCAGCGGCCATCCGCTTGTCTTTTGCTTACCCACATATCGATACCTCCGAATCCTCCCTTGCGGTCGCTGGCAAAATAAAGTTCTTGACCGTTGGCGGAGAGGGCCGGCTGGCTTTCCCAGGCGGCGCTGTTGATGGGGGCTCCCAGGTTTTTAGCTGGCGTCCACTGGCCTTTGTGCTCTTCTGTCCAGTACAAATCACAGCGCCCCAACCCGCCTGGGCGGTCGCAGATGGTAAACACGATGACCTTGCCGTTGGCAGAAATGCTTTGAGCACCCTCGTTGTATTCGGCGCTGTTGATGTTTTCGAGCGGGGTCGCCGTTTGCCATTGGCTATTTTCTTTTTTGGAAAGGTAAAAATCTTCCCGGCCATTCACCACCCGCACAAAGACCATGAAGGACTCGTCGGCGGTCAGTGCTGGCAGGTATTCCGATTGTTCCGTATTGATGGCAGGGCTGAGCTTTTTAGGATCAAAGGGGACGGGATGGTGGTAGGCAGCTTGGGTGAGGCGGGCATTGTCCAGCAATTGCTCGGCGCGGCTTTTGCGTTTTTCCGGTATTTTAGGAAATGCCAAGTACGTTTCCAAGTGGGCGATGCCTTCCTCCCATTTGTCTTGTTTCAATTCTGAGCTGGCCAGTAAAAAATAGGCCAATGGGGCATAATCAGCGCTTAGCGCCAGGGCTTTTTCAAAAGCAACTTCCGCTTCCGCAAATGCGCCCCCTTGCAATAAGAGGTCGGCGTACATCAATTGGGCATCTATGAATTGGGGTTCTTTGGCGAGAATTTTCTCCAGGGCGTCCCGCGCATCGGCGTTGCGGGAGGCATTGAGGTGCTGACGGGCTTCTGCAAAGAGTTTTAGGCTTTTGGTGCTGGCGTCTTTTTCAGTCACAAAACCCTGCGCGAAGCCAATAGTTGAAAAGCTACAAAGGCAACAACAAAAGAAAAGAAAAGAAGTGATGCGATTCAATGTTTCTGGTTTCAAGTCTCAAGTTTCAAGTTGACCTGTCCTGAAACGCTGTTGCCCGCTATTTTGTTGCTTATTTCTGTATTTTCAGGCTGAGGTCGAGGCTGGTGGCTGAATGGGTCAAAGCGCCGACCGATATGAAATCTACCCCGGTTTTGGCAATTTGGCGAACCGTATGGATATTGACCCCGCCGGAGGCTTCTGTTTCATACTGTTTGTTGATGATGTCAACGGCTTCGCGCATCAGTGGAATCTCAAAATTATCGAGCATGATGCGGTTGATTTGGCCCACTTTGAGGACTTCGTACAATTCCATCAGGTTGCGCACTTCTACCGTGATGCCGTGCTGTATGCCTTTTTCCTGCTGATAGGCGTGTATGCGTTCAATGGCCTGGCGAATCCCTCCACAAGCATCAATGTGGTTGTCTTTGATCATAAACCAGTCGTAGAGGCCAAAGCGGTAATTATCGCAACCGCCGAGCTTGACTGCCCATTTTTCCAAAAAGCGAATCAAAGGCGTGGTTTTGCGGGTATCGAGGATGGTGACAGGAAGGTCTTCCACTTCAAATTTGAACTGGTTGCTTAGGGTTGCGATACCCGACATGCGCTGCATGGCATTGAGCACCAAGCGCTCGCCCATGAGGAGTTTTCGGGCATTGCATTCCACCCGGAAAGCAATATCGCCCACGCTCACATCGCTGCCATCGGGGAAATAGGTTTCAAATTGGCTTTGGGCATCCAGCATTTCAAAAGTGCGTTGGGCCAATTGAACACCTGCCAAAACGCCGGGGTCTTTCACCAGCAATTTGGCTTCACAGCGGGCATCAGCGGGGATGCAGGCTTCGCTTGTAATATCGCCTGAGCCGACATCTTCTTTTAGTGCAGCTTCAATAAATTGATCCAAATAACTTTCGAAAAAACTGTTTTCCATGCTGTTGTTAATTTGAAGCTCAAAAGTAAGGTTTTCTGTTTAGAAATCCTCAATTTGCCCAATCGGCCCAAAACTGATCGAGCTTTTGCTTCAGGGCTTTTGCTTTTGGATAAAAGGCGTGGTTGCTGTCCTGGCTTATCTTTTCGAGCAGGTTGTTGAATTCGGGCGTAGTTTTTTGGCCATTTTTCAGATAAGTGAGCAGTAAGAGCCAGTCTGCTTTTTCAGAGAGGAGCTGATCGCTATTGTTTTGAAGTTGTTGTAAAATGGAAGTACCCTGTTCCGGGTGTCCGGCTTCGAAATGGGCAACAGCCATTAAATACTGGGCATCAGCGGCATAGCTGCTGGTATCTGAAATCGTGTTCAGTTGCTGGATGGCCTGTTCGTATTGCTGGTTGCGGATGGCCTCAACAGCCTCGGAGAGTGTGTTTTTTGGGGTATCCAGACCGCGGGTTTCTGATAGCTCCGTTTGGTCATAAAAGGCGTTCGCCAAGGCATCACTGCTGAAGCGCTGCTGAATTTGCCAGTAGCCAACAGCGGCTATCAGGAGTAAAACGCTGGCGGCAACAGCCCAAACCCGGCGTATGGCAACTATCCGGCCTTTGGTTGCTGATGCCGATTTAGTTGCTGATGCGCCCCATGCTTTGAAATCGGCCCGCATTTGTTCGGCTATTTGGAACTCAATGGCTTCCTGTGCCGTGCGATGCGCCTCAACTTCTGTCGCCAGATCGGGCTCCGATTTTATCCTTTGCTCAAAAGCCGTTTTTTCCGATTCGGACAATCGGTTTTGAAGGTAATTTTCTATTGTGTCGTACAATTCCTCCATAGGACTTACATTTTACCTGATTTTTAGTAATTGCTGCGCCACTGCGCATCTTGTTTGATCAACTCAACCAAAGCTTGTTGACAGCGGTATTTGCTTTTTCGGGCCATTTTTTCACTGCTTAGTCCCATGGCTGCTGCAATTTCCTCCATGGAGTAGGACAGTTGCCACATCTCTAGGATTTTGCGACAGCGTTCGCCCAATTGCTCGAGCAGGTTTTTTAAGGCATGCTGTCTTTCCTGGGTTATCAGGGTCAATTCCGGGGTTTCTTCCTGGATTTCATCCATTACAGTATGGTCTTCCTCCAGCGATACTTTCTGATTTTTGCGCAACTGATTCATCCACAAAAATCGGCATGTCGCAAAGAGGTATAAAGACAAGCGGCTTTCGCCTCGAAATTTTTGCTCCCGGATGTTCCGATCCAAGGCGATGATACCTTCGTGGAAAATATCCAGACCATCGTCCCGGTTGCCTTTGTTCTGCTGCACGTAATACACTACTTTTTCGCGCAAACTATCCGCATGATAGATGTCTTTGATCGCTTGCTGACGTGCTTGCCCGCCTTTCAGGATGGCATCAATCAAAGCCTGATCTGATTTTTCCATAATAGGGTGTATTTAAAAGCAAAAATGTTCCCAAAAATCACAAAAAACAGGCATATTCGATACTTTGATAAAGAATAGCCGAGTTTCTAGTGCGGTGCGGATGCTAGGTAAAGGTAAGCATTCAGCTTTTTTAATAGCTTATGCCAAATAAAAAAATCATATTTCTGGTAGGTTTCGTTTGGGCGGCTTTACTTTCTGTGATGGGGCAGCAAAGCGATTCGCTGTGGATCAGGACGGGTTTGAACGAGGCGGAAGCCGCGTTGGAAATGGGGGATACGGAAGCGGCTTTTGCTTTAGTCCAAGCACTTTTGACAAAAAGCATCAGCGACTTTCCTGAACTGGAGATTGAAGCCCAATTGTTGTTGGGAGAAGCGGCGCAGGTGGCAGGGAATTACCCATTGGCGATAGTACATCTGGATTCGGCGTATTGTTTTGCACAAGATGCCTTAGCGGTGACCCATCCGCTCCGGGCAGAGGCACTCAGCCAATTGGGCAATTACTACTACGAATTGGGCTATATACCCCTCGCTTTTGACCACCATCAGCAAGCCTTGTACATTCGACAAAGCTTTTACGGCCTGCAACACCCCGAAACGGCTAAATCTTTGAATAACCTGGCCAATTGCTATTTTTCCTATGGCATGTACGATCAGGCCCAAGTTTTATACGAGCAAGTCCTTCAAGTGCGGCAACAATCAAAGGGGATTACTACTGGGGATTTGGCAGCCGCTTTCAACAACCTGGGAAACCTCTACTTGGCCATTGGGCAATTGGATCGAGCCAGCATGCATGCCCAACAGGCGCTAGTGCTACGGCAACAAGCTTTTGGCAAAAAGCACCTAAAAACCGCGCAAAGCCATCAGAATGTTGGGAATTGCTTTGCGGGCATGCAGGTACCCGACAGTGCGCTGATTCATTTTGAAAAGGCCTTGCCTGTTTATCTGGCGCATTATGGGGAAAACCATCCCAAACTGGCTGCCCTTTATGAAAATATGGGCAACGCACGGGCTGCAAAACAGCAATACCTTGCAGCTGATGCCTTATTAGAACAAGCGCTAGACATCCGTCGCAGCTATTATGGGTTTGAGCACCCGGATATGATTCGTTCTTACCAGAATATAGGGGAGTTGTGGATGCTGCGCGGGGATTACCATACGGCTTTATCCCACTTTCGGCAAGCTTTTCATCTGTTGCGAGAAAGGGAAGGCGATTACAGCCCTTCCATTGCCCAAGCGTATGAGCAAATGGGGCTTGCTGAAATGAATACAGGCGCATACGATTCTGCCAAAAACCATTTGTCCGTTGCCCTGTCGCTACGGGAATCCATTTTTGGTCCAGATCATCCCTTTGTAGCTGGTACAGCATTGAATATGGGGCACTTTTTTTGGCAGCAAAAGGCATATGCCCAAGCTCGGGAATATTACGAGAAAAGTTTGGCCATCTGGCTTAAATTAGGAGAGGACTGGCGCTCAGAACGGCTAAAAACGCAACTTAGCATAGCCAGTACGTATCTGGAAGAAGGCCATTTGCCATTGGCAGAAAACGCCTTGCAACACACAGGGCTTTTGGAGGATAATGATGAATTGGTTTTGCGGGTTTTTTACCTGCGTTGTCTGGCGAATTTGAATTATAAAAAAGGATGGTATGAGCAAGCAGATGCCTTTTTAGAACAAGCGTTGCAAGTATTGGGCTATGATCCATCGGCGGAGGTGTTTTCGGTGGACGTATTGCTGTGTCTGGAACTAAAGGGCAAGAATAGGCTCGACTGGGCGAGCACGCAGCAAAATGCGTTAGGTTTACAGCAGGCCTTGCAATACTTAGAAGAGGCTATGAGCCTGTTATCAGAAGCCCAGCGGACTTACCTCAACCCGGAAGCCCGCCAGCAGTTGACAGGCCTCAATCAATCTCTGTTTGAAGCGGCGTTGAAAGCCTGTTTTGTACTGGCGGATTTGAGCGATACGCCCCAGGTTCATTACAGGAAAGCCTTTGTTTTTAGCGAGCGTACAAAAGGCAATCGCCTTTCGGAAGCCAATGCGCTGTACACCAATACCCACAATCGCCAAGCTGATAGCGTGGTGGCCCACTTACAAAAGAGTATGATGGCAATTAACCGTCTGGAAAAGGAGCGTGTTATGAATCCAAAAAATGACAAGGAACGCCAATTGTTGGAAGCCCAATTATTTCAGGAACAGAAACGCCAGGCCAATTTATACCATCAGCTCAATAATTTGGAACAAGGCCGATCAATCGTTTCCAGCGTTGCTGTGGATGAAGTTCAACCATTGCAACAAGCCCTGGGCAACCAGGAGGCAATGATCAGCTTTTTTTATGGCAGCGATGCGGTTTTTATGTTTTTACTGCAAAAGGAGGAGATTTATGCTTTTCAACTCGATCCGATTTTTCCTTGGGAAGCAGCCATTTTGGGAATGGGAAAGAGTATTTTGCGCTATCCTATGGCCGCTTCTTCAGATCGGCAACGAGAAGACAGCATATATTGTCGTCATGCCAGGGCGTTGTACGATGCTATTTTTGCACCGATATTGCCCTATCTGGAGTCGGTCGAATCGCTTATTATTGTTCCAGACGGCATCATGGGCTGGCTGGCTTTTGAATCCTTATTGACAGATTGGCCAGAGGAATCCCAGCGATACCGCAGTTACCCTTTTTTAATCCATCGCTTCAATATCAGTTATGCCTATTCAGCCGGCTGGTGGTTTCAATTAAAGGAACGTTTGGCCAACAAAAAAGGCATTAAACAGCAGTGCTTGGCAATTGCCCCGGATTTTAGTCAGGATGAACGCGGTTTTCCTCCTCTGGATTACAACCAATCTGAGGTCAGCCAGATTATTCAATTGATTGGAGGAAAAAAAATACTTGGTACCGAAGCGATTAGAAGTCAGTTTTTGACCTTGGCGCCGCAATATGCCATCCTGCATCTGGCCACGCATGCCAAAGCAAACATCTACGATGGCGACTACGCTTTTCTGGCATTTTATGCTGGAGCCGATGGAGATCAAGAGGAATCCTTGTTGTACGTCAAAGACTTGTACGCACACTGGCTCAACGCCGAAATGGTTGTATTAAGCGCTTGCGAAACAGGCGCTGGGAGTTTCCAACCAGGGGAAGGTGTGATTCATTTGGGGCGGGGATTTGCCCATGCGGGGGTTAGAAGTACAATTAACAGTCTGTGGCAAATCAACGATGCGAGAACCGCTGTGCTGATGTTGGAGTTTTATAAAAATCTGAAGGCGGAAATGCCAAAAAACAGCGCTTTACGTCAGGCGAAAATTCGGTACTTGGCAGAAAGTTCGCATGAGGCCGCTCATCCATTTTACTGGGCGAGTTACTTGCCCTATGGCGATATGAAACCATTGGTGTTGCAGTCAGTTGGTCGGTATTATTGGTGGATTGGCGGAGGGGCTTTGGTATTGCTACTCATCGGGTTTTATTGGCGCAAAAGGCAAAAAAGACATGATCCGATTTAAAAAAGCCATTATCTATTTTAGCATTTGCAGTGCCGTTTCGTTTTTCATGTTTAGCAGCTTGGCCATGCTTGCCTATCCAGGAGGCACCATCCACGACCGACGAATGGAGGGTTATTCCCTGACGGACAATTATTTCAGCGACTTGGGGCGCACGCGCAGTTGGAATGGCGAAGATAATTATTGGAGCAACCAGCTATTTCAAACCAGCTTGGTCGTGGTGGGCGTATCGCTGATTTTATTTTTCTTGATGCTTCCCAGCTTGTTTCAGCAGTCGGAAGCTCAAAACCTGGCCACTTTTGCTGCCTTTTTTGGTTGCCTGGCCGGATTGAGTTATATCGGCATTGCGCTGAACCCACTAGATGTCGATTATACCACCCATACCTTGTTTGTTCGGGGCGGCTTCATCGCTTTTCTGTTGATGTGTTTTTGTTTCGCATTGGCCATAAAACAAGACCCGACCTATCCCAATCGTTATGCACAGGCAATCGTTGTTTTTAGTGTGATATTGGCAGTACAGATCGTCATTATGTTGTTTGGGCCGCGATCCTGGCATTCGCCGGAGGCGCTTTTTTTGCAGGCCACGGCCCAAAAAATTGTCGTGTATTCAGAGATATGTTGTATGCTGTACCAGATGTTCGGTGCGTTGGGGCAATTCAAGCGCCTCAGCGCTGAATGATGGTTTCTACCCGATCATAGACCAGCCCGGTAAATATGCCGATTGGGTTGCCTGTACCCGTCACATTTGAAATGATGGAACTGGGCTGCGCAAAAGGGTTGAGACTTGCATTGATGGCGCCATTCACACTCTCCAAAAACTTGTAATAGTCTTCGTCAATGTGATAAAGGGTGTTGAAAACGACCGTGCCTTCTGAAAAGTCG
This sequence comes from uncultured Saprospirales bacterium, assembly GCA_937864265.1. Lineage (GTDB taxonomy): Bacteria > Bacteroidota > Bacteroidia > Chitinophagales > Saprospiraceae > CALMIR01. Next base: position 102,345 of record CALMIR010000112.1, on the reverse strand, counting down.
AAGGTCGTGCCAAAAACGACGTCGCCATTGAATATGCGGTCGTCAGTTGGGAAGTCCTGTCGGGCGGTGCTATCTAGGCTTTCTTCGTGCAACATGCGGCGGTAATAATTTTCCTGTTCGGGCGGGTCGGTAAAGTAGGTCAATAGCCGTGCAAGGGTGTCGTTTTCCTGAAATTCAACGACGATACTATCGATTGCCACCCTGGGCAGAAGCTTGGTGCTTGCTTCTATTGTTCTTCCATCTTTGGTCGTGATGCGCAATTCGAATGGACTATCCGTATCATAAGGCACGCTTACGGGCAAATAGTAGTTGTAAATTTTTTGCTTGACCGGATCAAAAAACAACTGGTTTTGCAGCGAGTATATCGTACCCTTGTGCAAAATTTCTACCTCAGCACTGTCCAGCAGCGTGGCATCCAGATAATCACTGATGTCATCTGGGAATGGCTCAAAATAAGGCGTGCTTTCGGTTAAAAGCAGCGCAAAGGGCTGATCTGGCTCCAAGTAACATTCCACCACAATCGAAGGCTCATAATCTGGAAGCTGTATTTCAATTTCCTTTTCCAGGTCACAAGACCAGAGGATGGCGATCGACAAGGCAAAAAAGAGCAATTGGCGCATGGGTTTAAAATTTAAAATTCCAAGAAATGGAAGGTAAAACGGGGAATAAAGAAACTTGCTTAGCGGCGATGCGGGTCGGGACTTCGATCGGATTTTCTGTATCTGGATTTTCTTCGTATTCAGGTTCCAGGTAGATAAAAAAGGTATTTCGGCGGTCATATACATTGATGGCACTGAAAGTCAGATCGCTTTCGCCCCATTTTGGGAAAAAGCGCCACACCAATGACATGTCCAAGCGATTGTAGGGCGGTAGCCGGAAGTTGTTGCGCGCCAAGTAGTCGGAAACCACCGGTTGAAAATTGGCGCCTTCCACATCCTGGAAATTGAAACGCCCCGGCGCCAGCCAGCGCAAATCGCCAGAGCCATACACAAAAGTAGAACTAAATGAAAACCGACGGCTAATATCCCATAGCAACACCACAGAGAGGTCATGTCTGCGGTCGTAAATGGGGGAGAAGTCACCAAAATTTCGATCCGTTTGCGCAAAGCTGCCGTTGGGATCCAACGTCGTAAAATCACTCAGGACGACCCGCGCATAGGTGTAACCAATCCAGCCGCTCAAATTGCCTTCCTTTTTTTCCAGACTCAACTCGAAGCCATAAGCCCGGCCTTGCCCAACAGCAAATTCATCCTCCAGGTCGTTGTTGGCAAATAGCTGTGCGGCATCTACAAATTGGAGTTGATTGTCCAGCCACTTGTAATAAGTTTCGGCATTGATAAAAAATTGCCGCCCCAATAGGTAGGACAGGCCAAAAGCCACCTGGTCGGAGCGCTGCGGCATCACCCGCTCTGTAGAAGGATACCAAACATCGGTCGGCAAAGCAACCCCGGAATTGGCCACCAGGTGCATGTACTGATACATGCGGGCGTAGCTTGTTTTGGCTGAAAGTTTATCGTTAACACTATAGCGAAGCGCCAGACGAGGCTCCAGGCCCGTATAAAAAGCGCCGTCGTTGGAGAAAGCGCTTAACCTCAAACCTGTTGCCAGTTTCCATTTATCCCCTATATCCAGATCGTCGGATACATAGATACCGGACTCCCAGCCATCGTAGTCCTGCCCCGCAGAGAAACTAATGCTGCCATCATCACTGCCCGCTTTCAAGCGGCCTACCTTAAAATAGTGGTAGGTGACATTGGCGCCAAAGCGCAAGGTATGTCCGTTTCGAATGGCGTAGTAAAAATCGGATTTCAGATTGCTGTCCTGGATATTGGAACCAACTTGAAAAGAAAAGCCAGTAATTTTGTTCTCAATATTGTATTGGTAATCAGAAAAGGTAAAAGTAGTATTGGCAAACAACTTGGGAGAGAAAACATGGTTCCAGCGTGCCGTACCAGTAGCGTTGCCCCAGTCGAAGTTGAAATCAAAAAAATCGCCATCCACGCCAAAAACATCCCTGCCAAAATAGCCACTCAGGAACAAACGATCCTTTTCACTCAACTGGTAATTGATTTTGGTGTTGAGGTCGTAAAAGTAGTAGTCGGGAATAAACGTGGCGTCTTCGTTGTCTTCATTGGCCTTGTTGATGGATCGGGTAATGAGATCCACATAAGTGCGCCGCCCGGATACCATAAAAGAAGACTTGCCTTTTTGTATGGGGCCTTCCAGTGTTAGGCGGGAGGCCAACAGTCCAATACCGCCAGAGCCGGAAAACTTTTGATTGTTGCCTTCCTTGAGTTTGACATCTATCACAGAGGAGAGCCGGCCCCCGTATTGCGCGGGAAAGCCACCTTTGTACAGCTTCAGGTCTTTGACCGCATCCGTATTAAAGGTACTGAAAAAGCCAAAAAGGTGATTGGGATTATAGACAATGGCTTCGTCCAGTACAATCAGGTTTTGGTCGGCGCCGCCGCCGCGTACAAAAAGCCCGGTAGTACCTTCCGAGCCGGAAGGAATGCCCGGTTTTAACTGGATGGTTTTTAAAATATCACTCTCGCCCAAGAGCACAGGTATGAGTCGGGCTTCACGCGTGGTGATGGCTTCTACGCTCATCTCGGTGGACTGCAATTGCTCTTCAAATGAATTGGCTTTTACGACCACTTCTTCTAATGCAATTCCAGATGACAAGGCGACATCCAGGCGGGTATCCTGGCTCAGCAATACGGTTTTTAGCTGGGTTTGAAAGCCTACGTAGCTAAAAGCCAGGCTTTGTGTATCGCCCATTGGCAGCGTGAGCGAATAAAAACCGTATTCATTGGTACTGGTACCTGAACCGGTTGCGGGCACGGTAACCGTAGCGCCGATGAGTGTTTCTCCATTGTCCGCATCGGTCACTATACCGCTGATGGTGACGCGGTTTTGCGCATCGACTACCCATGTACACATCAGAAATAAAGCGCTAGTAAGAATAATTTTTGGCATCATAATTGGGTGATTGGTTTTTTGCCTAAGAACGCGTGCAAAAGTACGATTGCATTCAATGAGGCTGGAAAAAAATTCAACCAAGTGTCGGTTTCGATCTACCCATGGTTCGTTTTCCAACGTTTAGAAGACCAAAAAGGCTGTATTATTGTTGTCAAGAATTACCTTATATTTGGTTAAATTTTTGCTAAACATGAATTCATATCAACTATCCCCATCAACGTTTGACTTTTTATTGAGCTTGCAGCAAAACAATAATAGAGACTGGTTTCAAGCCCATAAAGCGCAGTATGAAGCGGTTTACGAGCCGTTCAAGCAATTTGCTCAAATTGTTTTCGAGGAAGTAAGCCGCCACGATAACCTGGAAGAACTCAAAGTGTTCCGCATTTATCGCGATGTGCGTTTTTCTAAGGACAAATCGCCCTATAAGAACTATTTCAGTGCGGGCATGTCGCGGGCTACCAAGTGGCTGAGAGGGGGCTACTATTTCCACATCGAACCCGGGCAGTCTTTTGCAGGTGGCGGATTTTGGGCACCCAATGCGCCCGACTTGTTGCGTATCCGCCAGGAAATAGCCAGCGATGACCAACCTTTGCGGGCAATCATCAACGATCCGGTATTTGTGCAAACTTTTGGAGCGGTGGAGGGCGAAGCCGTGAAATCAGCGCCAAAAGGCTTTGTCAAAGATCATCCGGCCATTGACCTAATCCGTAAAAAACAATTTTTGGCTACCCGCGCATTTTCCGATCAGGAAGTTACTTCGGAGTATTTCTTGGCCGAGTTGGTACAAACCTTGCAAAATTTGCGGCCATTTTTCGACTATATGAGCGAAGTGTTGACCACCGATACGAACGGTATCCCGCTGGAGGATTAAATCCGAAATGGTATGGCTCTTTTTTCCATATACGGCATCCGACACCACGGCCCCGGCTCCACCCGCAGCCTGTTAAAAGCATTGGAGCAACAGCAACCCGATTGCATCCTGGTGGAAATGCCTGCTGATGCAGAAAAAGCGATGTCTATTTTCCAGTACGAGGACTATGAGTTGCCTTTGGCCTTGCTTTTGTACGAAGATAAAAACATGGACAAGGCTGTTTACTTGCCTTTTGCCGAATTTTCTGCCGAATGGCAAACCATGCGCTACGCCCATAGCCACCAATGCCCCATCTGGTTCATGGATTTGCCGATAGACATCCAGCTTCAATTTCCTGAAAGCATGGATGAATTGACCATCGGTGACGACCCTTTCGATCTGGATCCAATGGGCGTAATGGCCTTGCTGGCGGGCTATGAAGATAGCGAACAATGGTGGGATGCCACCTTTGAACATACTGAAAACGATGCGGCGATCTTCGAGTACATCTTGCAAATGATCCAAGCCATGCGAGGCGATTTGAACCGACCAGAACGTCCTTCCAACCTGCTACGGGAAGCTTACATGCGCATCACCCTCCGCAAAGCTTTGAAGGAGGGCTTCAAAAACATAGCGGTCGTGTGCGGAGCCTGGCATGGTCCGGCTATTCAGGATGTCAATCGGATCAAACCAGCCAGCGATCAGCAGCTATTAAAGGGATGGAAAAAAGCGAAAACCAGCTCCAGTTGGATACCCTGGTCGTATGAAAGGCTGGCCTACCAAAGCGGCTATAGGGCCGGGGTATTGTCTCCGGCTTGGTATGACTTGCTATTTCGACACCGCGAGGAAGCCATTCAACGCTGGATGGTGCAGGCTGCCGTCTTGATGCGAGAGCAGGGTTTTGAAACGGCTGCGGCGCAGGCCATTGATGCCGCGCGACTAGCGCATACCCTGGCCGCCATGCGCCAAAAGGCCATTCCCGAGATGGTCGAATTGAAAGAAGCCGCGTTGGCAGTGTATTGCCAGGGACAAGTGGAACCCTTACAACTCATCGAAAAAGCGCTGATCATTGGGCGGAAAGTAGGTCAACTGCCGGAAAACGCTCCGGTAATGCCCATTCAGAAGGATTTTGACCGGCAACTTAAAACCTTTCGATTGGGTAAAATTTTCCAGAGTACTGCCGTAGAAAATAAAATATTAGACCTCCGCGAGCCTTTTCATATGGCTATGAGCCAGTTTTTTCACCAACTGCAACTTTTAGACATTCACTGGGGAAAAACACAGGAACAGGAAGGCCGGCTCGGCAATTTTAGCGAAAGCTGGCAGCTCAAATGGCAGCCGGAATTCAGTATCAAGATTATAGAGGCGGGCACTTGGGGCAATGCCATTAAAGAGGCAGCCGAAAACAAAGCCTTGCAAAAAATAAGCCAACATCAAGAACTTAATGTATTAGTGGGTTTATTTCGAGCGTCGCTGCTGGCCGGTTTAGAAACGGTTTTTGAAAGCCTGCTGCGCCAGTTGGAAACCGCAGTGGCGCTGTCGAAAGATACCATGCAAATGATGCAAGCCATTCCGGCCTTGGCCGATGTAATCCGCTATGGCGATGTGCGGCAAAGCAAACCGGAAGCTGTAGCGGCTTTACTGGGGCAGCTTTTGCCGCGGGTATCGGTTGGATTGCCCGCTACTTGTAGCCAAGTGGATGAAACGGTAGCCAAAGCATGTTATACCCTCATTTTGGAGGCTGATCGAGCCGTTGATTTGCTGGAAAGCTCGGAATTTACACTTATTTGGAACACAACGCTTCAGCGAATGCAGGCTCATCCAGGTATTGATCGCAGCATACACGGACTTTGCTGCCGGCTCTTGCTGGACAAGGGTTTGCTCTCTTCCGAACAGGCTTCGCTGATTATGGAATTTACGCTGTCTTACACTCGGGAGGCCGCACATGCGGCATCTTGGCTGGAGGGCTTTTTGCAAGGCAGTGCGCTGATTTTGTTGCATTCCAAGGATTTATGGTCGGTATTGGAGCGTTGGGTCAAGGATGTGCCGGAAGAACATTTTACAGAGATGCTGCCCATATTAAGGCGTACATTTGCCCGCTTTTCGGCTCCCGAACGGGAAAAAATTCTTCAACTGGCGAAGCAGGTTAGTTTATCCATGTCTGAAACGCAAACACCATCCCCGATATATCATCAGCAAAGAGCCAAACAGGCGCTTCCGCTGTTGGTTCAGTTGCTTGGCTTGGAATAAAAAGAGAATTAAAGACAAATTAACGCTGGCTTCACACTTAGTTAAGGCTTGAATTCGACTTTTGTGCTGTAAATGTTGATTTCTTGCTGTCATCTTCTCTCACATTGCAAATCTTTCCTGCAATCTAAAGTCGCTTTCTGGCCGGAGTCATATTGCCCAATATGACTTTGGCTTATTTTTTTTCTGATAATTTTTGTGGATTAGTCTTTGACTTTAATGGCCGCTCTCGCTAAAATTCCAGGAAGTGCTTCATCTTCTTCTTGAAAACCTACAATTATTGCATGGGCTAAGTTTGCATATCCATTTTCTTGTATTGGATCATAGATACAGCGCAAACCAATATCAAAAGGAACTTTGGCTTTAAAGCCCCACAAGGAAATTTTTTTAGAATCTATAATACTTATTTCAGGGGTAGTCTTACTTGCGATATCGACCGACAGTTTGCCATCATCTTTTTTTAGGTCGGGGGGCAAATGCCCTTGAAGTTGGGCGCCCAGTGGCTTTGTTAACGTATCGATTATCATTTTTAAAAACTCGTCTGTACAGGAATTCCTCTTCTTTTACTAAATCACCTGCATTATACATTGCGATACATTGTGAGGTTAAAAAAGCCAGCTTATCAGGTCAACTAAACCTTCATATTCAAAAACGCCTTGATCCACGAAGTTAGAGGCCTCGAACCTAACAAACTTAGCTTTAGAAGGGTAAAAAATAAATTCTATTTCTTTCTCTTTGTTTCCTAGTACGATAAGTACCTCTTTATTCGGCCCCGGAGAAGAATAGGCAACCGCTACGTCCATTTTATTGATTTCTTTTATGAATTCAATGGCATGCTCGACACTTTCCTTTGCTACTTTTTCGCTTCCATAGCTGTCAAAGTTTTCTTCAAGCATAAGGAAGGATTTAATATTCTTTATTTCACTTCTATTTGCAGGGATGAGGTCATTTGTGTCTTTTAAAGTTGTAGAAGAATTTACCCAATAGCTGTGTTCTTGATTGGTTCGAAAATTTTCAATCAATGTCGATGGGAATGTTGGAGCAATCGGAATATTTAGTCTATTACTTAAAGCTGTCATAAAAATGAGGTTTCAAAGATTTCTTAAAATGGTTACTTGTTATTTCATGAGCATAATCAGCCCATTCCAAAACATCATCTATGCCTTCTGTGTCCTTTTTAATAAAATTTGTTTGCCAAATAACAGCTTTTTTGTTTTTGGCATTAACACCTTCGGAGATCACAAAGTTTAATTTGCTGCTATCCTGAAAGGTGAAAAACTGATTAATGTTTAAACCACTAATTATACCCTCTAAAACATAATTATTTGAAAGATGTATATGGAAGTTTTCATTGACAAACGCTAGTACATCTTTACTTTCAGGAAGTTCTACTGCGTCTATATACCGTAAACTCAATTGAATAAATTTTAAATTATCATTATAGCTTGACTTCAAGCAACGGATTATAAAGTCAATTTCATTTTTAAAATTACCTTCCCAGCTATAGTTTTGGTCAGTGTCATTGATTGCCAAAATTCCAGGGCCAATTTGTACAACAGGCCAAGTGTTTTTATCTACCCAAAATTGATGGACAGGCATTGGATAAATTTTCAAGGGTGCATTTATGGGTAAAGTTCTTTGCCTGTGCGGATATTTATTTTTTATCATATTCGCAAATACCCCAACTGCTAATTCATATCCAGAATCTTGAGGAGCTCCAACTTCATCAAAATCAATATCCCATAACACCTCAAATATTACTTCTTGAAGTGGGGCATTGGGTAATTTATGAATATGCTCAGATTGTCTCATTCGATAAAAGTAATAACTTTTTTAGATTTCTGACACTTTTTGAAACAACGAATGCTTTAGCTTTATAAATGAAATATTGCACTTTGGTATTAAGAGGGTTCAAAGCCCTGATGAACTTCAACACGTTTCTTTTTAACGTATCGCTCTCCCTCCCTCAATGAAAAAAGTCCAAATCACCGCCCTCCCCGGCAATGGGGATGGATACACCTAAGTGAGCGGACAGCAGGTGCTGGCTGCGCTTATTTTCCTGTGCCTTTTTGGTGTCCACCAAATCCATGATGTCGTAAAAACCCTGTGCACTCAGGAAAACCCGGGTTCGGCCCACTATTTTTTTGGACACCCGGACGCCGGCAATTGGCCCGATATGAAAAGCCCGACCGCCCACATCTTCCGGCAATAGCACTTTGCTCGTTTCTGCCATGTCTTCCAGCATGATCAGTTGGGCTGCCGTAAATTCATTTTCAAAGGCGATGCGTTCGATCTCATCACTGAGGTGGGTGAAAAAGCCGGCCTCGCTTTCGGAGCGCTGAAAACTCCAGTCGAAACCCAGCCGCCCACCTACAAACAGTTCGTAATCAATGCCCCGGTCAATGCTGTTTGCGCCAGCGCCATATCGCGTATTAGCCAGGTTCATCCGATAGTCAAAATGCAGGTGCATGCCCTTATTGCCTTGCTTGAAATAGCCCGGGCTGATGGCCAACTCGAAGAAATGCTTTTGCATGGCTACATCTGAGGACTCGCCAAAGCCGTAGGTGATGAAAAAACTGAGGACGGTTTTGTTGTAGCCGTTTTGACCAAACTCTTGGTTGAGGTCGATGTCGTTGAGCGGTTCTTCTATCCCCTGCAACAGGGCTTCCAGCGAAGCACCCAGTTTGATTAAATTCCACATGGCCTGAAAATGTGGATTGGCCGAAAGCGGCGCACGGTCATCCAATGCAAAAATGGTTGTGGTTTGTAGGCCAATATCCAACTGAGCATCGTCCAACAACAATAAGTATTTGCGCGAAGCGCTTCCAGGCATCTGAGCGCCTAGCTGAATGACTGCCAATAGGCAACAGGACAATAGTGTAGCTTTTCTCATTATAGTCTATCTTTTGTTAGATGTTAGACGATAGATGTTGAACCTTTTATGATGAGCCTGTCGCTTATTATCACACAGCGGGGACAGGCATCTTCGATCAAACTAGTATTAAAACCCCCGCCATCGCAACCCCACAAACCCATAAAAAGAAGGCATATTCCGGGCATTTTTAAGCAGCACATGCTTATTCACGCTCAAATCTGCACCTGCCACTACCGCAAAGCGGTTGCCAAAAGTCACTGGTACTTCCGCTCGGGCAAACCAACCCCAGGAAGGCACTGTTCGGGGATCCTTGAATTGGCCCAATAAAATATTCTGAAGCGCCAGGGCAATTTCGTCTGTTGTATTTTCCAATGGGGCCAACAGCCCTCCCCCAATTAAGCTGTCTATTTTTTCGCTGATGAACAGCACATTGCCCAAATCGACAATAGGCGAAGGATCGGCAGAGAAGCGAACGCCACCTGTCAGTTCCACATCCAGGGTATTCTTTTTCTCACGGCCACCCCATTCCAATAGCGGGTCGTCGCCGAGCAACACCTTTTTAAAATGCAGATACACTTCAGCGTCATAGCGTTTATCAAAAAAAGGCTTGGGTTTTTGCAAATCTGCCAATTCCATAGCCGCCAGGTGTGCCGCCAGCCCTTCTGCATCTCCACTCACCGCCAATCGCGCCGATTTAATTTGGTTTTTGAGTTTGTTGGCCTCCAATGGCTCGGCCAGCCGCGGATCAGATACAGCAACGCTCATGCCCACCCATTTGACACGGGCATAAAAGCGCAGCATATTCACATTGCGACTCAACTTGCGCTCGATCTCCTGATCCACTTCGATGCGGATACCGGGAAAAAGCGCCTTTAGCCAGTTAGGAGCACTCAGCCCAAAAGTAACCAAAGCACTATCCAATAAAGCATCGCTGATCTCTATTTCTGAAAAGCCGACAATATCAGACAAGTTACTTTTGAAGCTGGTAGAGGCTGTTCCTGTTGTGCTTTCCATGCCCAATTCCAGAAACTGAGCTTGGGCATAAGGGAGCATTAAGAAAAAAAGGGGTAGCAATACAAAGTATCTCATGTGTATATCATTTAACCAGGGTTATATCGCCTTTGAAGGTGCGGATAGAGCCATCGCCAAAGCGAACCCGCCCGTAATAAGTATAAACACCAGGGTTGAGGACTTCGCCTTTAAAAGTACCATCCCAGCCCAGCGATTCATCGTTGAGCGGGGCATCTTTCAGGTCAAAAACCAGCGCCCCATAGCGATTGAAAATTTGCAGCAGCAAAAAGCGCTCACCAGACAAGCCATCGCCATAAAAAGTAAATCGGTCGTTGCGGCCATCTTCGTTGGGCGAAAAACCGGTGGGTATATAAATATCACCCAATACAATGGTCAGTTGAAAGCCGTCCACCGCTTTGCAGCCCCGATCGTCTTCGACGATGATGCGGACTTCGGCGTTGTTATTGGCTATAAAAGAAGTACTTGCTGCGCCAGTATCAATGCCTCGCGGCAGCCATTGATAGGTCTGTATATTGCCGATGGTGCTTGCTGTAAGGGTGACCGGGGTATTGGGATGCACGTCCAGCTTTTCCAAATCGAGGCTTACCGCTATGGTATCGGGTTGGAGTATTTCAACTTCAAAATCCTGCAAACATCCCAGATCGTCTTGCACCACCACCTGATAGGTTCCTGGTAAGAGTTGCTCATAGATGTCAGCGAGGCCATAAGTTTGCCCGCCATCTATGGAAAAAATGACTGGCGCATCCTGGTTATAGAGGTCAATTTCCAGGCGGCCGAAATCCCCTGGGCAAAGGGGTTGTTCTACCTCGATATCAGCCACCGGACCATCGGGCGGCGGAATATCCACCTGCGTTATGTTAACGCAATCGTCTTCGTCAGTTACGGTCACTTGATAGATACCACCAATAGCTGAGGCATAAACAGCACCTGTGCGGCCATCTTCCCACTCGTACATCAACTCAGGAGGAAAAAGAAAAACGGTGGTGCTGTCGCAGGTTTCCTGAAACAAGTATTCGAGTTGTAGCAGGTTGGCTTCCACATTAAAGGTTTCGCTGATCACGCAGCCAGCAGTGTCGGTGCCTTGTACCGTATAAATGCCGAAGTCATTAATTTGTATATCTGGCACAAAGTCATCGGGCAGCACGATTCCATCTGGGGTGATCCATTCAATTAGGGTGTAGTCTTCTTCGTTGAGTACCCGGAAAAAAACCGTATCGCCTAAACAAACCCGAGGCGTTGAACGATGAATGTCCGGCGGTACATCAACCAGCAAGTACAGGCTGTCTGTATCCTCACAACCTTCGTCGTTAAAAGCGTGCAAAATATAAGTATCGGTATTTTCATCCTGGGCATCAGGAATAATAGCGATTGAATCGTTCAAAACAGCACCTCCCAAGATTTCCCAAAAATGCCCCATACCGCCTGAGCCGGACAAAGTAATGGTTTCCCCTTGACAGTACATTTGATCGGGACCTGCCTCGGCAAAAGGCGGATTTTCTACCAAAAAAGAATCCACATAAGTACAGCACTCGTCGCTGACTTCCAAGTACCACCAACCTTCATTTCCCGTGAGGGTGGTGGCCGCTTGTGCACCATCCAATTCTAGCCCGGCAGTACTTATCCATTTTATTTCCGTAGGCGCAGTAAAGCAATCGGCTGGCAAAATAGCTTCAAAGCGAATGCTGTCTGCGATGCAGTCCACTTCCACTTCCTGTGTTGTAGTGCAAGGCATGACAATTTCTGGACACAGAATATGGGTAGAAAATTCAGTAGTCGAATTACTAGGGTCACTAAACACGCTGTACTCCACCCGCCAACCAATGGCGCAGAAGGGAATTTTGCCGCTAATACGCCCCACGCCACTCAGCGTTTGCAAATTTCCCGTAAGGGTAAAAGGGGGCTGGCTAAATGATAGGAGCCATAGATTCATGGAGTTTTGGTCGCTTACTTGAGCTACTTCTACAACACCATCTACCATCAGGGCGAAGCCTTGCACACAGTCAAAACAATTGCCAAAAGCCAGTGTGCCCAGCGATTTGCTGCTGTTATCGGGTAAAATGGCATAGACAGTTACGCGATCTACCTGTTGCCCGCCAAATGCGTTGACATCCACGTAAAATTGACGCGCCTGGTTCAAGTCGTCGAAGAGTTCGGTGTATATCAAGGTGTCTTGACTCAGATTTCCGCCGCCATTTTCATCCTGAGGGTCAATATAGGACTGCCCGCAATCCTCCAGCATGACCGGAGCTTGGGCAGTAAGCATAAAAGGCAAAGCAACTAACAAAGTCAGTACGGATCGCAAGTTCATGTTATTCAAACTACAGCCAACAGATCATAGCCCTTAGACGCCGAATTTCAAAAAAAGTCCCTGCGCTTTGGCGATTCAGATCTGTCGTCTAATGAATCAAGGTCGTTGAAAAAAATCCCGAAGTGTGCTTTCTCGGTGTGGGCTAAGTGGAGATTATGAGCTAATGTGCTAAATTGAGCGATAAAAGTACTTATTTTTGTGTTTTTCTCCCACAATCAATTGCGATTTTTTTCTAATACATTCAATATCCAATAGCCATGAAGCTGTTTCGACCCCTATTTGATGCTTTATCCCACCTGGCTAATGGCTTTTTTTTGACTTTTTTCTTTTGCCTTTCGGTCTTGGTGGGGTTGCATTTGTACCAAAATAAATGGGAAGCAGTTAAAACTCTGCCCATTATTTGGACGCTGACCGATGCCTGGGAGCGCGGCGTGGAAAATGTGGGTGGCCTCTCGGCAGAAGCTGTTCGGTATTTTTATGAAAAAGAATTTCGCCAAGTCGTAGAAAGCTCGCCGGGAAAGGAACAGCGGGGAAAATTTTTACTGGAAGACGGGCAGGAAGTTCGCATTCGATCCACCTGGTCGGAAAGGCGGGTGATGGAAAAATTGCAGAAAAATGGATTTTCGGAGCAGCAAATCAAAGACGCCAAAAAATTCCTCACTTATGTGGAAAAATACAAAGCGCTGGCCATCCGCGATATGATGACCTACAAGGTGCCGGCCAGCATCAAACTGGCGCAGGGTATCCTGGAGTCAGGCGCGGGTACTTCGGAATTGTCTATGAATACCAACAACCATTTTGGAATCAAAGCCAGAGCGGGTGAATGGGCACAGCGCCTGATACGTGAGCGGCGGTTCGAGGAATTGCAGGATGGGGATTTTCGATGGGTATCGCCAGCCATAGGTGCTTACCAGATGACCGACGACAACCACTACGATCGCTTTGAGGTGTATCGATCGGTGGGTGACAGCTACCGACGTCATACACAATTGCTCACTCGCCCCTGCACGGCTGGGAATGTGGGTTGTTATGCCTGGATTTGGTCGGCCTACCCTGTTGGGGTGAAATCGGACATCGGCGAGGCGGCAAGGCGCAGCCAAGGGCGGACAGGCTATGCACCGGGCGATTTTTTTGATGGTAAAACAGAATTGCCTTATTATGCAGCATGTGCCGCTGGATTGAAAATGTCCGGCTATGCCACCAGCAAAACCTATCACCAAAAGCTGGCCTTTCTGATAGAAACTTATGAGTTGTGGCGCTTCGATTTGGATGTGATGAAGGCGTACGAGCAACTGGAGTTGGAATAAAATATCGCATCAACTGTGTTTGGATAAAGCATAACCTCATTTATATGTCCTACAGTAGCCACGACCTGACCGATACCATCGTCGCCCTGGCCACACCGCCCGGTGTAGGTGCCATAGGGGTGATTCGCCTTTCCGGTGCAAATGCCATCGCCATGGCCGACGAGGTGTTTTATGGAAAAAAACTGGTTAAGCAACGCAGCCATACCATCCATTTCGGGACAATTCGAGACGATTCAGGTAGGGTATTGGACGAAGTGTTGGCGTCTCTGTTTATCGCACCTACTTCCTATACTGGCGAGCATGTGGTGGAATTTTCCTGTCATGGTTCTTCTTATGTCCTTCAGGAAGTGCTGCAATTGCTCATCCGCAAAGGCGCTCGGCTCGCGCAGCCGGGAGAGTTTACCCTGCGTGCCTTCTTGAATGGGCGCATGGATTTGAGCCAGGCCGAAGCTGTAGCCGATTTGATCGCCTCTTCCTCACAGGCTGCTCATCAGATGGCTTTGCAGCAAATGCGGGGAGGCTTTTCTCAGGAAATACAACAACTCCGCCAGCAGTTGATCGATTTTGCCAGTTTGGTAGAACTGGAGCTGGATTTTTCTGAAGAAGACGTAGAATTTGCCAACCGCAGCGACCTGCGTCAATTGGTAGAGCACATCCTCCGGGTAGTATCTGATCTGATCCGCTCCTTCCAGTTGGGCAACGTCATCAAAAACGGGGTCAATACCGTTATTGCGGGGCGGCCCAATGCGGGCAAATCGACCCTCCTCAACGCCCTTTTGAACGAAGAACGCGCCATCGTCAGCGAAATAGCGGGTACTACACGCGACACCATCGAAGAGGTGATCAATATACAAGGTATCCCTTTCCGCCTGATAGACACCGCCGGTATCCGGGAAGCCCAGGATGCCATTGAAGCGATTGGCGTAGAGCGCACCCTGGAAAAAGTGCGGCAAAGCAGCCTGCTCTTGTACGTGTTTGATGTGGCACGTACCCCAGCCGAAGAAGTCCGCGCCGACCTGGAAAAACTAGTTCAACCCGGCACTCATGTTCTCCTTCTCGCCAATAAGATGGATCTGAATCCCTATGCTGATTTTCCTTCCTTTTTCAACATATTTTCCTCCCCGAAATCCGAGATCCCCCATCCGCCCCTCGAAGTCTCTCCCACTTCCTGGATACCCCTCATTGCCCGCGAAGGCATGAATGTGCCCTACCTGAAAGAACGCCTCTACGAAGCCGTCATCCAGGAAAAAGTCAGCTTGGACAGCCCCTTGGTGAGCAATGCCCGCCACCTAGAAGCCCTTCAAAAAGCTGCCGATAGCCTGCAACGGGTGCTCGATGGCCTGAGTACGGGTATTACCGCCGATTTTGTAGCCATGGACATCCGTGCTGCCCTGCGTTACCTAGGCGAGATCACTGGCGAGGTGAGTACGGAAGACCTGCTGGGGAATATTTTTGGGCGGTTTTGTATCGGGAAATGATGTTCTGTTGTTATTGATTTTGTATCTCTAAAAAAAACAAATTATGCCTAAATTCCAAAAACGAGCTTCTTATCCCCTATACGAAGAAAAGGTACATAAATTAAATGGGTGTCACATCAATTTGCAAAACTTGCCTAAACTACGCAGAGGGTATTTTTATAAAGAACAAATTGACCCTGGTGGAGATGCTCCAAAGAGCTTCATTCGATTATATGAATATGGAGAATGCCGAAGAGATGCTCCAAAGAACTGGATTCCATATATTGCCAAAGTAGGCCATAAGTGGTATCCTTTGGAAAGCATTACAGAGTATCTTATGAATCAAATAGGAGAAGTGCTGGGCTTAAATATGGCTAAATCAAAATTGGTATTGGCTGGTGGCCAAGTGCGGTTTTTGAGTCGATACTTCTTAGACATGAAAAAGGGGGAACAATTAACTCATGGAGCTCAGATATATGCCAGGCATTTAGATGATGAAAAATTTGTGGAAGAGGCTAATCATCGAAAAAGGAAAGATATTACTCCAGAATTATTCAATTTCAAATTTACAGAAGAAGCTATACGTAGTATTTTTCCTGAACAGCATAAGGAAATCCTACAAGATTTCGTTTCTATGCTTATTTTTGATGCTATCGTAGGCAATAATGATCGACATTTTTACAATTGGGGTGTTATTACAGACTTATTTGGAAAAACGCCTCCCCGTTTTTCGCCAATTTATGATACTGCAAGAGGACTGTTTTGGAACGTGACAGAAGCTAAAATTAAAGGCTATGAAAAATCTGAAAGCAAACTTGAAAAATATATTTTATCAACGAAGCCCAGAATTGGTTGGGAGGGTAATACTGGGCTAGATCATTTTCAGCTGATTGAAAAACTTTTTTTCGAAGATGGACGTTATTGCCGTTCCTGTGAAAGGTTAGTCAATAAGACTGCATTAGCTCATATCATTCATTTGTTTGATAACACATTTATAGAACTAATGAGTAGTGAACGATTGGCCTTGATTAAGCGTTGTATCAAATTGAGGATGGATAAATTACAAAATATTATTTTATCATAAATCACGCCTGCTATGATTTCAAAACTCATCCGCTTGTGGAAGTCAGAAGGGCAAGAAAATATTATTGCCCCTCAGGAATATGATGTTGATTTCCATCTGACTTACAAAGATTTAAAGGTCGGAACTTTAAGCTTACACGGTGGAATCTGGACTTTTAAGTATTCGGAAGAATTTAAAAAGCAAGATCAGATCAAACCACTTATAGATTTTCCAGATGTTGAAAGGGATTATTGTTCGGACGAATTGTATCCTTTTTTTGCCCATCGGATTCCAGGTTTAGGGCAGCCGAAGGTAAAGAAGATTATTAAAGACGAAAAAATTGATGCACAAAATGAAGCTAAGATGTTAGAACGGTTTGGAAAGGTTTCCATTGCTAATCCGTTTCATCTTCGCGTGGTATAAATCCATACTTCATCATCAAAATGCCAAAATATTCAACAATGAAATTTTGGCATTTTGGTAATAATAGCACCCTGATTAATAAGCACAAATTGGTAAAAAGTCAGCTAGTCAAACGGTTTTACAATAGGTGTTCTCAAGAACAAAGGTCGTGTTAGTGAAAGCGTAGTTACACTAAATTGAAGTCAGATATTAATGAAGCCAACAAGATCAGTGCCCGCTTTGAACCGCACCTAAAACAATCAGACCGTTAAGCTCACGTTGATAATTCCTTTGCGCTGCATAAACAGGATCATACCTTTCACCGTTTCTTCCAGCGAAGGATCCTGCATACCGATTTTAGAGCAATTCCTGGCGTTTTGGTAATCTTGGTTGCTGTACAGCTTCAGTTCCATCGCCGAAATATTGTCCACCGACCGAATCAGGAAGTCCAATAGCGGGAACAGCAGATCGTCCTTTGTACAACGTTCAACGATTTGTGGCACAAAGTCCGGGAGTTTCAAATTGTTAAACCGCTGACCCGTCAATTTGGAAATGATATTGGTGATGTCCATCATATTATTGTACCGATCGCGTACGATGTGGAAGGTTCTATTGATCGTATCAGGTGAAGCCGAAATGGCCACGATGTTATTGGCCACCACATCAACCGGTGTAAAGCTGACCTGGTTATTGGTATCCACGCCGATCCCGTGATTGATCATAAAGGCCAACAAGCGAATGGAAATATCGAAATTGTTACCGCCTCCGTGTACAGAGGGCGTAATCAGGGCCGGTCGGAATATTCTGGCTTGCAAACCGTGCTTCATGGCGTCCTTAACGATTTCTTCTGACACCCACTTGGTTTGGCTATAGCCAAAATCGAGCAGATCCAGTGACTCATTCGTATCAGTCTCATAGAGCACATCTTTCACGGCCCAACCGAAGATGAAGGTCGTAGAAACGTGGTTTAGGATTTTTGGGTTACCTGCCAGAGCGAATTTGATGATTTCATTGGTGCCCAAAATATTGGTACCCTTCATTTTCTCGTAATTGAAGAGGTAATTCACCAATGCACCATTGTTGTATATGGTGTGGATGTTTTCGCTCAACCATTTCCAATTTTCTTCGCTCAGCCCAAGCCGCGCTTTGCTCATATCGCCGCGCACAGCGATTACACGATCTTCAAAGGCATCGGCACAAGAGTCGTATATTCCTGCCAATTGCAGTCCCTCCACCAATCGCTCTTTACACTGTGTGTCGTTTTCTCCTCGCACCAACACATAAATGTCGTCGGAGGTATGTTCCAGCAGGCTTTTCAAAATAAAAGGCCCCAAAAAGCCGGTACCCCCTGTGAGCATTATCTTGGAAGTCTTAGTAGGTGTATAAGGCGAAGCGATGGCCTGAGGCTGGAAATTGAGCTTGACATCCCGGAGCATTTGCTTCTGCTCATAATGCTTGTGTTCCTTTTGGAGTCGCTCAATGATGTTTTTTAGCCGATGGATAGCTACAACCGAAGAAGTGCTGAACTGCTCGATCAGGTCGAAAAACTCGGATACGCTAATCTCCTGCAATAACCGAGTATCAATCTCTTTGGCCATTTTGACCGCACCGTTGTCTTTGAGCAGATCCTTCAAATCGTTGAGCAATATGACCAAATCCAGAGAGTCTAGTGCAGATACCAGGGAGAAAGTCTCCCCACCCGTAAAGCCATATTTGTGCTTGATCTTGTCAAAGGGCGAAGCCTCGTGTCCATTAGATTGAGCTGCGCATTCATGGAGCATTGCATAGTTTTCAATTACTGGCAGGCCGCCCTCCAACCATAATTGTTTGGCCTTTCGCCGCATGATCTTGCCGGAAGAGGTTCTTGGAATATTTTTGTTGGGTACAAAAGTGATGGTATGTGGTAGAATATTGAGCTTCTTCCGGATATCCTCGGATATTTTATGAGGATCCGGGACTTTGCTTTTGCTTTTTATACCAGCTACAACAATTAGGTGTTCTTCGCCCTTGTCCGTCATTCCGAAAGCTGCTACGTAGCCCTCTCTGATCTCCCGGCTGGTTTGTTCTACGATCTTCTCGACATCCTGGGGGTAATAGTTAAGCCCGCGGATAATGATCATATCCTTTAGGCGGCCACACACATAAACCTCATCTTCATGCAGCAAACCCAGATCGCCTGTTCTCAAGAATTTTAGCTCAGATGGATCATCCTGTATCTGAGCCTCAAAAGTTTCTTTTGTCAATTCTGGCTTATTCCAATAACCCAGGCATTTGGATGGGCCAGCCACCCATATCTCACCGATAGCATCTGCCCCGAGATCCTTTCGGCTTTCAGGGTCAACGATTCGCACTTTGTGTTCGCCCAAAGGCTTGCCGCAGCTCATGATGGCAGATGTGGAATGGCCATTTTGGCTCGGATCGGCAAAGGACAGACGATGCTGCAAAAGGTTTTCCCGATTGACGGAAATAAAGCTTCGGCCGTGATTGGATAAGGCCAACGTATTTTCTGCCAAACCGTAAGCGGCAAAGAAGTATTGTGGATCAAGCCCATAGGGCTTAAAGAACTGGAGGAATTTTTGATAGGTAACCACGTCCACTGGTTCAGCTGCGGTCATTAAAGAGCGCAGGGAGCTTAAATCCAGCGTGTTCAGCGTTTCGTCAGGGATACGGCCCGCTTCGAGGCAATAGGCGTAGGCAAAATTGGGAGCCGACGAAGCGGTGCCCTGGTATTTGCTGATTGTTTCCAGCCATAGTGCTGGCCTGCGAATAAAGTCAATAGGGGAAAATCCGTAGTTGGTGCCGCCCTTGATGGCCATAAACAAATAATAGCCGATCAGACCCATATCGTGGTATTGCGGCAGCCAGGAAACCCCAGTAATAGGAAGGTGGTCGATAACGGTATCGCCGTTATAGATGATGTTTTCATGCGAAACCATCACCCCTTTAGGGCTACTGGTGGAGCCGGAAGTATATTGCAAAAACAGGATATCGGCTTTGCATTCCGGCATATCGGGTACGGTTAACCCCGAAATTTCACTAGTGTTGACCCAAGTGATCTTGGAGAGCCGATTCTTTTCCAGAATATTGTTCCGACTCAGATTTAACTTCATCGACCAGTAGTAATCTTGGCTGGTTAGAACACCTGCCGCATCAGCGTCCACAGCGATGAAATCCATCTTGGAAATAGACGACTGGTAACCTACACTACTCGGAGGGTAGGTAGGCACTGGAATAATGCCGCTGCGCACGCAGGCAAAAAAGGCACAGATCATTTCTATACCTGGCGGGTAAGCCAACAATATGCGATCGTTTTTCTTAAATTGATACTCATTTACCAGATGCCAGGCAATTAATCGGGATCTGTCTTCAAATTCCTGATAAGTATAATCTTCTTTGATATCCCCATTAATATCCAAAAATGCAAATAGTCGCTTTTCCGGGTGTTGATCAACCCATTCATTAAATCTTTTGATGATAGAACTCATTGGACTTGTTTAAAGCTGATGGTTGTTAGTTAATTAGGTTTTTGGGCTGTTTTCAAATAAGTATTAGGGGTGAATCTCGGACTCACACCTGTTAAAAGACAATTTATTAAGAGACTGTAAGGCGTTTATACAGGCTCTCCTAGTTTTTTCAGCAGCTTCAAGTGGTGGGTGACAGCTTGATACATCGTCGGGTTTTCCCGATAGTTCACTCCAAACTCCACTGCTGTTTCTTTGACGATTTTGGTTAGTGGCGGGTAATGCGTATGTGCTACATGCGGAAAAAGATGGTGCACCACATGATGATTCAATCCCCCACAGATCACATTTGCGATGCGGCTGCGAGTGGCATAATCGGTGGTGGTGGCAAAAATATGATCCACAAAGTCATACTCATCTTTGGTTTGAGGGAATTGATTGATATCGAGTAAATGAGCGATTTGAATGATCCAGGCTGCTATCATTCCCATGATGAAATGGGTGACCACAAATACCAAAAGTACCTGCCAAACGGAGAACCCCAGGATGAATACAGGTAGTGCAATCATATAAAAAAGATAAAAAATCTTGCTGCCTATGATGATCACATACTCACGGGTAGGGATTTTAGTCTCTTGTACATGCTTGTTGTTTTTAAACAAAAGGTATTCCAGGTCTTTGACGAACAGAAAATCCATAGTTGTAATCCAGTACATGAAAAAGACATAGATGTGCTGGTAGCGATGCATTTTTTTCCAGGGAGCGAAGGGGCTAAAGCGGAAAATGCCGTGGGCGAATATACCTTCATCCTCACCGTGAATATTCATCACGGAATGGTGTCCTTTGTTGTGCATGACTCGCCACATATAAGAACTGATTCCGCAAGCATCCAGCACGTAACTCAGGGTTTGATTCACCACTCGCTTGTGGGAAATCGCGTTGTGATTGGCATCGTGGGCGATGTTTAAGAACATAAATATCTGCCCCAAGCCCATGAAAATATACAGGAGAAAAAATTGTCCATAGTTTAGCTCCAAAATAAAGAGCAACAGGTAGCCGCCGAGCCACCATAATAGCGCCAAGCTGACTTTGAGTTTCATCTCCCAGTTGGCTTTTCTAGAAAGTTGATTGTCCTTAAAGAAATTGTTTAAACGTTCGAACAATACTTCCTTAAATTCCCTTTGATCCTGCATCGGGGAATAAGAATTTTCCATGGAACTTTAACTTAAAGTAGAAAGATGCTTATTTTCAGGAGCATTAAGCCAATGCTTGTACCTCATCGGTGAAAATTTCTGCCCTTACCAGGCACAAATTGGATGAAACTTACCATTTTGGCCGCCTTCTCATGAATTTCGCCGCGCAAGATAAAAATTTATCCGTTGTTTGTGCTACTTCATTTCAGAAGCGTCGGGTACAAGGCTTTAAATGCAGCCAAGTTATCCGCTTAATGTCCCCCTTTTCGTGTTCAATCTACCCCAAAAAGTGTTAGTCCATGTCAGCAAGAGTGGCGTAATTTGTATATTTCTTGAGTGTTGCAAACAGATCGAGCCATGAAAGACACCATCATTAGAATAAAATCCATCAGCCAATTGTGCGAGCAGTCCGGATTTGGCAAACCCACCCACCCTTTGATTCATATTGTGGATGTATCCAAATGGGCGATCGGGCCAGAACAGATAGGTATCAGATACACCTCTGAACTGTACACCATTGCCCTCAAAGATAAGAGCTGCGGGATACAATATGGCCGCAACAGCTATGATTTTGATGAAGGAGTGATGATGTTTACCGCACCCAATCAGGTCGTATCTTCCACCAAGGAGCAAAAACTGAATGAGATACAGGGTTGGATGCTGTTTTTTCATCCCGATCTGATCCGACATACGACGCTTGGAGCAGAAATGGACAAGTACAGCTTCTTTTCTTATGATGTGCATGAAGCACTGCACCTTTCAAAAAAAGAACAGCAAACCATTACCGATATTGTGGATAAGATACAGGAAGAAGTGCTGGAAAGGATCGACAATCATAGCAATCGGGTGATCGTTGCAGGGTTGGAACTGCTGCTGAGTTATGCATGGCGCTATTACGAAAGGCAATTCAATACCCGGAAAGCGGCGAACAGCGATGTGGTGTCACAAGTGGAAACGCTGCTGAAGGAATATTACGACGCTGCTGGTTTTTTAAACTCGGGTATGCCTTCCGGAGTCTATTTTGCCGAGAAAGTACATCTTTCTTCCCATTATCTGAGTGACCTTATGAAGAAGGAAACTGGCTTGGGCTTGAAGGATTATATTAATGCCTTCGTAGTGGAAAAAGCAAAAACACTATTGCTGACTTCTTCCGACTCTGTTAGCGGCATTGCTTACACCCTGGGTTTTAATTACCCGCATTATTTCAGTCGTCTGTTTAGAAGCAAAACGGGACTGACGCCTAGCGAATACCGGGAATTGAACTGAAACGGCCTATACCCTGCAATTTGTGTTAGTCTTTCCTTTTTATGTGTTTTTCTGTTTCGCGTATTGGAATCATCTTTGTAGGGCAAAAAAAAGCATTTAAAAAATGGGTAAAGTTATTTTAATTACTGGCGCTTCTTCAGGAATAGGCAAAGACGCCGCCATCCAACTCATCAAAGAGGGACATCGGGTGTACACTGCCGCACGCCGGATCGAAAAAATGCAAGACATCAAGGATTTGGGAGGGTTTCCCATCCAAATGGATGTTTCAGACGATACCGATGTGCAACATGTAGTGGATACCATTGTCGGAAAAGAAGGCAAAATAGATGTGCTTTGGAACAATGCCGGATACGGTTTGTACGGCGCGGTGGAAGACATACCAATCGAAGATGCCAGAAGGCAATTTGAAGTCAACCTATTTGGATTGGCCAACCTCACCCAGAAAGTATTGCCTTATATGAGAAAGGCAAAGTCCGGTACCATCATCAATACTTCTTCCATGGGTGGAAAAATGTACACGCCTATGGGTGCATGGTACCATTCCACCAAACACGCACTTGAAGGCTGGAGCGATTGCTTGCGCTTGGAATTGAAGCCCTTCAACGTCAATGTTGTTATATTGGAACCAGGCGCGATTGCTACCGAATTTGGAGAGGTATTGTACGAACCAGTGCTGAAATATTCCGGCAATTCCGCTTATGCCCACATGGCCAATAAAGTTGCCAAAGCAACCAAAGACATGTATGGTAACCCCGGCGGCATGTCACCGACTTCTGTTATTACCAAAACAGTTTCCAAAATTGTGTCCTCACGAAAACCTAAAACGAGGTATCGGGTGGGGAAATATGCCAAGCCAATGGTATGGATGAGAATTTATTTGGGTGATAGGGTGTTCGACAGTATGATGATGAGCCAGGTCAAATAAAAGACCAAGCATCAGCCATTTGGAGGGCGAGTCTATGGACACATGAATACCAAATTATCAGAATCCACGCCCTCCCGCTTAAAATATGCCTCTACCTCCGTGCAAGCTTCCAATTGACCATCCGGCAAAATGATATGTGCCTGCCAGCCAAGAGCTGACAATTGGTTTAATGCCTGGCGATGTGCTTCATTGCCGCGCTCGGGGGCGAGGTATTCCATGACGAGGCGAGTGGGGCTTTTTCGCGAAAGCCAATCAGTCATCCCTGCAATGACACGGTGTTCGGCGCCTTCTACATCTATTTTTATTATTTGAGGAGGAGTTGAAAGGGAATTGAGGAAATCTCCAAGGCAAATGCTTTCCACCTCAATTTCGCGGGGAGTAAGTTGGCTGGAGGTCGCTTTTTCCAAACTGTTGTATTCGGAGTAAAGGATGGGGTATTCGTAAAAAGAGGCCAATCCGCTTTGATCGCTCACCGCACAGTGCCGGATTTGTACAGCGGGAATAGCCTGGGTGTTTTGCTGCAAAAACTCAAAATTATTCGCCGAGGCTTCAAAGGCATATACCTGTCCATTTTCGCCAACCAATTGTGCCGCCAGCAGCGAAAAAAAGCCGTAGTGTGCTCCAACATCTACAAACGCATCGCTCGGCAATAATTGCTGAATGAGCCAACGAGCCAGACGTATTTCTGAGAGGTGCGTTTTTGCACCAAGCAGGTATATATCCATGCCTGCGGGCAGAAGCACTTGCATGCTTACGCCAAAAAATGTGGAGGCAGTAGCTAATTTGCCTTTACCACTCAGGGGATACCAGATTTTGGAAAACCACATCGCCCGGAGGTAACGCAAGGGGTTTTTCGCCAAGCGCCGCCATTTGCTAGCTGCCACTAAACGTTCAATCTCTTTTAAATTATGAACGCATCGCGCTTTAGTCTCCTGCTTCATGAGCCATGCGGTGTTTGATATCCAGGTTGACCAAAAGCGCCAAGGCCAGGAAAAAGAAAGAGCCGATCTTATCCGTTTCAATCAAATCGTTGATCAGCAATAGGGCGGCAATAACGATTAAAGAAAGCAGCACAGCCATCACCATTCGTTTGTCGGAGGCTTGGGGCGTTTGGTGATAAAGTTGTTCCCCGTGGAGCAATGCATAGGCCAACAACAATACAAAAAGCAACAACCCAGGCACGCCTTGCTCAACCATTGTCATTAAATAGTAGCTGTGGATGCCCGATTGGTCGGGGTTGTCGCTCACATAGGTTTGAAAACTGGTAACGGTATAGGATTTATAAAAGGTATAAAAGTTGCCAGGGCCAAAGCCGACAAGTGGTTTCTCGATACTCATTTGAAAACCCGCCACCCAGCGGTACAACCGCTCCATCGTCGAAATGTCTTCCATCTCGTAGGTCGCGGTGATCAGGTTATTGAAATCCTGATGGCTTACGGTCGTTTCAAAATTGGGCGCATACTCCAGGTAGCGGTTTTGGGTGGCCATAAAGGTAAGCCCTAGCACCGTGCCAAGCGCAGCCAGCAAGAGTATCCACTTGGTCCAACGCAGGCGTATGATAAAATAAGCACCAATGGCAATGAATAAAGCGACATAAGCTGCTCGCGTATAACTCATCTGTACGGCCAATAAAAGTATGGGTAGGCTCCAAAAAATAGCATTTCTTTTCCAGCTTCCTTTGTTGTATTCGAGCCGCAAAAACCATACGTAGGGCATAAAGACCACAATAATAGAGGCATAAGCCACGTGATTGCGGTAAAAAGGATGCAGCACCTGATAGACATCTTTGAACGAAAAACCAAAGGCAGCATGCCGGATGACAGTGGTCACTACGGTAAACAACAAGGGTATAAAAATGACCCAAAAGAAAAGTTTGAAATCCCTGGGGGTTTTTAGCATCAATCCGGCCACAAAGAAAAAAGCGGCCACATACCAGATTTTAGCCAACAAAAACTTAACCGAAATAATCAATTCACTGGAAGTAAAGGTGCTAAAAGCAATCCATGCCAAATGAACAAAAAGCAATAGGGTAATGGGATGTTGAATAAAATTGCTTTGCAGGGTTCGTCCATAACGGATCGCATACAGTATGCCCACTAGCATCAGGCCAATCATAAGCGGCTCGCTGGGCACATCCGTGCCAAAACCATTGGGCAAAACCAGTTCGGTGGACAAAGGGATACAAGCCAACATCAGAAAAAAGACCGCCCTGAAATCAACGACCGTCAGGAAAATCAGCAGCAAAACAGCCGGTACTGCAGCCAGAAAATACCACTCTGCAGCTATACCCACAAATAAGGTCAGCAGCATTGCTGCCGCATAAACAGCGAAGAACCGCTGCACGTCGGAAGCGTAAGTCCAGCTTTGGCTGATCCTATTTAGCATGGTAAATTTCGCGCCAGTTGATGTTTTTATAGGTATCCAAAAGCAACACGCCGATCACAGAAAAGAAAAAAGCAATCGCGCCAGCACCCAGCACGATGAGGCTGCGCTTGGGGCGCGACTTTACAATGGGTACCTGAGCTTCTTCCACCAGGATCAAAGCGGGAATATTGGATGTCTGGGTTGCTTCGTTTTGCTTCAGACGCTCTTTGTCCTCGCTCAAGGATTGGTTGGCTTCGATGTATTGACGTTCATAAACCCCTACTTCTGCCAAACCTTCGTTGAATAAGCTCATTTTCTCGTTCAGCTTCTTATACTGCTCTTCCAAACCGCTTATATTGGCTTTTAAAAAGGAGATGGTATCGCGGGGTATCCCCGGAGTATTGAGCAAGGCGTTCAGCTTACCCTGGCTGCGGGTCAATTGTGCTTCTGATTCGGAAACTTGAGTTGCCAGGGCCTCCGATTGAGCCAGGATATTGTAAATGCCATAGCGCTGCCGCAAAACCATCAAACTGTCGCCCAATACTTTCAAAAGTGCTTCTTTATTTTCGATATTGGCTTGGTACGATTGAATGGTTTTGATTTGGCCAGCTTTGATTAAATTGCCAGCAATTTCATTGATTTTTTTACGCGCTGCATTAGCCATTTGCGCGGCCAGTTCCTTGTCTTTGTCTTCTATCGACAGCTCAATGGCATCGCGCTTGGTTTTGGTCACCTCATACAGGCTGCTGAACTTTTGTTGCACTCGAAACTGCGCTTTGGAAAGTGCTGGGTTGATGTCGTAATGTTCATAAAGTTTAAAAGAGTCCACCAGGAAATTGATCAATTCCGCTGACTCGGCAATGGTCATCAAGCGGTCAATGTCGTTTTCATTACCGTAGTATTCTGTTTTCAAGCCACCAGTGCCGTATAGCGATTCGGGATTAGCCTGATCCGGGCTAACTGCCAGAAAGATGGTAGTTGCCTTGAAATAATTGGATAAGGTAAGGCTGAGGAGAATACTTCCTACCACGGCAATGGCACACACATAAAATATTTGCATTTTCCACTTGAAGATGGTTTTTAACACATCTAGCAGA
The DNA here is from genome assembly GCA_937864265.1 of uncultured Saprospirales bacterium. GTDB lineage: Bacteria > Bacteroidota > Bacteroidia > Chitinophagales > Saprospiraceae > CALMIR01. Next base: position 75,516 of record CALMIR010000112.1, on the reverse strand, counting down.
TTTTCATTATTGCTCATTGACTAACAAAATTTGTAGCAAAAAAAGGGCATTGGAAAGTTGTTTTCTATTTGGGTAGGGAAAAAACTCCGCAAAAGTAGGAAAATCATTACTATCAACGCTATTTTCCTAATTCAATTGTCAGTTCAATATGAGCAGCTAGGCACGTACTTTTTCAAATAAGGCTTTTAGATGAATCAGGCGTAGGCCAAAGGCGAGTACAAGCCCGGCTGCCAAGCCAATAAAAAAGCCAGACCACCACACAAAAGGCCAATACAATCGAAGGGCTACCCCGGTCGCCAGCAACAAGAGGGTAAATGCCAGCAATCGGATAAAAGTGATGTGGTCAAAAGATAGGTTGAGCAGGCGTCGGCACAGCACCAGTTCCGCCAACAGCACACCAAATTGAGTGATACAGGTGGCCATAGCAGCACCTTCAGCCTTGAACACAGGAATTAGCCAGGTATTCAAAGCGACATTCAGCAACAAGCTGCATGCAAAAATTCGGTTTAGCTGTTTTAAACTGTCATTGGCCACTAGCAGGGTACCAAAAATATACGTTCCGCATACCGCAAAAAATCCCAGCATCAAATACAGCAAAACCTGGCCCGAATAAGCTGAGCCATTGTCGTACAACGCCACCATCACAGGCGTTCGATAAAAAACCAGACCAATTATCAAGGTCAAAGCCCCGGCAGCCACCATTCGGAAACTAAACCAGGTCAATTCCTCTAGGGGGGCTTCTTGTTTGAGCATGCGCGAAAAAATCGGCAATAACAGGGCCGAAAATAAAAAGCCCAACATATTTCCAGCCTCAAAAAGGCGGTAGGCCGAGGCATAAATATCGGCTTCGATTTTTCCATCGGGGAGCATCCGCTCAATCATCACACCATCTATCCGATTGTAAATGGTCATTAGCAACACAGCCAAGGCATAGGGGGCACTTTTGAGCAAAATCAGCCACAAGAAAGCCGGATTGAAGCGAAAGCGCAGCTTGGCAATCTGTTTTTTTAGTATTGAAAAAGCAAACAATGCAGTGGCCAGCAAGGAAAAAGTTTGTGCCATAACAAACCACTCAATGCGAAACGATTCCCGCCAAGGCGAAAACCACAACAAATAACCGCAAAGTAGAATAAGCAATAGGCGGTCAGCTACCGAAAGCAAACTATCATGGCGATATAAACCCAATCCGGAAACGTTAGAACGCAGGTACAACACCAGGGAACTGAGCAACTGGTTGAAGGCAATCATCCACAATAACCATTGGTATTGCGGCCAATACCCTAGCACGATAGCTACCAAAGTGAGCACTATAAAAAATAAGAGGCCCAAACCCGCTTTTAACATCAGGATGCCCGGAAAATGCTTTTCCAACAAATGCCCGTGCTGCGAAATATTCCGGCTGTTGAAGTACTGGATGCCAAAATCATTGATGATCTGGAACAAAAAGGTAAAATTGAAAAGCGCAAAGTACAGGCCATAAGTGCCTTCTGACAGGCGGTTTTGAATCACCCGGTCGATGCCAAAGAGATAAAAGGGCTTAATCAGCCCATTGATGGCTAGTAGAAACAGGATGTTGATTAAAAACTCGCGCTTCATAAGGCGAAGATAGGGCACTTCATTTGGTATAAAAAGTGTATATTGTTGATTAACATCTTTGTTGGCATGGAAAATGCTAGAACGTCAGCCAAGCAAAAAAAAGTTGAGCCAATTCCCGCCCGCCTTATCAAAGAAGAGTTGGATGGGATTAAATTGTATTACAAAGGATACCATGCTGTTGTTGATGGCCAAAAAACAAATGAAGACATCAGTCCCTCTAGTGGGCTACACGCCTTACTACTCACTTATTTGACTTTATTGATTGGCCGCCAATTGAATGAAACCCAGTATGGCTGAAAATCAACGAGCTGGATTCGACCTGGCTATTTTTGAAAAGCATACACTCACCGCCGCCTACATTGACCGTCATTTCACAAGAGTCCCTCCTAAGATAGTCATTGAAATAGATGTCGGTGTAGAAAGCGAAACCTTAAATCAGGACGAAATCATCCAATTTCGCACCCGCAAACTCTTGAAAGGAGGCGTAGAAAAAATGATACGGATTTTCAGCCTCTCCCAAATGGTCATGATCGCAGAAAAAGACAAAGATTGGGTGCTATTCGACTGGAACAGGCTAGTAGAAGTTTTGGAAAACATCACGTTCAACATTGGGGATTATCTAAAAAAAGAGGGCATTGAAATAAATGGATCTGCCTTTTCATCTTAATACACCCTTTCTATGCCCTCCGGGTCTTTCTCTCCGCCAAAACTATAGGGCGGCAAGCCATGCACACGCAATTCTTTTTCCGGTACGGGCAGTTGTGCCGGTGTAAACAACTGCAGCCCCCCCAGCGGACTCACTTCCAGATAATCTTCGCGCTCGCGCAAACGGCGGCGGTCGAGCCAAAGTCCCATTGGAGCAGTGCCCAGCAATTCAATAGCTCGTTCATAAATGATGGCTGCTTCTATTGCTGCTGCTTCAGGAACGATCGGGGACAAACCTCCGCGAGTGGTTCTCGTACCTGAATTGATTATTTCGGTGGCGGCGTTCAAGTTGCCCAAGCGCAATTGGGCTTCCGCGCGAAGCAGGTCGCAATCGGCTAGGCGGAAGGCAGGCATAGGCCCCTCTGTTTGGCCATCGCCTGCAAAATCAATATCCGTCAGATTGCGGTTGTGTTGATAGTGGCTGTAGTGCCATTCCCCGCGCTCCACAGGAAAAATATTGGCTGGCAGGAAAATAAAGTCTGATTCCAGGCGCAGGTCGGCGCTTTGAGCTTCTGTTTCTGTCAGCGGGAGTTCGCCCAAAGCCTGTACTTCCGGGTAGCGGGCTGGTTGGCTAGGATCCATAGCTGCGATCAGGCGCTGATCTACCCTGGCCCAAAAAGGGCCTTCGCCCGCATCGTTGAAAACGTAGGGATGGTAGCTTGTCCAGGCTTCTCCGTCGGCAATAGGGGCAAAGTTAAAAGTAAGCCCTTGCTCGGCATGTTGCAGCACCGTTGCCCAGTTAACTTGCAGGCTTTCCAGTGGTGTACGCGGCCATTGTACCAAAAAGCGAGCCGCATAAGCGTGACAAAGCTCGGCAAAAGCCGTTTGGTCAAGGACAACCCCATGGAAGTATTGGTGTACAAAATCGAAACCGATAGTTTCTGCTATATCCGCTGCCATTTCCAATTCAGCTACCGCGATATTCACGGCTTCCTGGTAGGATGCAAATACGATGGGATCGCTGAGATCGGTGTTTTCATCCACCAGTGGGGTTTCATCAAAAAGCAGTGCCAAATAACCCCAGCTTAGCCCGCGAATAAAATGGGCAGCAGCTTGTACGGATTTATCCTGATTGCCACCTTTGTCTATGGATACACCGCGCTCGAGTGCCAGGAATACATCATTTGCAGCAGAAACCGCAGCAAGGCAGCCGTACCAGGGAACTTCAGCTATATCTCGATAAAGGGTAGGCTCAGTTAGGCGATTGTTATACGCTTCGCGAGGCTCTTTTCCCATACGGAAAGCACCAAAATCATCCCAGGGCATCCCATAGGCATCACCCGTGACAGCTAAGGCTATATTCGGATAAACGCCGTGTACCGCCTGCCACCAATCGACATAGGCTTGATCCAGCACTTTCGACAGATCAGCCCCGCTGACAATCACACCTGCTCCATCCGGGTTGTTGGGGTTCTCAATGTCCAACTGTTCACAGCCGCTAAAAAGCAGCATAAAAGCAAGGAAGTGGTATTTGAATTTCATAACTAAGCTTTTGCACACTACTAAAGGGTGGTTTAAAAAACGGCTTGTACGCGGAATGAAATCGTTGTGCGTAAAGGATAATTGAATGCATCAACGGCAAATAGTGTTGGGTCGCCGTAGGGGGTGCTAAAGTCGCTGCCCAAGCCGCCGTTTATACGATCGCTCAACACATTTTCACCTCGTGGGGCAATGCTCACATCGGGGTGATAGCCGCTGTAATCCGTCCAGGTCAGCAAGTTTTTGCCGATCAGGCTAAGGCGGATGCGCTCAAAGGTTTTTAAAAAGCCAATTTTGCTGAAAGTATAAGACAATGAGGCCTCCCGCAAGGTCATAAAAGTGCCATCCTCAACGAAATGATTGTTTACTACGCCACTGTTGTAAAGGGTTTGATAAAAGCCGGATGGAATATTGTCGTTGGCGCTATAATCGGCATGGCGTTCGTCGCGGTACAGCCACTGGCGGGTGAGGTTGTAAACATCGCCGCCCTGTTTCCAATCGAGTAATGCGTACAATTCCAAGCCGCGATAGCTGATGATATTAGAAAAACCCATTCTGAAATCCGGGTTGGCATCGCCAATAACTTGTAAAACAGGGTTGCCATTTTCATCCAAAAGTTTTAGGGGGCTTTCATCGGGCGTACCCAGTTGATCAATGCGAACCATATAGCCCAGGTTGTTGAGGGTATAATCGCGAGGATCCAAATTTTCCTGTTCAAAAATCTGTTCTGGAGTAGTGATGAACACTTCGCCAAGCATCGCACCCATTGGCAAGCCCTCTTGAATTTGGAAAAATTGGGTATTTACCAGCCCCGGCCCAGTAGTATAAGCCGGAATATCCAAGCGGGTAACACCTTGCTCTACACGGGTGAAGGTAGTCATCAGATCCCATTTGAAATCGCCATTGCCCATTCTGAAAAGCTTGGCAAAATCAATATTTAAGCCCCCTTCATAAACGGTTGCTTCCACTTTGCCTGCGTTTTGCCACTGGCCTACAAAGTCGGTTGCACCAGAAAGGGGTGCCAATAATATCTGATTATCGGTATTCACCATCGCATAGCTGGCTTCCAGGCGGAAAGCGCGCAGGAAAGTAGCGTCCAGTCCCAGTTCGATTTCTGTGGATTCCGCAGGCAAAAGGGACTCATTGCCAAGGGTAAACTTCTCCACTTGGCCGTTGATGAGGCGATAGGTTTCAAAGCGCTGTTCAAAATTGGGGCGGATACCCGCAGTACCCATCGCTACCCTGATTTTTAATTCATTAAAAGGCTTCAACTTCACATCCTCTGTCAGGCGGTAAGCCGTGCTGAGTCGGTAGTATTGCGAAGCATTTTCCTTGGGGCCAAATAAGGAGGCCTCTTCCTGGCGGAAAAGGGCGCTAAACATGTATTTGTTTTTATAATCGGCATCGGCTACCAGCCAGGAGCTGTAAACAACGGCCTCCTGTTGCTCCGACGCTACCCGTATGGCACCGCTGATATTGTCGAGGGATGGAATATTTTCGATCAACAGGTTTTCACCAATTGCCTCGTTGTAGCGGCTATCCAGCGATTCGTAGAGGAAGCTTGCTCTGGCAGCCAAGTTAAGCCCTGCGAATTTTTTTCTAAAAATGGCATCTGCGCGGGATATGAAGGACTGAGTGATCCGGGTACTGCGATGCAGCCCCCCTCCCTGACTCACACCCAGTGAGGCCGTTGCATCTGAAAGAAAAAAACCGGGCGGGCTCGTGCTTAGAAATCCCTTTTCCAGAAAATAAGTGTATTCGTTGCCACTTCTATCGAGGGCTGCGTTGTAAGTTAGGCTCAGCCATTCCCGGACTTGATAGCGGGCCGCAAAGCTCCCCATCAGGCGATTGCGGAGGACCTGTTGCCGGGTTGTTTGTTGCAAATACAGTGGATTGGTAATGCCATAGCCGGTATTGTCAATATCCCAATCAAAGCCCGAACCGTCTTCCTCGTTGGGTACATCCAAATCGAATATGGGTGTCAGCATCAGTGTATTCGACAAGAGCGTTCCCGTTCCATTGGCATGGGCGTCTAGCAAATCTTGTTGGGCTGAGGCATACAAAGCGCTGAATTGGAAATCCAGTTTACTGCTGAGCCGATGGTCTAAGTTCAAACGGAAGCTGTTGCGCTGGTAACCATCGTTGGCTGCAATGACACCTTCATCGTCCAGTCGTTGGAAAGAGGCTAAAAAATCGGTACTCAAGCCCCGACCTTCTACACCGATATAATGGGATTGATAGGCGCCTTGTTTGAAGAGGAGGTTTTCTTGATAATCCTGATAGTTGGGCAGGGCTATTTGGTGGATATTATCTGCGGTGAAATCACCCAAAATGGGTTGTGGGCCATTACTTTGTACGATTTCGCGGTTGGTAAATTCATTGATGGGTAGGCGAGCCATATTTTCCGAAAGGCCAAATTCACCCTGATAGATGCTATTGGTTTGCCCGATTTTAAGGTCTTTCCCTCTTCGTGTGAAAATCTGAATCACGCCGTTGGCCGCTTGTGAGCCATAAAGCGCTGCTCCGGCAGCCCCTTTCAGCACTTCTACTTTTTCAATATCTTCAGGGTGTATATCAGCGAGGCTGGCGTTACTGAGATAAATGCCATCCAGGATAATCAAAGGTCGCTGCCCGTTGGCGATGGAATTGGCACCTCTGATTTGAAACCAGGTATCGTCGCCGGGCTGATCGCCGGAGCGGACAACGCGCAGGCCGGGTACTTTGCCCTGCAAGCCTTGACCAAAAGCCGGGAAAGGTACGCGGGTCAGGGCGTTTTTGTCCAGGCAGGTTACGGCAAAGGTCAGCTCTTTCTCGTTTTGCCCATCGGCAGTACCGCTAAAAATACTATTGTAAATCAGGGTGCCATTGGGTTGCATTTCCACATTGATGCGCAAGCGGCCTTTGGTATCTACTTTCAAGGTATCGTAACCCGGGGCAGAAAAAACCAACCTAAGCTTGGGATCGGAAGAGAAAAAATTTTGGACCACCTGAAGGTCATAAGCACCATCTGCGTCTGTGATGGCATTGGTGGTGGTTCCTTCGACCTGTACAAATACATCGCTGAGCTTTTCTCCCGTTTCTGAACAGTGGACGTTGCCGCGAAAGGTCATTTGCTGACCCATAGCGCTTAGCGAACTAAGACATAAGGCCAAAATAAGCCAACGGTTTGGGGAAGGGGTTTGTTTTTGCATGGCATCAAATTTATAGCCAGCTCATTTGAAGCTGGTGATTTTTTTGGTTTGGGTAAATGCTGTAAAAACAAGTTCGTTCTTTGACAATTTATGGCTGTATGATTACAACCTGAATTCAGCCCATAGCCGGTAAAGCATGATGTCTCTGCCTGCTTCAGAATGCTCGTCTTCAGGCAGCAGATCAATCAATGGATAAATGTGAATAGCCTCTTTATAACGAACCTCAGCCATCAAGCCATCTTCAGGTTCAAAATCAGTCACACCGATGATTTCCACGGGTTCATTAGGCAAAATGGCGTTGTCTATGGCATAATTTTCCGTGTGGGCTTTGACCGGATTGCGCAACACCTTGTGAAAATGATTTACCCAGTTTTCCTCATCGCTTGCTGCGGGTTGGTGCAACATGATTTGATACAACCTTTTTTGGTCTTCTTCCGATTGGTCTTTCCACATGTAGGTATGGATGATTTCCCTTGCTGCCACAAGGGTATCATTTGCTGTATCCCTTTCAGGAACTGCTCTCAAACTGGCTGCGGGAACTGTATAAGAATGGTGCACATTTTCCTGGTCACATATCGTGAAGTGCAATAACTTTTCAGGCAGTTGGCGCTGTGTGACGCTGTCTAGTTCGATGAAATAAAGTTCACTATCCGACTCGTCATACACCACTCGCTTCACCCTGCCTTGCCAGCCTTTTGTTTTGACTTTTAAGAAAGGTTCGAAAAAGGCAATATTGGTAATAATTTCAACCGATGAGCCCAGAGGGTAGAGTGGTTCTTCTACGTCATCCCAGTCGTATTCCGCTGCGTCCAGATCCATCAGGGCATCCCAGTTGGCTGCCATATCAAATACATCGTCCTCTTCTTCGGTGAGACTGAAAAAGAAAGGGGGCTCGTTTTCTACCCAAGTATCCGTTGGTTCGTCTGCTTTTTCCTTGGGAAATGCAGCTTCCATATAGTCCAAGAGGCGATGAAAATCATTGGAAGGCCGTTTTAAAAGTAGAGATTGCTCGAAAGCGTTGTCCACTTGTTGCAAGAATTCCAACAAAGAAAAAGATTCTGAACTTTCCGCTGCCGTTGCTGATGGAAGCAGTTTATTGAAAATGGATTGTTGCAGGGCGAATTTTTCCGCTGTCAAGCGGTCTTCCTGGTGCTGAAGGAGTCGAATAACGAGCGGTTCATCATTGGGCCAGCGATCCGATAAATGGAGCATTTGGAAGGTATCGCCTCGGTCGAAAGCTTCTTTTACAGCAAAGGGTACGTTGGCGTTTGCGTTCCAGAGCGCCAGTTTGACAGGCCCCATGTCAACCAGTTCGGCTTCACTGGGCAGCATTTTATAGTCTTCGAGGCGAACAAGCATTTCTCCCCGTTGTATGTCTTCAAAACTAATTCCATTGCTGGCAACAGCATATTCTTTTTGCCGCAGGATCTCTTCGTAGTTAGGAAACAGCAGGCCGATAGCGGCTATTTGCTGGGCTAAATCTTCAAAAAGGACTTTTTGGTTTTCGTCAAAATCAGGAGCGTGCCGGATAGCTTGCAAGTGGCGATCCAGGTTTTGTTGAATGGTTTCAATTTGTTCTACCATTTCCAACTCCTGGTTAATGAATTGAAGGTAGTGTTGGATCAATTCTTCGCGAAATTGCTCTAATTCTTGATACTTTTTTTCCAGGGCTTTAAATGCCCTTTGCACGGCTTTTGAAAACAAATGCCTGTCGATTAACTCCATTCTACAAATTTTATATGATTCTTTGACAATTCTTGTGATTGGAAGCAATGCCGTACTTAGAGGAGGTTTTTAGATAAACGAACCTGCTTTGAGTTAAGTACGCCAATCGAAAAGCATCGCTCTTTTCCCTCGTTATGCTTTCCACTAAGTCTTTGTCCACAAAAATTGTCAAAGAGCGTATTTATTCAAAAAAACTCTGTTCTATTCGGGTGATATAGGGCAAATTGGCCAGTTGAACCAGTGCGTCGCGCCAGTTCGATTGATTGGTATGCCCAATGCAGAGTACTTCAACTCCCCGTTGGCATCCGATGCGTCCGCGAAAGGCTCCAATTTGTACAGTAGGGTCTATGTGTTGCACTTCGTAGATAAGCTGCGGGTCGTTGGGGATGCAAAATTCATAGGATATGGACTGTTTTCCACTAGCCGGGCCATAAAGGCCTTGCTCATCCAATTTGGAGACATTAAAAGCAATTTTCGGTGACAGGGCTTCACCGGCGTTATTTTTTTTCACCCCACAAGCAGAGCTTATAGCCAATAACAAAAATAAAGGGAAAATATTACTTTTCCACCAATAAAATATGTGCGGGCAGTTTATTCGGGTTGAGCGATACATAATTCCAGTCATTGAACCAGTGATATACTTCGCCTGTCAGCAGGTCGGTTACTTTCAGATTAACGCTTCGCTCGATACCCAATAAAGCCTTTGGCACTTCACAATAACCACTTTGAATGTTGTTGGCGTCAAAGTTCACAATACACCAGATGATGTTGCTGTTGTCTTCGGTTTTTTTAACATAACTCATCAACTGATCGTTATCCGTGCGGGTAAAGTGGATGTTCCAGGTCGTTTGCAGAGCGGGGTTTTCTTTTCGAAGCCGATTCAATAGAGCCGTTATTTCTGATATGCGGCTTTTGTAACTCCAGTCGTAGTAGCGAGTTTCATATTTCTCAGAGTTGTGGTACTCTTCTTTGCCATTGTCTGTTGGGGTGTTCTCCATGAATTCATACGCGGGTGCGTACATGCCATAGTTAGACGAAAGTGTAGCTGCTAGGATCAATCGTTTGATGAAATTATTAGGGCCGGCATGCATCAGCTCATAGGGCAAAATGTCGGGCGTATTGGGCCAAAAGTTGGGTCGGAAATACTCTCGAGATTCAGTTTGAGTCAACTCGGTGAGGTATTCCTCCATCTCTTTTTTAGTGGTTCGCCAGGTGAAGTAGGAATAAGACTGGCTGTATCCAGCTTTGGCCAATTGAGCCATTACCTTAGGTCGCGTGAAAGCTTCTGCTAAAAAGATGGTGTCTGGATATTTTTTCTGAACTTCGGCTATAGCCCATTCCCAAAAGCGAAAAGGTTTGGTATGCGGGTTGTCCACCCGGAAAATGCGCACACCAACTTCGCACCAATACAAGATCACGCTTTTAAGTTCGTTCCAAAGGTTTTCCCAATCGTCCGATTCAAAGTTCAGCGGTACAATATCTTGGTATTTTTTGGGTGGGTTTTCCGCATAGGCGATGGAGCCGTCGGGGCGCCACAGAAACCACTCAGGATGTTCTTTGATGTAGGGGTGATCGGGCGCACATTGGAAGGCAAGGTCAAATGCCAAATCAATATTCAGGTCTTTGGCCTTTTTCAGCAGCCGTTTGTAGTCGTCTAAGGTGCCCAATGCGGGGTTGATGTCTTTGTGCCCTCCTTCATCGCTACCAATCGCCCAGGGGGATCCGGGATCTACCGCTTCGGCGATGACACTGTTGTTTTTACCCTTTCGATTTTTCTTGCCAATGGGATGGATGGGGGGGAAATAAAGCACATCGAAACCCAGTTCCGCAACGCGGGGCAGCAAGCGTTCGCAGTCGCGGAATGTACCGTGTTGCCCGGGGTTTTCAGCAGTGGAGCGGGGAAAAACTTCGTACCAGGTGCTGAACAATTCTTTTTCCCAGCCAACCCGCACTTTTAAATCCTTATCGTAAGTGGTCAGGTTTTGCTTCAATGGGTATTCCTGTACCAGTTCTCCAAATTCTTTGCCCACGACCTTTTCCACAGCAGCGTCATAGTTGCCTTCATTACGGAGTTCCTGAGCCAGCTTTTGCAATTTTGCGGCCTGCGTTTTGTTTTGGCTTTCCGCCAATTGGAGCAGGAGCTTAGCGCCGATTTGCAGTTCTACGTTCAAATCCTGATCAGCGGCATACTTTTTCTTAAAGCCTTCGTGCCAATTGAGTAAATGATCGACCCAAGCGATGAGGCGATAACTGTAAAAGCCTTTTTTTTCCACCTGAAACTTAGCTGTCCAAACATCATTGGGGTGGTCTTCCATGAAAACCTCTTGCCAGTTTTTTTCTTTGTCGTGTTTAAAAAGCAGGGAAGCACGGATGTGGTCGTGGCCGTCGCCAAAAATATCGGCACTTACTTCCACCCACTCACCGGGGATACGTTTGATAAAAAACTGACCATTGTCAATCTCTGGACGGACATGCTCAATAATGACGCGATTTTTCATTATACAGGGCTTGGAAATTGGCAGGAAACAATATCAGGACAAACATAATGATAAAAATCTGATCAAAAAACATAGCGATGAAAAGACAGGGCAAATCTGCTTTTTTTTTTAGAAAAAACAGGATTCAATTCCACTGGAAAGTTTCGATCAGTTTTAAAATATCCTCGCGAATAAAGTGGTAAACAGGCGCTATAGAATCTGGGTTCACCTGTGCATTAAAATACAGGGACGCCCGTAAAAAATGATCGGTGCTATCAGTAAGGAAAAATTGAAAAGGAGAAGCTGCTGGGCCTTCAATCACAAATGCAAAACCGCTTACGCCCTGCTCGGTGTCGATTCTTATCTCGTCGATGTAATTGGCTTTTTTGTTGTGCTTGTCGGCTAGTTTAAAGGCATCTTGCTGCAATTTTTCAAATTCTTCCCCCGAAGCAATGGGTAGGTAGCTGCAATACAGTCGGCTATCGAAATCAGTGAAATACAGATCAAACCAGCATTCATGGAGCGGCTTTTCACCAAAAAAGGCCGTATCCTTTACGATGCGGGCATAGGTTGGATATTGAAAGGAAAACGGACAATAGGGTTCTTTAAAATCTTGGTAAGACTTCTCCGGGTAAGCCACTTTGGGGTAAGCTCTGGGTTTGAGGGTTAAAGTGGGAGCATCGCTGCAAGCAGTTGTGAAAAGCGTCAAAAAAAATACCAACCAGATCGTGGAGATAGAGTGAGTCATTATTGGGTATTAAAACGGGATTATTGAATGGTAACAAGTACCTGTTCGATTCTGCGCACATTGACGGCTACCACTTTGAATCGGTAGTTGTTGAAAGTGACTTCCAGGTCTTTTTTAGGAATGCGCCCGGTCAATTCCAGTATCAAACCAGCCAGAGAATCGGCTTCGCCGCGTACCTCATCAAAAGCGCTAGTGCTTACCCCGATTACCCTGCAAACATCATTGAGCAGGGTTTTTCCTTCAAATAAAAATTCGTTTTCGGCTAGTTTCTTGTATTCTACTTCCGATTCCAGGTCAAATTCGTCCTTGATTTCGCCGATTACCTCTTCCATAATGTCTTCCAGGGTAACAATACCTGAACTGCCGCCATATTCATCTACGACAACGGCCATGTGCAAATGGTGTCGCTGAAATTCCTTCAACAGCTCCTGAATGCGTTTGGCTTCTGGTGTATAATGGACATCGGTGCGGATCAAGCCCTGCCATTCGAAGTCCTTGTTTTCATGCAAATGCCCGAGCAGGTCTTTCACGTATAAAATACCCGTTACGTGATCGAAGTCATTTTCATAAACCGGGATACGGCTATAGCCCGACTCTTTGACGATTTCGAGCAATTGGTGGTAGTCTATCCTAAAATCGACCGCCACCACGTCCACCCGCGAGCGCATGATCTGTTTGACGGTAACGTCGCCAAATTTGACGATGCTTTTGAGGATGTCAACTTCCTGAATATGATCGTCTTCTTGTATCACTGCCAGGTCGATGGCATCGTGAATGTCGTCTTTGATAATATTACCCGTCGATTGGGTTTTTCGAGCCAACCTTTTTTCAATGCTGCTCGACCAACCCACCATCAGCATACTCACAGGAGAAAAAAAGCGGTTCAGGGCATCCAGTGGGCCGCTCATCAATCGGGCTATGGGTAAATTGTTGATTTTGGCATACACCTTTGGCGCTACTTCGCCGAAAAGAACTAACAAGAAAGTAACACCAACTACCGTAATCAGAAAACTGGCCAGCCAAGCATAGTAGGCAACGTTTTCAGGAGTGTTGGCAACCCCCAACAAGCCAATCAGGCTTTCTCCCCATTGTTTAAAAGTGGCCTCCGGCAATAATCTAACCAATACAAAATCAGAGAGAATAACGATTGCGATATTGACGAAATTATTGCTGATGAGTATCGTGGCCAGCAATTTGCGGGGCTTTTGTCTGAGTTTCAAAATGCGCTTGCTGACGGGCGTATTTTCTTGTTCCAACTTTTCGATATCGTTGGGGCTTAACGAAAAGTAAGCCACTTCTGAACCAGAAATGAGGGCAGAACAAACTATAAGGCTCACAATGGTTAGTACCCCTAATATAGCATCAGGAGGTATGGCCAGCAAAAGCGGCACAACGGATTGAAAGATAAAAAGAAACGGGTCGGCTTCAGGTTCCAAAGGGTAAATGATTAGTGAAACATAGAGAAGCCCTTCAAGTTTTTAGAAGGGCAAATCATCTTCAGCGTCTCCTGCGGGAGGTGCTTCGGATTGGGAAGGTACAGATGACAATTCACTGAATGACCTTGACTCCGGTTCGTATTCTTCGCTGGGGAAGTAAGTGCCTACGCCATCACTGCCGCCTTCCTTGCGACCACTACTCAAGGCGCGGAAATAATTGGCAACCACTTCTGTTGTTTTGCGGTTGTTGCCATCCTGATCCTGCCAAGTACGGTGGGTCAGCTTGCCTTCTACATATACAGGCGTTCCTTTTTTAAGGGTGGCCTCTGCCCTTTCTGCCAGGTTTCTCCAAACGACCACATCATGCCATTCCGTTTGGGTTTGCCATTCCCCACTTTTGTCCTTGTAGTTATCATTGGTTGCAATGGGAAATTTGGCTACCACAGCGCCGTTTTCTAGGCGGCGTACTTCCGGGTCACGCCCCAGATTGCCGATGAGAATTACTCGATTTACCATATTTTTTGAACTACTTTTTTAATTGGGATGAAAGTTAATCAAAAAAGAGGAATTTGTGAATTATTTTCCAAGAACTTCAAATAATTGCCTATAATTTTTGGGAACGCAAATTTAGTTAAGTTTTTGGTTTCAACATGAATGCTTCCGTTTAAATTAAGCGTTTCAGCCATTGTTGGATGCAGCTTCCAAAAACAGGCTATGATTTTTTGATGGCTTAGTATTTGTGTAAAAGAAGCACTGCGGTCGAGTAGCTTTGCGGCGGCGCGTTCCAGATTCAACTCATGCCAAAGTGGTGTTTGCTGCAATTCATCCCATTCAAATGAAGGGCTTGCTGTTTCAATCAGAGGAAATTCATACAAATTTTGCCAGATATCCTTGCCTTCTCTTTTTTGCAATAGCACACCCCCATCGTATTGAATAATCAGGTAGTGAAAATAGCGGGTGCGTTTTTTCAAAGATTTTTCTTTTACCGGCAAACGCTCAACATCGCCGTTTTTATAAGCCGAACAATGAGGAGCTAGTGCACAGACCATACATTTAGGTTGCTTGGGCGTACACCAGGTAGCGCCAAAGTCCATCATCGCCTGATTGAAGTGGCCAGGCTGCTTGCTGTCCAAAACCTGATTAGCCAGTTCGGTGAAAAGTTTTTTTCCTGCGGTGCTGTCAATGGGTGTTGCCTGCCCAAAATAGCGCGCCAACACCCGGAAAACATTGCCATCGACCACAGCATGGGGCAAGTCATAAGCAAAGGAAGCAATAGCCGCCGCCGTATAGGGGCCAATCCCCTTCAGCGCGATTAAGCCTTCAAAGGTTTCAGGAAAAACGCCCCCCAATTGCAGGTGGATGTATTTTGCCGTAGCGTGCATATTGCGGGCACGGGAGTAGTAACCCAAGCCTTCCCACTGCTTCATCACCTCGTCTTCCGAGGCCTCTGCCAAGCGTTCTATGCTGGGAAATTGCCGGATAAAACGCTCGTAATAGGGCATGCCCTGTTCTACCCGGGTCTGTTGCAGGATGATTTCTGAAAGCCAGATGTAATAAGGATTTTGGGTATCCTGCCAGGGCAATGGTCGCGGATGAGCCTCCTTCCACGACAGCAACTCATTTTTGAAAAAGGCTATTTTTTCGTCCAAAAAGGTTTCCATCATTTAAAAACTAAACCCGATGGAGGCCTGTAAGTTCACGTTCCTGTCTTTGTCGTCGAGCAGGATAAAGTTATTGTTCGTATCCAGTTCCTTACGGGAAATATCCCTTTCTTTTTTGGTGATATCGGAAAGGCCGTAATTCATGCGGAGGCCCAAGTACAAGCCTTGATTCAGGTAAAAGGCCAGCCCGCCGACTAATCCGAAGTCAAGGGTCTCGAATAATTGGTCTTTGCCTTCCAACTCCTGATAATAGGCGCCCAAGGTTTTGGGGATTTCAACGGTTTTACCTTGGATGGTGCGGACTTCCACGTCGTCAATATCTGTGCGTCGGAAGCCATCGCTAAAATAGTTCAAATCCAGGGCAATGGTAAATGGATCAACGGCAGCTCCTGTAGCCGTTTGCCCGCTAAAAATAACCTCGCCAGCACCGCGCGACCCCACCAGAATACCAGCGCTTACCCCGGCTGAAAGCTCCAGTCGCCCCAGTTTGTAAAAAGCAGTTACGGGTATGTCGATATACGAATTGGTAATGGAAAGCGAGGTGGTGCGATTGCCGCTAGCATACAGCCGGGAATTGTCCTGTGCTTCCAATATCCAGTACGATTCGCCGGCGTAATTGTATTGGGTTCCTTTTTGCGAATACAACAACTCCCCCCGGAAGCCGTAGGTTTCCTCAAACGTGATACCGAAAGCCGCGCCAATATGAAAACCAGTTGAATTGGAAAATTCTTCCAATTCCCCTCCTGAAGCACTCGTTTCGGATGGCCCGCTGAAACGGGCAAAGTTTAATCCGGCCCGAAAGCCGGCAGAATAGTCCTGACTCCACAGCCCATTTACAGCTGCTCCAAAAAAGCAAAAAACAAAGACGAATTTTTTCAACATGGCAATGAATAAAAAGGTGAAAAAAAAGTTATGCGCTCATTACAAGACCTTTCTAAGCCAGATTCGGTTGTCGGTTTCCAGGTCTTTTTTCTCAAAATCGATAATTTGGAAACCATTTTTCAATGCAAATATAAGCATTGCCCGATGCGTATTACGGGTTTTGAAAAAGATGCTCTCATAGCCCTGCTGCTTTGCCCAGCGTTCTTGTGTTTCAGCCAACGACAGCGCAATACCCTGTTGGCGATAAGCCGGGATTACGCCACCCATCCAGGAATAAAAAGCCCGTTCTCTTTCGTAGCCCACTTTAAAACCAACGAGCTGTAAATCGGCTAAGGCAATCAGGATCAGGTGCGGCGTATCCAGTAAACGCTTTTCATAAACATGGGGCGGGTAAGGCGCTTTCAATTCTGGAATCTGTCGGGAAACGCTTACCGCCTCTTCTATGCTGCCCTCCCGAATCAAAATAGCCATTACAGGTCAATTTTCAGCCATACAGGACAGTGGTCGGAGTGCACGGCATCATTGTAATGTCCGGCATCTAGGAGCTTATCGGCCAGGCTATCGCTCACCGATTGGTAATCGATGCGCCAGCCTTTGTTATTTTTTCGGGCATTGGCGCGAAAGCTCCACCAGCTATATTCCACCTTGTCGGGGTGCAGGTGTCGGAAACTATCCGTAAAACCGTTGCTGAACCATTCGCTCATCCAAGCGCGCTCTTCAGGTAAAAAGCCCGAACTTTTTTTGTTCCCAACCGGGTCGTGGATGTCAATCGGGTGGTGCGCGATGTTGTAGTCGCCCACGATGATCAAGTTGGGATGTGATTCCCTGAGTTCTTTGATCCAATCGAAGAAATCAGCCAGAAAAGTCATTTTAAAAGCCTGGCGCTCATCGCCGCTGGTACCTGATGGAAAATAGCAATTCAACAGACTCCATCCTTCAAAATCCAAACGGATGATGCGCCCTTCGCGGTCGTACAAGTCCATCCCGCAGCCTATCACTACTTTTTGAGGTTTTTGGCGGGTAAAAACAGCCACACCGCTGTACCCTTTTTTCTCAGCGGAATGCCAATGGTGTTCGTAGCCCAATTCCTCAAACCATATTTTTTCCGTCACCTGATCGGGGTGGGCTTTGGTTTCTTGGATGCACAGGACATCCGGCGACACGTCTTTTACCCAGTCCAGTAAGCCTTTGCTCAGGGCGGATCTTATGCCGTTTACGTTATAGGATATAATGTTTTTTGCCATCAATCGGAATTTGCCGCGAAAAATAGGCAATTGTGCGGAGATTTTGGGGGACTATAGCAACTAAGTAGTGTGCAAAAAATTACTTCCCAATTGATCGAAGCCCTTACCCTAGTGCCGACAGCACTAGCGGACCCACTTAAAATGAACCGTGTTACTAAGCGTGAAAAAGGTGATCCATGGTGATTTCTGAGTCCACTTCTTCCAGGTAATACTTGTTTTGCAAAGCGGGGTAAGTCGTCAAGAGGGTGGTAAAAACCGCTTTTTTGGTTTGAGTGGCCTGTTTGAAGATGGCTTTTTTTAATCTCAATTGGTGGGTATAGTCCTGATGGAGGGCGAAAGGTTCTTTAGTAAATTTGGCTTCACAAATATGAATGATCTGGTCTGCCCGATCAATGACCATGTCGATTTGAGCACCTGGAAGGGTATCGTTGCCTTTGAATTTCCAGGCGCTGTGTTGGGTGTAAACGCCGCTTATCCCAAGTGCGGACTTGATCTGGTCGATATGCAACATACATATATTTTCAAAGGCATAGCCGCTCCATGCGGTGTAGGTGCTTTGTTTAGAGAGTTGTTCCCAGATTTTCTTGCCTGCACCTTTATTGGGTTGGATATACTTGAGGTAGAACAAGGAGTATAAATCTGTAAGTTTGTAAACAGCGTCTTTCTTTTTGCGCTGAAAGGGCTGGTATAGGCTGATAAAGTCGCACTCGGCCAGTTCATCTAGTGCTTTGGAAAGTTGGCCTTCACTTATTTTGGTGCCATCGACAATTTCCTGCCTACTCAACCCTTGAGGACGCGAGGCCAATAGCTCCACTATGGCGATATGGGGCGTGGCATTTCTAAAAAGAGAATGGTATAGCTGTTGGTATTCTTCGTACAATAGACCTTGGGGTGAAAAACAGATTTCATCAATGAGTTGAGTGGCGCTTTTGCCTTTTTCTATTTCCTTTAGGTAAAAAGGGATACCCCCCATAACCATATATAATTCCAATAGCTGGTACTGAGGCAGGTTTACACCTAACTCCTTTACAAACAATGCTGTTTCGTGCAAAGTAAACGCCGCTAATTTCATTCGGCGGGTAACGCGATTGTAAAGCCCACCTCTGGCGTTGATAAGCTTTTTCCGAATCCAGGAGGAAGCTGACCCACAAGCAATCAGCAAGATATGATCCATCCTGGAAACGTGTTGATTCCAGAAAAACTCCAGTGCGGAGGTGAAATCTGACTTTGGGGTATCCAGCCAGGGCATTTCGTCTAAAAAAACAACATGCTTACCGTCTATTGGTGGTAGAGTATACAGGTAATCGGCTAAAAGCTGAAATGCTTCTTGCCAAGATTTAGGACTTTTTAAGGCTTGATCTTTGGAAGTTCTAAAGCGTAACTCGGTGTAAAAATTCAGCAATTGCTGTTCCTTTGAGCCATCCCGAGAACCTGAAAGATCAAAAACAATGAAGTCTTTTAAATGCTGCCGGATCAAAAAGGTTTTTCCCACCCGCCTTCTGCCGTAAAGCGCTAGAAATTCAGATTGATTGGATGTCAACAACTGATTGAGCTTAACTCGTTCTTTTTCCCGACCGATGATAATGGCTGCCATGATATACCAAATAATTAGAGAAATCAGCATAAAAATAGCACATTTCTCTAGTTATTGAAGCAATACTTAGAGAAATGTATGTTTTTTGAACACATTTCTCTAAGTATCGGCGCTGCTAACGCCTTAATCCTGCACCTGTGCCTTTTAAACTTGAGGGAAATACAGCGCCTTGTGGCGTAACCTCTACGCCGGTGGCCGGGTCGTTGCTCAACAGCAGGGCCCCGTCCATATCCACATAATCGAGCAGTGGCAACAACTGGGCAATGGCCGATATACCTACCGATGATTCGGTCATACAACCGGTCATGACTTTTAGCCCCAGCATACGTGCTGCTTTCACCATGCGCAAAGCAGGCGTTAGCCCGCCGCATTTCATCAGCTTGACATTCACGCCGTCGAAGAAACCATAACAACGGGCAACATCTGTTTCTATATGGCAACTTTCATCGGCCATGATGGGGAGGACACATTTTCCATACAACTGTTTCATGCCTTCCCAATTGTTTGCTTTTAGGGGTTGTTCGATGAATTCTACGCCCAAATCCCTGAGGTATGGGGCGATTTCCAGGGTTTGTTCCACCGACCAAGCCGTATTGGCGTCCACGCGAAAAATGGCGTCGCTGTGTTTGCGCAGGGTTTGTATGATTTCCAGGTCGCGGTCGGTACCCAATTTGATTTTGTAAATGGGCCAGGGCATTTCTTCCATTTTGGCGACCATTTCTTCGATAGGGGCGATACCGATGGTGTAGTTCGACAGGGGCATGTCGTCGTGCAAGTCCAAACCCCAGCGCTGGTAAACGTTTTTGCCCAACAGCTTTCCATACAAATCATGCGCCGCTTGATCCAAGGCGCAGAGGATGAAGGGATCATCTGGCAAATAAGTGCGCATTTTTTCCCAAAACACCTCTGGTAGATCCCAATGCATGTTTTCAATGGTAGGCCGCAAGGCCTCCAATTTAGCCACCATGTCGTTCAGGTGTATGCCATAGTAGCGGGTTTCTGTGGCTTCGCCAAACCCGGAATGGCCATCTTGGCGCAATTCCACAATCAAAGAAGGCATCACTTTGCGCGACTCGTGCGATATGGCAAAGGTGTGCCGGAGCTGTAATTCAAAGGTATGGATGATAAGTTGCATGGTGTTGATATTGATGGTTGATGCAGGTCTCAGGTTTCAGGTCTCTGGTCTCAAGTTTTCCTGCCCGGCTCAGACGGGTGGTTTCTGGTCTCAAGTTTCTGGTTGACCTGTTCTGAAATTTGAAACCTGAAACAAAGCGATTGTCGGCTTTCCCAGGGCTCAACGCCCCATCAATTTGTCCACTACCCGCGCCACGCCGCTGCTTGCCTTTTCTGCCAAAACGTTATAATTAGCCCGCAGCAGCAGTTCATAGCTTTCGGCAGGTTTGGGATCGATGTAGTAAATGGCAGCACCTCGCGGGGCATAGCCCACTAAGCCTGCTGCGGGATAGACCTGCATGGAAGTCCCTACAATGATGACAATATCAGCTTCGGCTGTTTCCATGGCAGCTCGCGGAATCAAGGGCACTTCCTCTCCAAACCAAACGATGTGTGGCCTCAGCTGGCTGCCCAATTCGCAAGTATCGCCCAAGCGGATGTCCACCCGGCAATCGTACACCAGATCGTGGCGTTTGCTGCTGCGCGATTTGAGCAATTCGCCATGCAGGTGTAGCACATTTTGACTGCCTGCCCGTTCGTGCAGATCGTCCACGTTTTGCGTAATGATACAAACCTCGTATGCTGCTTCCAGTTGTTGCAGGGCGTGGTGTGCCGCATTGGGCAGTACTTCCAGCAATTGCCGCCTCCTTTGGTTGTAAAAATCCAGCACCAGCGCCGGATTCCTATGCCAGCCTTCAGGCGATGCCACTTCCATCACATCGTGGCCTTCCCAAAGGCCATCTGCGTCGCGAAAGGTCTTGATGCCGCTCTCGGCGCTGATACCCGCCCCGCTGAGCACGACTACTTTTTTCATTTTTATAAAATAGTTAATGCTTGTTCTAAATCTTCTATCAGCCAATCTGGATCTTCTAATCCAATGTAAAATCGCACAAAATTCCAGGGCAAGCTCGGCGTAGGCTTACCGGGAATATGAAAAGCAGCCATTGGAATAATCAAGGACTCATGCCCGCCCCAAGATACTGCCAACAAGAATCGCTGAAGGCGTTCAAAAAAGGCCTCCACTTTTGAAATATGGTCGGTGCGCAGGTAGCAGGAAAACAGCCCACCTGCTCCGCTCATCTGCTGCTGTGCCAATTCATACTGTGGGAACGAGGGCAAAAATGGATACAATACCCGTTCTACTTTGGGGTGTTGCTCCAAATGCCGGGCTATTTTGAGACAACTCTCATTGCTCTGTTGCAAGCGCAAGGGCAGGGTACGCAGCCCTCGAATCATTAACCCGGCATCGTGTGGGGATAGAATGCCGCCTAAATTCATGTACTCTTCCTGAAAGATTTTTTGAATCATGGCTTTGTTGCTGCATAACACACCAGCTACTACATCGCTGTGCCCGTTCAGGTATTTGGTGCCGGAATGAACCACGATGTCAACTCCCATTTCAATGGGCTGCTGATAGAGCGGGGAGGCATAGCTGTTGTCCACACAAGTGACGATACCTTTGCTTTTTGCCAATGCGGCACATGCGCGCAAATCCTGTAGCTCAAATGTCATGGAATTGGGGCTTTCCAGATAAATCAGACTCGTGTTGGGCTGTATGGCTTTTTCAATTTCGCCCAGGTCCTTTCCGTCTATAAAAGTATGGCTTACGCCAAAACGGGGCAGGTAGTTGGTCAACAACAATTTCGTCCAGGAATAGGGGGCATTCACGCAAACCACATGGCTGCCAGCTTTGACATTGGCCATTACGGCAGCGGAAATGGCGCCCATACCACTGCCAAAAACCAAGGCATCTTCTGCCCGCTCTAGCGCTGCCAATTTTTGGCGCAATATGGCTACAGTCGGGTTATTGCCGCGGGTATAGATGTGTTCGTCCAATTCATTGGCAATGGCCTGCCGGAAGGCATCCAAGGTCGGAAAAGCAAAATTGCTGGACTGGATAATGGGAGGGGAAACGGCCTGAAAATATTGCGCCCTGTTCTCTCCCAAATGATTGATGATCTCGCTGAGGTGCATATAAGGGTTAATCTAATATTTTAAAAGGGTCTTTTTCAACGCCGATGGATGCTAACGTAGCACCTCCGCGAATGTTACTGATAATTAGTGTGTTGGAATTGCCCTGGAAAATGTGTTTTTCAGCCAATTTTGCACCGGTGCTGATGGTTGTCCAGGATTCCCAACTGGTTTCTACACCGCCTACGGGCATGATGGATACCCACATGCGCCAAGCTTTAGGCAAATAGTTCTCATCCAAAATCCAAAGGTAGGAATCTCCCGGTGTTACGCCGCCACTGCTGTATTCGACCATCAGCCCAGTGCCGCCTTCTTCCAGATCGACCAATGATCGCTTGGTGCCGGGGTCAAATGCCTTGGCTGGGGCATTGAGCCAAAAAGAATCGTTGCAAAACAAAGACCAGGCTTTATCCACGGCATTGCGCTGGGCTTCATCTTTTAGTTCCGCGCCATTTTGAAAAGCCCGTCCTTCCGGGCGGTCGGTGTGTATCACAACTTTATAGTCTTCCCATTGAACTTGCACCTTTTGGGCAAATTTATCCCATACAAAATGTCGGTTGTCCCGGAAAGTCCAGCCAACGTAATGGGTGGTATCCCAAGCTGCCTTGTTGATGGCCTCGAACATTTGGAGTGCCAGTTCATCCGCTTCGGGGGTGGCTACCGTGTCCGGTTTGGGTACATCCAGGTACTTGAATGCCACTAAGCCCAAGAGCAGTACCCCTATGGCGATGCCGGACAGCCATTTGATGCTTTTTTTCATGATCATGCTATTGCTTTGCCGCTCAAGGTACGAATTAGAATTGGTTTTGACAGATTGGAAAGCGAGCTGTTTGCCAACAAAAGAGCGTTATGGCCTTTTTTCCATTGCTTCCAACATCCGCAAACAAGCTTGGTCATCGGCATCGGCGCTGGCCTCAGTTGAAAACCAAGCTTCCAGGATTTCTTTGGCCACTGCTTCGGAGGTGTAGCGCAAGCTCAGGCACAAAATATTGGCATCGTTCCATTTCTTGGCGCCGCGTGCCGTCTCGGCATCCCAGCACAAAGCCGCCCGAACGCCCGGTACTTTATTGGCAGCAATGCTGATGCCCGTACCCGTCCAACAGAACAAGATGGCTTGCTGGAATTGACCTGCTCCAACTAGGGAGGCTATTTCGTGTCCTACTGTGGGCCAGGGTGTAGAGCCGCCTAATAATGCTCCGTATGGGATCGGCTCATACCCTTTTGCTGCTAACCAGTCTGCTACGGCGGTGGTGAGCTGTGTTTGTAGGTCGCTGGCGATGGGAATTTGCATGGTACATGTGGTTTTGTTTTCTAATCTTTGTGTTGTTCTTTCAATTTGATTTGATAAAAAAAGTTCAAAAAACCGCCTGCTTTAGCAAATACTTGGGGAAAGACTAGGTATTCGGGGCTGGGGCTGTTTTATGTGGCGGATATGCTGGCTGGAATAAGAAAAATTATAAAATAGACTAAAATCTATTGATGAAATCAAAATGCGAGACGTGAATTCAGTACAACTTCAATGACCAACATGTTCTTCAAAACAAGGTAGCGAGTTAAGCAGATATTTAAACTTTATGGAGGAGATTAGTAAAAGCCAGAAAATGATTTGTGAGAGTTACGAGGCTGATATTTGTACGCCACAACCAAACTCTAAGGTTGGGGTTTCGATTAATTTATCTGATATTAACGTGTTCCCAATTAATGGGCTAAGGCATCCTCAGGAGGGAGAAACTTGGGGATGGTATTTTTGGGCTGGAGAAGATTTTTCAGAAGACCCGGGCTTCTTTTTTCCATTACACCGCTGGCATTTGAAAGAATGGCGATACGAAACAATGAAATTTCTAGCCTTACCCCTGGTTATAGGTACTTAATTGGAGAAGGCGGTTATGAAGATGTTTGGTTTGATGAGACACTTTTGATTGTTTAGCAGCCTTGCTTGAACATTGAAGGTTCCCTTGTTTCCCTTGCCACCTAAATCAAAAAACGGCAAAATGTGCGACTAGCAGCGCTGTTCTTTAAAGGGACGATAGGAGGGGAGTCAGTATTTGGCAAGTGTAGGCGTGATTTCAAATCGCACCGACACTATGGGCTATAATTAGCTATGTGTGGCTAGCGTAATCACCCCAAATCGCGTTGGTGTATAAAGGAAAGTGTAACTACCCACCCAAACGCCCCCCAACAGCATCTATACATCCAAAAGGCGGTTTTACTCACCCGTGCTGGTTGCCTTCCCTTTTTTGACGCAATTATGCAGAACAAAAAGGCGGTTTGGTGGCACGTATTCAACAACAATTGGTGCAATTCCTGGACGGCTTGTGGACAAATAAGCCGAAGGGGCTTCCGCTTATCCCATAAAAACAAAAGCTATGAAAAAACAATGGCTACATTTCGCTGCGCTGACCCTATTCATTAGTGGGGCATTCACCTTGGTACCTTATAAAGATCCTTTTTTTCAGCGCTTGGAGCAAAGGTGGAAAGCTTATTGGGCGGCGGCATCGCCTGAAAAGGTGTACTTGCACCTGGAGCGAACCATCTTTCAACCAGGTGAAGACGTTTGGTTCAAAGCCTATTTGCGGGATGCTTTTACGCATTTGCCCGCTGAGCAAAGCCACTTTGTTCATGTACAATTACTAGATCCAAAGGGTAAAGTGATCCAACAAAAAAAATTGGCCGCTTTTTATGGGAGCGCTCCCGGGGATTTTGAATTGCCAGCAAATAGCGTGGGCGGCATTTATAAAATCCAGGCCTATACCCGCTGGATGAAAAACGAAAACAGCCTGTTTGAGCGGGAAATTAGTGTCAACAAGGCCAGCCTGCCGCGCTTGAAAATGCAGTTGGAATTTGAGCGCAAAGCATTTGGGCCAGGCGATGAAGTTGTCGCCCGACTAGACTTATTCGATTTGCAAAACCAAGCCCTGGCCAATTATCCTTTCGAACACCAGGTTTATTTGTCAGGGATGCCGCAGCCCATTGCCCAGGGAAAAACCGATGCAGAGGGGCGGTGCTATATCCGCTTTAGACTGCCCAACGCACTCCAAAGCAATGATGGCTTGTTGGCTGTTCAGCTCGAATACAATGAGTTCAATGAATCCATCTCCAGAGCCATTCCCATTCAGCTCAATCAGATCGACCTACAATTTTTGCCGGAAGGCGGATATGCCTTGGCCGGAGTAGTGCATAAAATGGCCTTCAAAGCTATCAATGAGTTTGGCAAGCCTGCCGATGTAGCAGGTATTGTTTATAATGAAAACGGGGCGGAAGTAGCGCGATTTAGCAGTTTCCATCAGGGCATGGGGAGTTTTGAGTTGAATATGGAAGCAGGGCATCAGTACCTGGCTCGTTTAACCCAGCCCGCCCAGAATGCACAAGAATTTTTACTGCCAAAAGCACAGGAAGAAGGTTTGTCCTTGAGCCTGATGGCGCAAGACGATCGCCAGATAGCCTTTAAGATACAAGCCCGGGGGTATGATGGCCCTATTTTCCTAAGCGGTATCAGTGCTGGGAGCGTACTGTTGGAGCAAAAAATAACGCTCACGGCCGGCACTGCTACGGTCAAGATAAGCACCAAAGACTGGCCAATGGGCATCGCTACTTTTACCCTTTTTGATGAAAACAAACAGCCTCGATGCGAACGCTTGGCGATGCTTCATCCCGATAAAAAATTGAATATTGACATCAAAACGAACAAGGAAAAATACTTGCCTCGAGAAGAAGTGCAGTTGGATGTGCAGGTCACCGACGCAGACGGACAACCCGTGGTGGGGAATTTCTCCCTAGCCGTTACGGATGATAACCTGCTCACATTCGCCGATGACAAACAGGGCCATTTACTGGCCTATATGCTGCTGGAATCCGAGCTAAAAGGAAAAGTAGAAGAACCCAATTTTTATTTCGATCCCAAAGAACCAAAGGCGCGCCAGGCCCTGGATTACCTGATGTTGACCCAGGGCTGGCGCAAATGGTCCTGGCCGGAAATCCTGACAACCAATTCACCCGATATGTTATTGGTTGATAATAGTGAAAAGGCCAATATTGGCGGGCAGGTGCTCAATAAAAATCGCGAACCAATAGCCGAGGCGACCGTTGTTTTGTTGCCTCAGAATTTGTTTGCTGTGACGGATGAAAACGGATTTTTCCAATTTGAAAAAGTAGTGCTGGATGTAGTCAGTGATTTGGATATTGAATCCGAAGCGTATGCGGGTACTTTTTCTATCAGGAACTACGGCAAACAACAATACCTTTTGAGTCGAAAGGCATATCAATTGGTGATTGAACCAGATCGGCAGGTTTCTATCCGAGGCGAAGCACTAGATGCCGAATCGGGAACCCCGCTGCCCTTTGCGAATGTGTTGCTTTGGAAAAATGAAAAGTTTGTACAAGGCATAGAGGCCGATTGGGATGGCAGTTTTGAATTCAAAAACCTGGATTCGGGTACCTATGAACTCGAATTTCGCTTGATGGGCTATTCCACCAATTGGGTTAAAAATATATGGCTGCCTACTGGCAAAAAAGCCAGACTAAGTGCTTGGATGAAGAAAGGCATCACCCTGGAAACCATCACAGTTACGGAGTATAAAGTGCCGCTGATCGAACAGGACAATACGACTACTGGTGCTGTGCTAACGTCTGAACAAATCAGAAACCTGCCTACCCGGAACATCAATGCCCTGATGGCAACGACAGCTGGTTTACCAAGTGAAAACGAGGGCCAGCCTGTTATCATTCGGGGTGCCCGAACGGGTGCAACCGATTATTACATCGATGGCATTCGTATAAAAGGAAATCAAAATGACGATGAATTGGATGCCGAGCCGCCGCGTAGTGCAGAGCCACCACCACCACCACCTATGGCAGAAATCATTCCAGAGGACAGAGAGGTGATCTTTTTGGATCAGGCTATGGATGAAAATGCAGTAGTGGTGGTAAAAAAAGAAGACGTTGTTGAGCGAGCTGGAAATATTACACCACCGCCGCCGCCACCGCCGCCGCCTGCACCTGCTATAGAGGAAATTTTCAAAATCGTGGAAGACATGCCGCGTTTTCCGGGTTGTGAAAACGTCCCCTCCAAGGAGGAGGAATTGGCCTGTTCTAACAGGAAAATGCTGGAGTTTCTGTATCAAAACCTGCGCTACCCGGCGCTCGCTAGGGATGTTTGTATTGAAGGAACTACAGTAGTGCAGTTTGTAGTTGACAAAAATGGCCAAGTAAGTAATGCCCATATTGTCAGAGATATTGGCGGGGGATGTGGCCAGGAAGCCCTTCGCGTTATCGAACTTATGGAGGAAGCTGATATTCGTTGGATACCAGGCAAGCAAAGAGGGCGGCCTGTCAATGTCTTGTATAATGTTCCCATCAAATTTAGGTTGGAAGGTGGATTACCAAATGATTTACAAGGCTATGAAGTAATACCTTATACCGGGAACAACACAGAGAAGATAAGACAAAAATTAAAGCTGCATGATCAATCCCGTAGCTTTTACAGCCCTGAATTTGAAGCTCTGGAATCAGGCGCACAACCGGTGAAGGATTATCGCAGTTGTCTGTATTGGAATCCTCAGGTACTAACCGATGAGTCGGGTAAGGCTTCTCTTCGTTTATACACTACCGATGCCGTTTCTGCCTTTCGGGTAGTGGTAGAAGGCTTTGGATTGGACGGGAATATGGGGGAAGGTGTCCACCGTTTTTATACCCAATCTCTTTTTTCACTCGATGCCCGCCTGCCAAGTAGTTTGTTGACACAGGATACGCTTTTGCTACCCATTAGTTTGAGCAATCACAGCCAGCAGCAGCTATGCGGCAAACTGGACTGGCAACTGCCAGAGCAGGTAATATTATTAAAAGAAGTTCAACAAGATATATGCCTGGAAGCAGGAGGCACCCAAAAAATCCTATTGCCGTTGCTGCTTACTCAAAAAGGCGAACACAATCAACTGAGGCTCCTTTTTACTACTGCTGAGGGTACAGAAACCTGGGAAGGGAAGTTTGATGTCCGCCCAAGAGGGTATCCTATCGAAAACCATTATTCAGGTCTAGCCCTTCAGCAGGACTTTACCATAGAAATTAAAGCGCCAATAGACGGCAGCATTGAAGCGACTTTAGATGTGTATGCCAGTTCGCTGGATGAGTTGATAAACGGGGTAGAAAGCATGATTCGCCAGCCCAGTGGGTGCTTTGAACAAGTGTCCAGCAGCAACTATCCCAATTTGTTGGTGTTGGATTTGCTGGAACAAAGCGGAAAAAACAATCCTGAAATAGAGAAAAAAGCCAAGGCTTATTTGGCAAATGCCTACAAAAAACTGGTTGGCTATGAATCGCCAAGCGGCGGTTTTCATTGGTTCGGCAAGGATCCAGGACATGAAGCGCTTACTGCTTATGGCATTATGGAGTTTGTCGATATGCGCCGGGTGTTTCCGGTGGATGAGAAGATGATTGCCCGCACGGCTCAATGGCTGCTGAACAAACGCGATGGCAAAGGCAGTTGGCAGAATGGCAGCTCCGCTTTACACAGTTGGCAAGGCGGAGAGGGCGTAAGAGATGCTTATATCGTTTGGGCGTTGTCAGAGGCGGGTTTTGGCAAAGAAATCAAAGCGGAATTGGAGCGGGTTTATCAAACTGCTTTAAAAAGTAGAGACCCTTACTGCTTGGGCCTTTTGGCCAATGCCTTGATCGCACAAGAGGATATACGCAGCAACGACGTACTTGACATACTCGCTGAAATGCAACGGAGCGATGGCAGTTGGGAAGGAAAAACCGCCTCTATTGTATGTTCAACAGGAAAAACCCTGGAAATAGAAACAACAGCGCTGGCCGCATTGGCATTTACGCGCAGCAAAAGGCAGCCGCAATCGGTACAACAGGCCATTAAGTTCATCCATTCCTGTAGAAATGCCTATGGCTTCGGCCATACCCAATCCACGGTGCTGGCGCTGAAAGCTTTGACTGAATATGCCCGCGTTTACAACAAAACACAGGAGGATGGTACAATTGTCGTATATGTCAATGGGAAAGAAGTAAATCGGAAAGCTTATGAAGCCAATCAGGAAGGGCGCATCCAAATAGCGGGGCTGGGCGCTTTTCTTACTGAAGAAAAACAACAGATTCGGGTACAGTTTGAAAAAACCAAGCAGCCTTTACCCATTGATCTGAGCGTTCAATATACTACTACAGCGCCGCCATCCAACGAAAACTGCCCATTGTCGCTTCAAACCGCGCTCCTCCAAAATACGGCTGCTACAGGAGGGTATTTGAGGTTGGAATGTAGGCTTCAAAACAATACCACTGGCGATCTGCCAACCCCTATGCTGGAAGTGGGCATCCCCGCCGGGTTAAGCCCCCAACTTTGGCAATTGAAAAAATTGGGGGAAGAAGGAGTTTTTGATTATTACGAATGGCTGGATGGTTCGCTGGTTTTTTATTTTGAAAAAATGACAGGAAGTGCGGAAAAAAGCATTGGCCTAGACTTACGAGCCAATATGCCGGGACATTTTGAATCACCTGCCTCTTGTGCCTATTTGTACTATCAAAATGAAGTGCGAAGTTGGGACTCGCCAGGGCGTGTAGCCGTGTTAGAGTGAGCCGTATAGGTGCTTGAAAAACATTCGTTGGAATGCATTCTCACAAGCACACTGGTCATTCGCCCTTTATCACGGCTACTAGAAGTGGGTGAACTTCCAGTTCCTGTGCAATTTGTTGCGTGTTAGAATGGCTTGCTTGCAAGCGGGCAACAATTTGTGGTTCTTGGAGCAATTGTTGTTTTATTTCGAGCACAAATTCTTCAGGGACATTAAGAATACTGGCCATGACAGCGGCTTCGAAATTCAATTTAGTCATGTTCCGAATGCCTGTTATGGCTTTTTTTAGTTCGCCTTGTTCAAGTCCTTGTTCAAGTCCTTGTTCATGCCCTTGTTCGAGTCCTTGTTCTTTGGCTTCTTGCAAGAGATGTTCTTTTACCAGTTCAATAATTCCCATGGACGTCGGTTTGTCTTGGTTAATGGATTGAATGACATGTTCAAATTTATGAAAAAAATCTTTTCTGTGAAAGCGAACATAATATTTTATAAACTGTAACAGGTGCCTGCTTTGTTCCTGATTATAGCCTTTTTCTCGAAGTTTACGGTATAAATTGACCTTTGCTTCAAGTAAAGCTTCATCTTTCCATTGTTTTTTTAGCCCGATTAACGCTGACTGCATGACCATCGCCCAGGGGTTTTGAATAATATCGAAATCCGCTGCTTGGTAATGAGCCAACTTGAAGGTAGCATATTTATAAATTAGGTGGGTTGAAACATAGCTTACTTCATAACGATCGGGACACCAATTTTTGTCGGCATCTGTAAAAAGAGCCAGCGCAACAATAGGTACATTAAAACGGTCTGTGAGGCGGTAAAAATAAGTGAACATCCGCTTGGCAAAATTGTCGTCCTTATACCCTTGTATTTCAACATGAATAAGAATCCATTGTTCCGTTCCATCTTGCAAAAAAACTTTGACCAGTAAATCTGCCCGGCGTTCATTTTCAGCTGAATTGGGAAAAATTTCGCGCAGTTCTTTATCCAAGACCTCATATCCTTGTTGCCAGTTGATCTGAAGAAACAAATCTTTAAAAAAGAATTGAACAGCTTCTACAAAGAAATCCTCGAGGATGGCTTTCCAAAGACGATCTTGGTTGATCATGGTATTTGGTTTATGAGGTTAATAATTAGGGAAAACGATGTTGACAATTGCTTAGATCGTTTCCAGAAACTTAGAACAGCTTTGCTTGCCCATTCGGCTCCACATCAAATTCGATGCTATCGCCTGTTTTGAATTTATCCGGGATGGTAGCTTCTGTGATTTCCGCTTCCTGATTGGATATTTCTTCTTTCGGACTTTCAATTAACTTAACCTGCATGAGCTTTTGGTCGCTCAGTTTGTTGCCTTTGGCTTTCCAGCCCTTCACATCAACAAATTCGGCGATATTCAGGGTGCCTTCTACTTTTTTTGAATTGAGTTTCATCGAATAGGAAACCACTGGCGCATCTTCAAGCGAAGCAAAAAGCAATTTACTGGCTTTATGGTCGGTAAGGAAGGAAAATTTTTGATTGACCGTACTGGTTTCTATGGCGAATCGCTTGACCATTGTCCAGCCTTTTTCTCCATCAAAATGGATGGCATTGATGATTTGGTCGGGTTTGAATTTGCCAATATGAACCAACTCAGCAGGATCGAAGCGGCGGTTCATGTCCATTTCGACCAATTCATAAGTCCCGTCTTTGAAAACCAATAACAAATTATCACCTGTATCGAAAGCACCCAGATACTTACCTCTGCCATCCGCATTGAGGCGGCCACTCACCTCATCCATCCATATTTTCATAGCGCCAAGGGTGGACTTGCCAACTTCTTTCAAGGTGATTTTTCTAACCGGATAACGAGCCAGAATATTTCCCTTCGCACTGCGCCCTTTGATTTCCAGTTCTCCAAAGTCGAAGTCAAAATTTTTGATTTTGGCCCGGCTGCTTTGGCTGAGTTGTACGTTGACTATCTCAGCCTCCCCATTTGGGTTGGGTGTGAAATACAAGACTTTGGAATTGGGGGCGCCGGAAGTGAGGTCGTATTCCCGGTCGCGCGTGATGGCCGTTACGTTGAATCGCTTGGCCATCGCTCGTCCGGTAGCTGCATCGAGGTAGGCCAAATTGTAGGTGGTGCGTTCGTCGTTTTTATTCCATACGGCAACGTGCAGGATGTCTTTGCCGACAAATACCTTATCGGCGATGCGGCTGACTTGGAATTTGCCATCTTTTCGGAAAACGATGATGTCGTCAATATCCGAACAGTCGCAAACGAACTCGTCTTTTTTCAGACCTGTACCGATGAAGCCTTCCGCGCGATTCACATAAAGCTTGGCGTTATTGGCGACCACCTGGGTGGCTTCGATGTTATCGAATTCCATAATTTGAGTTTGGCGTGTTTTGCCTTTGCCGTATTTTTCCAATAGGTCTTCATAATAGGCAATGGCATATTCCACCAAGTGATCCAGGTGATGTTGCACCTGTTTCAGTTCTTCTTCCAAATTGGCGATGTACTCATCCGCTTTGAAGGTGTTGTATTTGGAAATGCGTTTGATTTTGATTTCCGTCAGGCGAATCAAGTCTTCTTCGGTAATATCTCGCAACAACAGCAAACGCTCATCGCCTGGCAGAGCGTCCTCAGATGGTACGCGTACATATTTCCTCAAGCCGGTGTCGATGGTTGCCAGAACGGCTTCCCAGGTTTCGCATTCTTCTATATCGCGATATATCCGTTTTTCGATGAATATTTTTTCCAAACTGGCGAAATGCAGCTTTTCCAGCAACTCGGCTTTGCGGATTTCCAGTTCCTGCCGGAGCAATTCTTTGGTTTGCTCGGTACAAATTTCCAGAATGTCTTCCACGCCCATGAAATGGGGTTTGTTGTCAATAATGACACAGGCGTTGGGGGAAATGGACACTTCACAAGAGGTAAATGCATAGAGGGCATCCATGGTGACATCGGGTGAAATACCAGGCGCTAGTTCTACCTGGATTTCTACGTCCTGAGCCGTATTGTCCACTACTTTCTTGATCTTTATTTTGCCCTTATCATTGGCTTTGAGTATGCTCTCAATCAGCGATAGGGTGGTTACGCCGTAAGGCAGGTCTTTAATAACCAGTATTTTTTTGTCGAGTTGCTCAATTCTGGCGCGCACCTTCACCTTTCCGCCTCGGCGGCCACTGTTGTAGTCGCTCACATCAATCGAACCGCCACTTTGAAAATCGGGGTATATTTTTACTTTTTTGCCTTGTAGGAGTTTGATTGAGGCTTTGATGAGTTCTACAAAATTGTGGGGCAATATTTTGGTCGAAAGACCAACCGCAATCCCTTCAGCGCCTTGTGCCAACAGAAGGGGAAATTTCATGGGCAAGTTGATCGGCTCTTTTTTCCTGCCGTCATAGCTCATTTGCCATTCGGTTGTCTGTGGGTTAAAAGCGACGTCTAAGGCGAATTTGGTGAGCCGGGCTTCAATATAACGCGCTGCCGCAGCATCATCACCCGTTCGGGGGTCACCCCAGTTGCCTTGAGGGTCAATAAGCAGGTCTTTTTGGCCTAAATTAACCAGCGCTTCCCCAATAGCAGCATCGCCGTGGGGGTGAAACTGCATGGTTTGCCCGATGATATTGGCTACTTTATGGTAGCGCCCATCGTGCATTTCGCGCATGGCATGCAAAATGCGCCGTTGCACCGGCTTTAATCCATCTTCAATCGTGGGGACAGCCCTTTCCAAAATGACATAGGAAGCATAGTCCAAGAAGTAATCCTTGTACATGCCCTTTAAGGTAATGATATGCCCGTTTTGTCCGTTTGGGGAATTGTTATTTCCTGCTTCGTTCATTTTTGTGTGCTGAAGTGTGTTCGCTCAAAGGTACAAAATTAAAATCTCTTTTAAAAACAAAAATTTTTATTTCAAAACAAAAAAAACATATAATTTATCATTGCCTGATTTGGAATAGAAAACTTTTCTCTGTTGCGCAGCATTCAAGAAGTGCTGGTCGTTCATCTATTTAGTAGTGTACAAAAAATTACTTCCCGATTTATCAAAGTCCTTACCCTAGCGGACACACTTAAAATGAACCGTTTAGCCCGCTAGGGTAAGGACAAATCGGAAACTTAATTTTTCTGTGTTACTTAAACGCCCTATATTTTCCTATTTTGACAAATTGGCTTAACTTGGCAAACTTGATCTGAGATGGATATTGCTTTGCCGTTGGAATACGATGAGAAAGAACTAATCAAAGCCTGCATCCGACGCGATCGCTGGGCACAGAAGATGCTGTATGAAGAACACTACAGCGTGATGATGGGCGTATGCCTGCGCTATGCCAACGACGAAAACGAAGCCATTGATATTTTACACGAAGGTTTCATCAAAGTATTTGTCAATATCAACAAATATCAGCCAGGGACGTCCCTGCCTGCATGGATTAGGCGGATTATGGTGAATACGGCCATTGATTTTTATAGAAAAAATATTCGCCGCCGCACGGAAGATTTGGAACAGGCTTATCAATTGCATACCAACGATGCGGATGCTATAAGCCAATGCACAGAACAAGAAATACTAGAGGCCATTCAGCAACTGTCTCCGGCTTACCGGGCGGTGTTCAACCTCTACGTGATGGAAGGCTATTCGCATAAAGAAATTGCTGATATGCTTGACATCACCGAAAGTACCTCCCGATCCAATTTGGTTAAAGCACGATTGAAATTAAAATCTCTATTGAGTTCGAGACTGTACGGTTATGAAGAAGGAGACTAACCCATTTGACGAGAAGATAAGGCAGAAGCTGGAAGGCTTGCAACCTGCGTTCAATGAGGAACACTGGGATGCAATGGAGCAATTGCTAGACGAGGAACTGGGCGATATCGGCATTCCTGTGGGTAAGCCTATGGAGCAAGAAAAAAGCCTGGATGAGGTAGTTTTCGACAAATTGCACCGACTTGAAGCTCCTGCTCAACCCAATCATTGGAGCAAGCTGGAAAACCGACTGAATGAGATTTTCTATTGGCCAAAAGAGGTGCTGCAACTCAAATTAACAGAAATTGGCTTGGTCAGTATGCTGTTATTGTTTTTATGGCATTGGACGCCTCGGGAAAAACAACCTTTTGTTACTAAAGAGCCCATGGCTCAGACCAAACTTGCTGATCCTACCTTTTTTAAAGATTCAGAGCAAAATTCTAACCAGAAAATCGGCGTACAAATTGAACCTGGCGTTCATTCGGCAGAAATTTCAAAGTTGCCATCTGATGATCTCGCTAGTGCTAAAAACTTAAGCTCCCTTACGCCAAAAGAGAAAACAACGCAAATATCTCATCAGGGAACAGGAAATCTGGAAAATACTGCCTTTCCAGTACAGGAGAAGGAAGAAAATGGGGCTTTGAGTGCTAATCAAAATGAAGTTGGACAAGGCGAAGTTCCATCTACTGAAAACTCCATTCCTGTCGAAACGGAAAGCGCGACCGAAGCCATTGCCTCGAATACATTCTCCATGGCTGATTTGAAATGGTTGCTAACGGATTTAGAGGAATTGAACTACCCAGAGCCGTTTACTCTTTCAGCGCAAGACAAAAGGATTAAATCGCTCAAACAAAGGCCTTTCTTGAGGGTGGGTATGTTTGGCAGCTTCGATTATACTGCCGTTTTGGTGCCTTCTAATGAAGAGAAAAAAATTGAAGAACCAACCCGTAGAAATGGATTTGGTTATGGCGCAGGATTGACATTGGGCTTGGCTTTCAATCGGTGGGAGCTCGAGTCAGGCGCCTATTATTCAGCTCGTAATTATCCCTTAGATGCCATATTTATAGAAGGTGGTTTACAGAGAGGGATTAATAGCGCCCATTTGCAATCGGCAGAACTCAGTGTGGTTCATGTTCCCTTGAATGTGCGGTACAACTTTATCCATAATAATCGCTGGCGGGCTTATGTGCTAACAGGGGCCTCCTTGCATGTTGCTTTTCAAGCTTTCTATGATGTGAAGGAAGAGGAAGAATTTTCTTTTTTGCCTATGGCGCCGCCTGTACCGGGCAGCGAACCTCCTAGAAATAGTGTTCTTGCAGATTTGAAGGATGAAGGTAAGGGCTGGTTGGAGGGTGGAACTTTTGCTGAAAACGCTTTCATTTCAGCCAACATCGGTATGGGGCTGGAGCGTTATATTTCACCTCAATGGAGTCTGTTTATACAACCGTATTACCAATATTCTTTTTATTATTTTGGAGACGGTCTGGGGCCTATTCAAGAGCACATCAATTCTTTTTCCATTATGGTGGGCGCCAAAACCAGTTTGCGCTAAACGCCTGTTATCAATTGCCGTACTGCTGGTAAACACGATCGATGGCTTTTGCCAAGGAGCGGTCTTTTTCTGTAACAACTCCCCCCGCATCGTGGGTGCTCAATGCAATAGAAACCTTATTATACACGTTTTGCCAATTCGGATGATGATCCATTTTTTCGGCTATCAAGGCTACCTGGGTCATAAAAGCAAAGGCTGCTTTGAAGTCTGTAAAAGTAAAATCAGCTACCAGTTGTTGGTCTTTTTCCTGCCACATAGTCATGATTTAAAAATAGCGTTCATTTCCGATGGATTCCATCCCCTCAAATGCCCAATTGTATTGATGAATTTGAAGCAAGCTTTCTCTAAGCAAATCAATGCAGTGTTGAATGTCTGATTTGTGAGCCATTTCAATGGTTTGATGGATGTGCCGTAAAGGAATGGAAATAGCCCCGGCGATAGCCCCGTGTTTGCCATACCGCTGCAAACCGGCTGTATCTGTACCGCCGCTGGGAAGAATCTCTGCTTGCCAGGGTATGGCTTTCTCAATGGCTACCGCTTTCAAAAAATTGATCATGCGGTAGTCGGAAAGAACAGAGCCATCCAAAATTTTAATGGCCGCCCCTTCGCCCAATTTGGTCACATACTCATGCGATGATGCCCCAGGTACATCAAAAGCGATGGTGACATCGAGGCCAAATCCAAAGTCTGGATTGATGCGGTGGGTTGCTGACATCGCCCCCCTCATGCCTACTTCTTCCTGTACGGTGAATACCCCGTAAATATCATAGGGAACTTCTCGGTCTTTCAGCGCTTTTAATACTTCCAATAAGATGAAAACAGAAACGCGATTGTCTAGTGATTTGCTATTAACACAATCGCCCATTTCGATCAATTGGCGCTCGCGGGTAATGGGATTGCCAATGGCTACCAGTTTTTCCACTTCCTCTTTTTTCATACCCAAATCAATGAAATATTCACTGATGGGTATCATTTTGCTGCGCTCTTCGGGTTTCATCAAATGGATGGGTTTTACCCCCATGACACCGATGATATCTTCTTTACCGTGCACGACAACCCGCTGAGAGGTGAGGGTTTTGGCATCGAAGCCCCCTAAAGGATGGAACCTCAAAAATCCGTCTTCATCAATATGTGTTACG
Organism: uncultured Saprospirales bacterium; assembly: GCA_937864265.1. Lineage (GTDB taxonomy): Bacteria > Bacteroidota > Bacteroidia > Chitinophagales > Saprospiraceae > CALMIR01. The sequence goes on along the minus strand of CALMIR010000112.1, from coordinate 38,651 downwards.
ATGAATCCAATTTCGTCCATGTGGGCAGCTACCATCACCCGTTTATGCTGCTTCCCTTTTTTCAAAGCAATCACATTGCCCATAGGGTCTATTTCCAGGTGATCGACCAAAGGTTTTACCTTTTCAACGACTAGGCGTCTGACGCGCTGTTCGTATCCTGGGGCACCGGGAGTCTCGCAAATTGTCTTCAGTAATTCAACATCAATCATAGTACGTACTATTATCAACGGGTGAAATTAGCACTATTTTTTTGGGGCAAAAATAATTTTAATCAATGTTGTAGTAGCTGCTATAAAATTCTGTTAAACTTACAGCCTCATTTTTCAAACGCCACGTATTTTGTCATTGCTTAAAAAACTGGCAGGGGAAACGGCCATTTATGGTACTAGTAGTATCCTCAGCCGCTTGCTTAATTACGTTATTCTGACGCCCTACTTTACCCGGGTATTTCAACCCGATGAGTATGGCGTGGTCTCTGACCTATATACCTGGGCTGCTTTGTTGATGGTGTTGTTTACCTGGCGGCTGGAAACTGCTTTTTTTCGGTACGGTAGCGAAGAAGGTATGCTAGGGAAGAGCTTTGGCACCGCCACAGCAGCGCTATTTGGCATAACGGCGATGTTGACATTCGTGTTGGTGGTGTTTGCCCAGCCCTTGGCGAATGTATTGCGTTATCCACAGCACCCGGAGTATGTGGTCTGGTTTGCCTTTATCATGGCTTTTGATGCGCTGGCCGCTATTCCTTTTGGGCGATTGCGTCTGGAAAACAAGCCTGTTCGGTTCGCTATTTTCAAAACCCTGAACATCCTCATCAATATTGTTTTTGTTTTTTTCTTTCTGGAACTTTGCCCGCTGTTAGCGCAAGCTGGGTATGCGGGTTTTGAAAATTTCTACCGTCCCGAGGACAGCATTTTATATGTTTTTGTTTCCAATTGCATTGCTAGTCTGCTGATTTTTTTCCTGTTGTTACCGGCCTATTTCCGATTGCGCCAGGCGGTGGATATGGCGCTGTTGAAACGCATGTTGGTCTATGCCGGGCCTCTGGTTATCGTCGGTATAGCCGGAGTGATCAACCAACTCATCGGCATTCCTATGATCAAAGAATTGGCATCAGATGATATGGAATACAACAAAAACATGATGGGCATATTCAGTGCGGCGTCTAAAATTGCGGTGCTGATGAGTCTTTTTACCCAGGCTTTTAATTATGCGGCAGAGCCTTTCTTTTTCAGAAATGCGGCACGTACGGATAAAAAGCAGTTGTATGCCCAAGTAGCACTGGCCTTTACCATTGCTGGAAGTTTAGTGTTTTTGGGGGTTTTGTTGTACCTCGATATTATCCAATATTTTATTGGGAAGGACTTTAGAGCGGGGCTGGGAGTTGTACCGCTACTATTGTTGGCGTACTTGTTTTTAGGATTGTATTACAATTTTTCGATCTGGTACAAGCTCGCCGACCGTACGGCCATAGGGGGCTATATTGCTACCATTGGGGCTATTATCACCCTTGCGCTCAATTACTACCTGATTCCGCGTTGGGGTTATTACGGCCCGGGTTGGGCGGCATTGGCTTGCTACTTTTTTATGGCTATGGCCAGCTATTTGACCGGGAGAAAGTATTACCCCATCGACTATCCCGTTGGGAAAATGTCGGTTTACATCCTCTCTTGTCTGATAATATATTTTCTCAGCCTGTGGCTAAGGCCCTGGCTCATTGGCAATATGTGGCTTTTGTTTGCGGTCAATAGCATGCTGTTGTTGTGCTTTTTCCTCCTTGTTTTTTGGATGGAAAGAGACAAACTTGCCCGCTTTTTACCCGGAAAAAAGGCGAATTAAACAAACCGCGATGTGGTGTAGAGAAAATTTACGCGCCTAAAATCAATTTCAGATGCCCCATGTGATGTTGCCCGTGCCAGGCATACAATTGCAGCATTTGCTCCAGCGTAAACTCTCTTTTCGATTCTGGATGAAATAACTTGCGTTTCCAATCCGCTTCCGACATATTTTCCAGCAAAGCACCCCAGCGCGCATGCAAAGCTTCCAGCAATTGCAGCGAAATTTCTACGGGCAATTGCACATCGGGCAATTGCGCCCATGCGGCTTCCAGGTAGGGCTTGATGGTTGGCAGCTCCTCGGTCAGCGTCCATTTGAACCGAATAAGGGCGTTCATGTGGCTGTCGGCTACATGGTGTACCACCTGCTGTCCCGTCCAACCCTCTGGTCGGTAGGGCGTCGCCAATTGTTTTTCACTCATTTCGCTTACCAAAGCGGATAGTTGATCGGGCAATTCAATGATATAGGGGATAAATACATCTCGCGCTTTTTCTGGGTCAAACTTGAATCGGCCAATAGGGTATCGCAGTGAATCCATGTGTTATATTATTTTGAAAAAAGTGAACTGATTCAAACAAGTTAATTTTGACTTTTTCTTTCTATCCAAAAACCATCCCACCAAGTCGGTTCATCGGCGTTTTGCCATACGTATAGAACCATATTGTCAACTGGATAGTTTTCAGGGACGGTGAATTCCAACTCCAGTAGTTCCCAGCCCTTTACATCTGTTTCCAAAACGTTATTCGACTCTATGAGGTAGAAGAATTTGTTTTCAAAATCAGAGGCTACTATTGCGCCTTGGTGCAGGGAAGATTTGCGCCAAACGCGGATCAAAAAATGATCGCATGGGCTGATTCCTGTAAAACGTGTGGTAAAACCAAAGGCCTGAGACGCGTCTAAACGAATGGATTTTTTGCCAGTATGTGCAAAAAGGCTGTCCTGAGCAGCGGCATTATCCAGCCACAAAGCCGGGTGGTTGGTCGCCAGACGATTGGCCGTGTTGTCGCTAATTTCCGCGTCACAAAAAATGGTGTCTGTGGTAGCATAGGCCAGACGTTTGGACAAGTACAAGGTATCCGAAAATGGCGGAAGCCACCTGCGATAGGGCCTGCTTTCCACAACCTCATAGCAATCCAAGCTACTACCTGAAATGACATATTCGTCATCGCCTACGAACCACCAGCTTTTGCCCTCGCGGCGGATGGGATGGCGTGAACTGGTTTGGTGCCAGCCATTGTATTCAAAACCACCATCTATTTCAGTAGGAGGAATGCCTTTGGCTTCCAATCCCTCTAACATACTCCAGCGTACTTGATTCCAACTCAGGTAGGATTGGGTGCCTGCTATGGAGAATACGGCCGATAACAACAAAAACAGCGCTCCGGGCAAAGGCAATACCCATCTTTTCAATGAGCTGCCTGCGATAAGAAGCACCAGGATAAAGGGGATGATATGGTAGCGGTCGAACATATTATAGTCCACAAGCATGTACAGCAAGTAGGGCAACAAAATCAATACCGGGAACAGCGGTTTCGTATATTGAATGGCTGGGCGCTTGGGGCGATGCATGGATCGAAAAAGCGCATACAATAAGAAAACGCTACCTGAAAATCCCAGGTATTTAAGTATGCTCCATGCGGTAGCATTCAAGAAAAGGGGCAAATTTTCACCGAAGTAAGTGTCCTTTAGTACCATAGGCCCTAGTCCGGAGTCGTTCCAAATATTGCCAGTAGGCAGGTATTCCCATGCCGGAATTGCCAAACATCCCGTGCCGAGCAGGACAAAGAATAAGGACAAATAATGGAGGGGACGCCTCAGCGCTATTTGCAGGAATGGCAGATAGAAAATGCCGAGATAAAACAAAATAACACCAGATCGCCACCCTATTTCTTTTAGAAAATGGGCAGAAAAAAGGCGTTGTACTACTTCGGTTGGTTGCCCGAATACGGCAGGTAGAGCCTGGATAGATTCCAGCCAAAGGGTGTAGGCTTTTAAACTAAATCCAGTTATCAGGAGCGGTAATATTGCCGGCAAGATGGCTTTTATAGCTTTCCTTTGCAGTAAAAAAACCAGAGCAAAAGCCAAAGGTGTCAACAAGCCAAGCTGGCGGATCAGTGTGGCTAAGACTGCGAATATTAGACCCAAGTACCAATGAATGCCAAGCTTTTCTGATTCTAAAGCTTTGGTAAAGTGAAAAATCGAAAGTATCATCAAAGCCGCAAAGGGCACGTCCGTCATAAAAGAATAGGAAAGACAAAAATAGAATGGGTTGAACATCAAAATTAACGTACCCCAAAGCGCTAAACGGGGATGTGGCGTATAGAGGGACAAGCAACGATGAAAAAACAAAATGCCTAACCACCCCAAAACTAAGGTGGATAAACGGAGTATCGTGAAAGAAAAGCCAAACAAGCTGCAAAATAAAGCGCCCCACAACACCTGTACGATCAAGGTCATAGCCGGCCAATCGCTGAAATGGATTCGACCTTCTTCCACCAAGTAATAAACATTCCGGGCATACGCCCAGTCGTCATTGAGTGGAAATTCGCCGACAGGCCAGATAAGAGCAGCGCTAACCCACCACAAAAAGCTCAGTAAAAATGCGGGGCTAAATCTCTGCCAGGTATTCATGCACGAACTTTATGGCCATGGCACCCTCCCCTACGGCAGAAGCGACCCGGTTCATGGCACCTGAGCGCACATCTCCAGCAGCAAAAATGCCCGGTTGGCAGGTCTCCAATAAGAAGGGCTCGCGCTGGCGTTTCCATATTTTTTCAAATTGGGGGTCATTGAGCAAGTCTTTCCCCGTTTTGATGTAGCCTTTATCGTTGCGCAACAGTTTTTCGCCCAGCCAATCCGTGTAAGGCCGAGCGCCAATGAAAACGAACAAGGCATCTGCTGCTGCTTCATAGGTGGAACTGTCGTCCACATTTTGAATGACTAATTTTTCTAGGTGTTCTTTTCCACATACTTGTACTACTTCTCGTCTTCCTACCACCTCGATATTTTCGATGCTATTGATCTGATCAATCAAATAAGAGGACATCGTAGCACTTAAATCTTCCTTTCTGATCAAAATACTGACTTTTTCCGCAAACTTGGACAGGTAAACTGCACCCTGGCCAGCCGAGTTGCCCCCACCTATGATGAAGACTTTTTTGTTCTGGCAGGCAAAAGCTTCTGTGGTAGCAGCGCCATAATAGACACCCGCGCCCGTAAAATTATCCGCACCTTCAGCGGGCAGCTTGCGATAGTCCACGCCTGTGGTAATAATCACGGCTTTTGAGTTGATGGAAGAGCCATCGGAAAGCCGGAGTTTCTTGTAATCGCCCGCCACTTCTATATCAACGACCTCCTGTGGCGATAAAAATTCGATGCCAAATCGGGTTGCCTGGGAAATGGCCCTGCGCGTTAGCTCCGCGCCGCTTACACCATTGGGGAAGCCGAGGTAATTTTCAATCCGCGAACTGGTGCCGGCTTGACCGCCTGGCGCTCTTTTCTCTATGAGCAGCGTTTTCAATCCTTCTGAGCCGCCATATACCGCTGCGGCTAAACCAGAAGGCCCTGCCCCAATGATGACTACATCGTACAAGTCGGATTGAGCCGTAGGCTGCAAACCGACTTTGGCAGCAACGTCGGCTACATAAGGGTCGCATAGGCAACTCCCATCTTCGAAAAGCACTACGGGCAAAGATTTGCGATCCAAGTTGTGAAGTTGCAACAACTCGGCGGCCTTAGGGTTGGTATCTATATCGATCCATTGGTAAGGGCGCAAATTGCCTGCCAGAAAATCCTTCAGCTTGTGGGATTTTGGAGAATATTGGTAACCAATAACTTTAATGCCCTGAAATTCGGGCTTGTAATTGGCCTGCCACTCGTCCAACAGCTCATTTAGTACGGGATAAAGTCGCTCTGAAGGCGGATCCCAGGGTTTCATGAGGTAATAATCCAATTGCACCTCATTGATGGCCTTAATGGCCGCATCGGTATCGGAATAGGCGGTAAGGAGTACCCTTTTTGCTTCAGGAAAAATGGCTTTGGCTTTTTCCAAAAAATCGACACCAGCCATTTCTGGCATGCGTTGGTCAGATAAAAATAAGGCGACTTCCTCTCCCTTTTTTTTCAACTCAAGCAGGGATTCCAGCGCCTCATGGGCTGATTCTGTGCTGATAATGCGGTAGTCATCTTTGAATTCTGCCCTTAGATCGCGCTTAATAGAACGCAATACTTGTGGGTCGTCATCAATGGAAAATAGAATGGGTTTATTTTGAGTGGACATTTTCTAATCGTGTTGGTAATGGATAATTTAGATGTAGGTGTATTATTGTGCTAAGGGAAAACAGAGTTTAAAAGTCGTTTTTCCGGGCATAGACACGACGGAAATATCAGCTCCGTGCCGATCTACTATTCGCTTTACGATTTCTAGCCCCATGCCAGTGCCTTCGCCCATTTTCTTGGTGGTAAAGAAGGGCTCAAATATACGTGTTTGTATTTCTTCGGGGATGCCGTGGCCGGTATCGCCTATTTCAACACAAGCCAAATCGCGATCTCTGTATGTGCTGATGCTGAGGATGCCGCCTTCGTCCATCGCATCTATCGCATTGCAAAACATATTGGTCCACACCTGATTCAATTCTCCGGCAAAAGCGTTTACAGGAGGCAGGTCGAAGTCCATATTTTTGACTATTTGAATATTTTTGGTTTTCAACTGATGCTTGAGCATGATCAGGGTACTTTTGATCCCCTCATAAAGTTGAACCTGTTCCATACTAACCGCCCTATCCATGTGGGAATAGTCTTTTATGGATTTTACCAGATTGGAAATGCGATCGGCCGATTCCCTGATTTCAGTAACTAACCTTTCCAAGCTAAGGGTACTTTCCAGCCACCAGACAATGGCCCCTAATGACCTACCCTCAATAATATGTTCTACTTCATCCAGCTCTTCAATGCCCAGCCCAAAGTCTGTAAATGTTTCGGCGACCTCGTCGGCATCCTCAATGTTTCGGTCTTCCAGCCAGTCTATAATATCGTCTTTAAAGGCTTCCCGCTCCAGCAGCGTCATTTCTTTTTGGTCAAAGTCGCGGATTTTAGAAAAAAGGATTTCATTCACCTGATCTGTTTCTTCAGGGGTAATATTCATAGCCATAATGGCCTTGAATTTTTCTGGCGTGGTATGTATTTTATTGTACAATTCCTCCGCATTGCGCACCATAGCAGAAGCAGGGTTGTTTAGCTCATGCGCCAAGCCGGCAGAGAGCTTACCGAGGGCCATCAATTTTTCATCCTGAAACCGAAGCAAGGAAAAATCGCGGACGCGAGAGGTCATAAAAGAAACCAGGGTCTGCGTCAGTTCAAAACTGACATTCACCATTTCCGTAAAATGCTTCCTGTGAAGGGCCAATACATAACAATCGTCTATTACCTGCCCGGTTGCTACGGCCTGTTTCATTCGGGAAAAAGGAAGAACACCCGTAATATAACCGGTTTCCCAAACCCCTAATTCACGCATGCGTCCATTGCGCATAACCCGCACGGAATAACGCCCTTGCATCAACACCTGCATATGGTCAACGGCTTGTTCTGGCTCAAAAAGGAAGTCTCCTTTGCGATAAAAATGGTATTCAGATTGGTCGATCAGCCACTGCAAAGCTTGATCTTCTATGTCTTTAAAAGTATCGAAACTTTTTAGCCTGGGCAGCAGATCCGTTGTTTTTGGTATTTGTTCCATAAAAAGCAGGTGTTTAATCCTATCAATGAACGCTTTCAGCCAGCATTGGGTTGAGCGATATAGGTCGCTCAAACAGAACTTGTATTTTAAGGTTAAATGGGCTATTTTTGTAAGGCAGTTGTAAAAAACATGTTTAGCTATGTTTCAGGAAAGACAGGAAGAAGCGGTATTGACCATTTTGGATAGCCCGGCGGCACCGAGCTTGGTAGCACGCATCCAATCCGCGCTTGAAATAGAGCGACAGCGACGCCAACACTTTTATGCGGATATAGACGATGATACCAAGGCTGAGTTCATCAATGGGGAAGTCTTTATCCACTCGCCTGTGAGAAAAGAACATACAGACGCAACGGGTTTTTTATATAAAATCATGGATACTTTTGTCCGATTGAATAAACTGGGCTACGTCGGCTACGAAAAGATAATGGTCGCATTGACGCGGAATGATTACGAACCCGATGTGTTTTTTTTTAAGCAGGACAAAGCCCAATGTTTTCAAAAAGGGCAATGGAAATTCCCGGCGCCTGATTTTGTGGTAGAAGTGTTGTCAGAAAGCACGGAAAGCCGCGACAGGGGGGTGAAATTTGAAGACTATGAGGCGCATGGGGTGCAAGAATATTGGATCATAGACCCAACAGACGAAAGTATAGAGCAGTACTTGCTTCAAAATGGGCACTTCAAATTACACCTCAAATCTGGGAAAGGGCTTATTGAAAGCCGTGTTATCACTGGGTTTTCCATTGAGATACGAGCCGTATTCGACGAGGCAGCCAATATGGAAGCGCTGAGAAAAATAATGACTTGAATCGAGGCGATGGAGCAAATCAAAGCCGCTATCCGTCAAATGATCCGCATCTCAGAGGATGAAATGGGTGTTTTTTTAGAAAAATGCTTTCATAGGACTTACCAAAAACAGGACATCCTCAGTAAGCCTGGCTTCGTGCCCAATGAAATATTTTTCATCAACTCAGGCATTTTAAGGGTTATTGTGACCGACAAAGATGGCGCGGAACACACCATTCATTTTGCGCTGGAAAATCAATTCATAGCCGATTATTCCAGTTTTATTTTAAAACAAGCTTCTCTTTATACCTTACAAGCCTTAGAAGATTTGAACGTGGTGGTATTGCCCCGGGAAGCCATTGACTGGGGGTATCAAAATATGACTCAAGGGGACAAGTTGGGGCGGCTCATTGCCGAATTTTACTTCATCTACCAGGACAATAGGATCAAAAACAGTTATGCCAGAACGCCCAAAGAAAGATATGATACCATTGACCATGTATTTCCCAATATACACAACCGAGTACCCCAACACATGATCGCTTCTTATTTGGGGATCACGCCCGTGCATCTGAGCCGACTGAAAAGCGCGGCCATGAAAAAGTAATGATCGCTGGTTTTCATCCCTTAACATTTGTTATCGTTTCTGGTAAAAAGTGCCGCTAATTTTGCCTCAGCAAAAGAAATTAGGCAAATGAAACTTTCAAATTCCGAAAAGGTAAGACTGCAACAAAATTACGGCCCTTGGGCTTTGGTTACGGGTGCATCGTCGGGTATAGGCTTAGTATTGGCGGAGCGATTGGCAGAAGCAGGCCTGAATGTGGTACTGAGTGCCAGGCGGAAAGAACTACTGGAAAAAATCAGCGCGGATATACAGCACAAGTATGGCGTAAAAACCCGAGTTGTCGCCGCCGATTTGTCTTTGGCAAAAGACATTCACCAACTGCTAGAAGCTACCCGCGATTTAGATATTGGCCTGTTGGTGCCTTGCGCCGGCTACGGCACATCCGGTGAATTCATTCAATCGGATTTACCAACCGAGATCAACATGCTACGCCTCAATTGCGAAGCTGTCCTGATTTTGACCCATCATTTTGTCCAAGTTTTTAAGCAGCGAAAAAGGAGTGGCATCATCCTGATGAGTTCCCTGGTTGCTTTTCAAGGAGTACCTTATGCAGGGCACTATGCCGCCACCAAAGCCTACATCCAATCCCTTTCAGAAGCCTTAGCCATAGAATTGCGTCCTTACAACATAGCTGTACTAGCGCCGACGCCCGGACCAGTGGAAAGCGGTTTTGGGGAGCGCGCTAATATGAAAATGAACTTATCGCAGCAGGCCGCTGATTTGGGAATACCCATCCTGAAAGCATTGGGCCGTCAATCTATTGTCGTTCCAGGCGGGATTTCCAAACTACTGGTCTATTCGCTGCGCACAGTTCCCCGTTGGGCTAAGGTCAGGATACTGAAATTGGTGATGGGCGGAATGACCCAACACCAAAGACAGACAAGGCTCTAAAAAAGGAGTGCCAATGGGCTACCTCACCACCGTCACATCGCCTTCAAAGATCAGGTTTTCTCCATCAATGAATTCTACCAGGGCATAATAGGCATACACACTGATCTGGGCATCCTGGCCTTTGAAAGTGCCATCCCATCCCAAAAGCGGATCGTTGGGCGGGAAATTGTTGTTTTCAAAAACAAGGCCACCCCAGCGGTTGAAAATTTTAAGTTCGCGTATCTGGCGCACAGCGGGCCCGGCATAGACCGTGAAGCCGTCGTTTCTGCCATCATCGTTTGGCGAAAAGGCATTGGGGATGTAAACAGGCCGGTTTTTGATCACACGAACCTCCACCACATCCGTAGCGATACAGCCGTTTTCATCCGTAATGGTAATGGTATAGCTAGTGGTATTGACCGGATTGGCCGTCGGATTCGGGCAGTCTGTACAAGACAGCGAATCGATAGGCGACCAGGAATAGGTGACCGGCACCAAGCTTGGAATGGCCAATAACTGAGTAGAAAAGCCCAAATCGAATTGAGGTGGATTCGCACTGGCATCAACAATCAGTGGCGGCGGTTCTGTAACTGTTGCTTCTATCGTTTCCGTACAGCCATTGGCGTCGAGAACGGTTACCACATAGTTGCCTGCGGTCAAGCCAGATAATACCGGATCGTCTTGAAAATTGACTCCGTCAACACTGTACTGATATGGAGGAACGCCACCGCTGCCCAGCACTTCAATAGAACCATCGGCTCCGCCAAAACAAACATTATCAATTACCTCAATCAGATCGAGAAAAAGCTGCGGCGGCTGTACGATGGTCGTATCATCAACAACGACACAGCCATTGGCATCCGTTACAGTCAATTGGTAAAATCCCTCATCCAGGTTTTCTAAAACAGGCGTGTTTTGTCCACTCGACCAATTGTAGGTATAAGCCCCGGTGCCACCATTGACGATAGCCATGAGTACGGCGTCGGCCTCACCAAAACAACTGATACCTTGCAAATTCAGCTCCAGCGTCAATAAAGGCGGATCCATTAGGGTAATGGTAAATTGCCCCATACAAAGATTGGCGTCTAACACATCTACAACATAGATGCCGGCAGGCAATCCAGTACGTACATTACTACTTCCAAATCCAGCGCCATCATTATAATTGTATTGATAAGGCGGCAGCCCATTGGCGATATTGATGCTGATGGAGCCGTCTGAAAATCCCGTACAAGACGGATTTTGGAAAGATTCTAAATTCGGATCTAGGGCCAATTCCAACTCGTCCACCTGAATCTCCAAGTCCAATTCGCAACCAGCAGCATCCAGTATGGTAACGGTGTAAAGTCCAATTGGTATATTATTGAAAAAATTATCGCTGATAAACGGTCCATTTTGCCAACTGAATTGATACGGCGGTGTAGCCCCACTAACATTCAGTGTAATAGAACCATCCATGCCGCCATTGCAAGTAGGCATAACGACCGTCTGCTCAACTGCAAAAGGCGGCGGGCTATCCACTATAAAAGTGATCACCGTATCGCAAGTAAATTGATCGGTTATCGTGACCGTATAAGGGCCTGGCAATAGCCCTGAAATATCTTGCGTATTAGCCTCTGTATTCCAACTATAGATGTAGGGCGGATTGGGGTTGTTTACAGAAAGGTCAATGGCTCCTGTATTGTCGTTGGGGCAAGCCACATCGGTAATATTGGCGTCCACATCGAACATACCGTCGCAACACTGAACATATACGGTACTAACAGCAGTAACAACGCAACCTTCATCTGTTTCGACTTGCAAAACGATGGATTTTAAACCAGGCGTGCTGTACTGCACATTGTGTGGCCCTTGGGTGTTTGCCGTGGCTGGAACGGCATCCGCTCCAAAAGTCCAAGACCAGCCCGAAATGCCGCCGACAAAAGAAGATTCATCGATGAAACTGATCGTACTTTCCAGACAAAGCGTATCTGTATTCGGGTTGGTGCGGAATGCGGCTTCTGGCCCCAAAAAAGTACCCGTGCCACCGAAATCAATTGAAAAACCATCTCCTGAAGCGCTGAAATTATTGATGACCAAGGCATAGCTTTTTCCGGCCTCCATGGTAATAGCATCTACAAAATTGTTATCGCCTGTCTGACAACCGCAAGCTTCGCTGATGTCGCCGTCATTAAGGCTTAAACCGGTAACCCCAGTACAAGGCTCCCATTCTTCTAGGGGCGAACCGACATTTTCCCCGGAAGCCATGCAGCGAATATCCATTTTATTGGCACAATTGAGTACGCCTAAGGGCAATTCGTACAGGACAAAATCAATATCGTCAGCTGAATTGAGCGGTGCGATATTAAAAGTGAGCGAACCGGGCTGATCACAAGTCCATTTGTACCAAGCCGAATTCGATTCTCCAATATCGCAGGTGGCATTATCGCAACTCACATTATTGATTTCGTTGTTGGTCGTTCCCACGCCACTGACGAATTGCACGGAGAAAGGCGATTTGTCGCATAAAATGACCCCGGTATTACAATCGCTATTGGGATCGGGAATGGCATTGAAATTGTTGACACACAACTGAAAAGTGCCCGTTTGTCCTTGCCTGGCACTTACCCGGATGAAATAGGTTTGCCCGATTTGAAGTGGGCCGGCAAACACCGAAATGACATCGTCGTTAAAGGCATCGGATGCACATGCAATTTGGGTCAAGTTGCCACAAGTGCCTGAATAAAGGGCAAATTGGGGGTCGTTCAGTGTGCCTCCTTGATTGATGGAAGTGCTGCCGCGCACGGCGATATTGACATCCGTTGCCTCCGCCACAAAGGAAAACCACACATCGTTGATGGTTTGGGTGGAAGGGAAGCAGCTTGCCGCATTGACCGTTGAGGGCGTTGAGTTATTGGTGGTGAATGCTGCAACATCCGAACAATAGCTTTGCAATTCGGTTAATGGGATGGCATCGATGCAATCGTCATTGGAGGGTTGTGCGCTTAACAAAACGGGCCATAAACTCAAGGAGCAGAGCAGCCACAAATATTGGTTTTGGGTAAACTTAGGAAGCATTTTTCTCATGCTGTTTGTTTTTCAAAATTTTTGGAATTATCGCAATATACTAACATCGCCGGTGTAAAGCAGTTTTTCGCCATCAATAAAAATCACTTCTATCAAATAAGTATATACTCCCACCGGCAGTTTTTTGCCTTTAAAAGTACCATTCCAACCCTCGGAGCCGCCCTCGTTGTCGTATAACAAAGCGCCCCAGCGATCAAACACTTTGACCGAAGCAATTTTATCCACAGATTTACCCCCATAAATGCTAAAGACATCGTTCCGCCCATCATCGTTGGGTGAAACGGCATTGGGAATAAAAACTGGCCTGACTTTTTTCACCTGTATTTCCAGCGAATCTTGCGCTTTGCAGCCATTCATATCCTCTACTGTCAGGGTGTAAATATCCGATTCTATGGGTAAAAAGCGAGGGTTTGGGCAGTCCATACAAGAAAATCCGGGAGAAGGAGACCAATTTATCATCAAATCCGATGGATGAACCAATGCCTGTAAAATGATTTCATCCCCTAATTCCACGATCCGGTCTTCTCCAGCAAACACGGTAATAGCTTCCGGCTGTTGAATATGCAACTCCAGGCTATTTTCACAGCCATTGGCATCCTGCACGAAGGCTTGATAGATGCCGGCATATAAATTTTCAAAAAAAGGACTGCTTTGAACCGTTCCTTCATCTAAACGATACAAATAGGGGGGTACACCACCTACTGCTTTTAAATCAAGCTCACCGCTCGGGTCGCCATAACAAAGCAAATCAATGATTTTTACTACATCCAAGCGCAAACTATCGGGCTGCATCAATTCCACCTGAGTTGCTAACAAACAGCCATTGCCGTCGCTAAGGTTGAAAGTGTAAGTACCTGCACCCAATTGATCCACAGCAGCCGTCGTAGCACCATTACCCCATTCATACGTATAAGCACCCGTCCCGCCAGAAGGCAAGGCCAGCAGGCCGCCATCAGAAAGGCCATAGCAGGTGATCGGTGTTTCCACAAAATCGACTGCCAAAGGCGTTGGGTCTTCTACAAGAAACGAAAAATGTCCCTCACAATTATTGGCATCCAGTACGTCCACCTGATAAATACCGGCAGGCAGTTGGGTTAATAGATTGGCATTCACATAACCCTGGCCATCGTTGAAGTCAAATAGGAAAGGTGCTAGCCCATTGGCAATGGATACCGTGATGGCGGCATCGCTGTAACCCACACACGAAGGCGGTAGCACGGCTTGTACCTGCGGATCCAAAATCAGCTCCAATTCTGTTACTTCAATGAGAAAAGTATTTTCACACCCCTGATCATCCCGAACCCTCACCTCATAGCTGCCGATACCCAAATTATCCCAGGTGTTTTGTACAGAAAAAGCACTGCCCTCCCAACTGTACAAATAAGGCGTCACCCCTCCTTGTGCATTTACCGCAACACTGCCATCCATCCCTCCGTCACAACTAGCCATTTCGACCTGAGTCGATAAGTCGATTGGATCGGGCTCATCCAGCACAATGGTTAAGACCATCCTACAGGCATCCTCGTTGGAGACAGTTACTTTATAAATGCCTGCCGATAACCCCGTTGCTGTATCGGTCGTTGACCCATTGCTCCAAGAGAAAGTAAAATTACCAGTCTCATTAATGACGACTTGAGCGCTGCCATTGCTGCTGCCGAAGCAAGTGGGTTGTTCCAGCAGCACATCGTTTTCAAAAAACACATCACAACACAAAATCTCAACTGTAATGATTTCTGAAATAACACAGCCTTTTTCCGTAGTCAATTCCAATAACACAGGTTTGAAGCCCGGGCTATCGTAACTCACACTATGGGGGCCTGGTGTAGAGGCACTTGAGGGGGTTGCCCCGGGGCCGAAATCCCATTCCCAACTGACAATCTGGTCGTCCGTGATAGCGGTCACTTCCTGAAAAGTGAGATTTGTTCCTTCGCATACCGCACTGTTCGGCAATACAGCGATGGCAGCATCCGGCCCAGCCAATTCAGCCGTACCGCCAAATTCAATTTGAAAGCCGATGCCTGTTTGGGAAAAATTATTGACCATCAAGGCATAAGATTCCCCGGCACTCATGTTGATCGCAGCCAGGAAATTATCCTGCGTTGGCAAGCCACAATTAGGTGGTTCGGATGTGTCCGTGGAGGATTCATCCAAACCGGTCTGTCCAATACAGGAAGAGGCCATGCACCTGATCGGAATTTTTCCATTGCAATTATCCGCCCCATTGGGCAATTCATAAACGACAAAATCTAGGTCATCGGTGGCGTTCAGCGGCGTAAGTACAAAAGTAAACGTGCCATTGCTAGCTGCCGTCCAGTTAAACCAAGTGGAAAAAGATTCGACATCAATGCCAAATACGATATATAAACAATTGGCATCATTGGCTTCGGAAGGGTCATTGCCCGGGCCATCCACACTTTGAACTACAAAGGCATCCCGATTGCAAATCGAAGTAGCGTCGGGGCAATCAGACCCCGGCTCAAAAGGGGCATTGTAATTTTGAATACACAACCGAAAATTGCCTTCGGTCGAGCCGAGCACTTGCAAGTAATAGGTCTCGCCCAGGTCGAGATCGTCAAAAGACAAAGAGTTGATAAATAGGTTTCCCGGCGACGGCACACAGGCTACTTGCACCAAGTTGTCGCAATTGCCCGAATAAAGGGCTAGCGCCGGAAATTGAATGGCCGGAATACTACCCCCTGAAACCACAACCGTAATTTCAGTGGCCAAAGGCACAAAGCTGAACCATACATCGCCACTGTTATTGGAAAATGAGCAAGTACCCATGCCCGTAGTAGGGGCAGCATTGATGGTGGTGAAGACCTCATTTCCCGAACACCATTCTGAAATGTCTTCTAAAAAAACAGCATTGCCACAGGCATCGTTAGCCGGTTGGGCAAAGTTCAAAAAGGGCAATAAAAAGAAGATCAGAGCGAATGCGTTTTTTTTCATAGCCAGAGGGATATTTGATGTCGGATGGCTGTTTTACCAAAAACCAGCAACTCCGGACAAATCCAATGGGAAATTTACAAGAAAAAACTATTCCGACAGGCTTTTAAAAAGTCTATTTTTGCGTTTTGACGGCTTGCTAACGAAATACCGATGAAAAATCACGTTCCCAACGCAATCACACTACTGAACCTTTTTTTTGGCTGTTGTGCCATTGCCAGCCTTTTTTACGGAAAGTTTGAGACCGCTTTTTATTTCATCACTTGCGCTGTGATAGCCGATTTTGCAGATGGGTTGGTGGCTAGAATGCTAAATGTTAGCTCTCCGATGGGAAAAGAACTGGACTCCTTGGCCGATATGGTATCTTTTGGGGTGGTTCCCGGAGTCATTTATTATATGCTCCTTTTGGTTGCTTGGGATAAGCTAGACTCATCGGTGCTTTATCCGGCTGCCCTGCCAGGCTTTATTCTAAGCCTTTTTTCCGCCCTCCGCTTGGCAAAATTCAACCTGGATGAACGCCAAACCGATGGCTTTTTGGGGTTACCCACGCCATCGAGTACGATTTTTGCCGCAGGCTTAATGCTCATTTATGATAAAAACAGCCTGGGCTTAGGTCATTTGGTGGCGACCCCCGGGTTTTTATACAGCTGTATTGCCGTACTTTGTTTTTTACTCGTTTCAGAAATTCCCATGTTTAGCTTGAAACTTAAACGTTTTGAATGGAAAGGCAATGAGATTAAATTTATCTTTGCCGCCATAGCTGTCGTATTGCTACTGCTCGTCAAGGAAGCTGCTTTTGCCACTATTATATTTTTGTACGCCGCCTTTTCGAGCCTTCGTTTTTTGTTAAAACCTAAATCATTATGAAGTATATTGCTGAAATTGACATCATGCCGCATAAAGAATTGTTGGACCCTGCCGGAAAAACCGTACTCAATAACTTGAAAAACCTCGATATCAGCGGTGTGGCCGACATTCGAATGGGCAAGCATGTTACCATGACCCTAGAAGCCGATTCCGAAAGCGAAGCAGCAGACAAGGTAGAGAAAGCTTGCAAAAACCTGCTGGCGAATCTCATTATGGAGAAATACGAATTTTCCATTCAAGAAATGGAGTAGTTGCTTGGGGTTTCCAATTTCTGGTTTCAAGTTTCTAGTTCTGGCTTTTGCCTAGCGCACCCCATAGGCGTGGTAAACTAGAGACCAGAAACTACACCCAGCTTTAGCCCCGCACACGCCATAGGCGTGGTAAACTTGAAACCACCCGCCTTTCAGTCGGGCAGGAAAACTATAACCAGCTTTAGCCTAGCCAGAAACTAGAAACCTTACCCCATGCTATACGCCATCCCTACCCCGATCGGAAATTTGGAAGACATGAGCTTCCGCGCCATCCGCATCTTGCAGGAGGTAGATCTTGTATTGGCAGAAGATACTCGTACTTCTAAAGTACTGCTCCAACATTTTAAAATCGACACCCCGCTCCGCGCCTACCATGCCCACAACGAGCATGGCGTCGTTGAGCAATTGGTCGCTCAATTGCAGTCAGGCACTACAATGGCACTGATTACTGATGCAGGTACCCCGGGTATTTCCGACCCTGGATTTTTACTCATCCGAGAATGCATCCGAAAGGGTGTCCGGGTGGAGTGCTTGCCCGGCGCTACGGCCTTTGTTCCTGCCTTAGTGGCCTCCGGCCTGCCTGCCGACAAGTTTTACTTCGAAGGCTTTCTGCCCCATAAAAAAGGCCGCCAAACCCGACTCCAGTTCTTAGCCGAACTGCCCTGTACCTTTATTTTATATGAATCGCCCCATCGCCTGGTCAAATGCCTGGAACAGTTGAAAGCATTTTGTGGCGCGGAACGCCAGGCTTGTGTCGCCCGCGAATTATCCAAACTACACGAAGAGGTAAAAACGGATACGCTTGCCAACTTGTGGCAATACTATCAGCAGCAGGATAAGGTGAAGGGGGAGATTGTGGTGGTGGTGGCAGGAAAGTAGTTTATTTTTTATTCCACCAGACCTTTCGACTTTCCGACGGGAGCATTTGGAGTATGATTTTCAGGTGTGGTAAACACATGCAAGCATCCATCAAAGAAAGTCCACCATTTTTTTCTTAAACTTGCAGCAACCATTCTCCGGCTTTATGGAAAATACTTTTACTACCGATCGTGTGCGCCACCTTATTCCCCGGATCAAGACATTTGTCGAGCAGGAACTTTATCCATTGGAAACAACGGAGTACCTGACCGGAAACTTTTCCATAGTCGAGCCAATCTTACAAGAGAAAAGAAGCTTGGTAAAAAAGACGGGCCTTTGGGGCTTGGCCTTGCCGGAGGAGGCAGGCGGTATGGGGCTGAGCCTTTGCGAATTTGGGCAATTGAGCGAAGTGTTGGCTTTGTCGCCGTTTGGACATTACTGCTTCAATACCCAGGCACCGGATATCGGCAATATGGAGTTGATGCACCGATATGCGCCCCCCCATTTGCAAGAAAAATATTTAGAACCGCTGCTGGCTGGTGAAGTCCGAAGCTGCTTTTCCATGACCGAACCGGAATATGCCGGATCGAATCCCACCAGAATGGGTACTACGGCGGTCAAAGACGGTGCAGATTACATCATCAATGGCCACAAATGGTTTACTTCCGGCGCGGATGGCGCGGCTTTTGCCATTGTGATGGCGGTGACCAATCCAGAAGCGCCGCCCCACCAACAAGCTAGCCAAATCCTCGTGCCCTGCGATGCACCGGGTTTTAGGCTGGTACGCAATATTCCCGTGATGGGGCACGCGGGGGATCGCTGGGCCAGCCACGCTGAAATTATTTATGAAAATGTGCGCGTGCCCCAAAGCAACTTGATTGGAGCAGAAGGCGCGGGGTTTGTGCTGGCTCAAGAACGGCTGGGGCCGGGCAGAATCCATCATTGTATGCGATTCATCGGGGAAGCTGAGCGCAGCTTTGACCTCATGTGCCGTTATGCCGTGCAGCGAGAATTGAAAGCGGGTGTGCCATTGGGCGACATGCAATTCATACAGGGCTTTATTGCCGAAAGCCGGGCTGAGATCGATGCCGCGCGGCTATTGGTGCTTCAAACGGCTCAACTGATTGACAAAAAGGGCGCTGCAGCGGCCCGCAACCAAATTTCTGCCATCAAGTTTTATACGGCCAACATGCTCCTGCGGGTAGTAGATCGCGCCATTCAAACGCACGGTGCCTTGGGCATGACCAATGACCTGATTCTTTCTTATTTTTATGCCCACGAACGGGCGGCTCGTATTTATGACGGTGCCGACGAAGTGCATAAAGTGGCCTTAGCCCGCAGCATTCTAAAACAATATGGCTTGGCAACAAAACGATGAGCATGGACTTACAAAAGGATACTCCCGTAGCCATCAGAGCAGGCGAGGAGATTGATTTGGACGCACTGAACGCAGGTTTGCAAGCACAAAAAGCCTCTATTGCTCCGGTAGTAGAAATTGCCCAGTTTCCAGGCGGGTATTCCAATTTGACGTATTTTTTGCGTACAAAGGATCAAGAGTATGTCCTCAGGCGTCCGCCTTTTGGCGCTCAGCACATCAAAGGTGGTCATGACATGGGCCGCGAGTTCAAAATCCTTTCGGCCTTAGATGCGATAGGATATACCAAAATCCCAAAACCCCTTTTTTACTCAGAAGGGGAATCTGTGATGGGCTGCCCCTTTTATATCATGGAGCGGGTTGGTGGTATTATTTTGAGGGCGCAGCATGCCGCCCAACTCGCCACCCATCTGCCTCAGGAGCAGATGAAACAGCTTTCTACGGCCCTCTGCGATAACCTCGTTGACTTGCATGCCATAGATATTCATCAAACAGGGTTGATTCAAATCGGCAAACCAGAAGGTTATATCCAAAGACAAGTGGAAGGCTGGCATAAACGCTACCTCGCAGCCCAAACCGAGGATATCCAGGCCATGGACGAACTCGCCGGCTGGCTTCAAAACAAACGACCAGAAGAAGGCCAAGCCACCCTGTTGCACAATGATTATAAATACGACAACTTGGTATTAAATCCGGAAAATTGGGTCGAAATCAAGGCTGTTCTGGATTGGGAAATGACCACCGTAGGCGATCCCATGATGGACTTGGGCACCTGTTTGTCCTATTGGGCAGAAGCAGGGGATGGCGCTTTTGAAAAGGGATTCAACCTCAGTTGGTTGGCTGGCAACCTGACCCGGCAGGAATTTGTCGGTCGCTATGCCGAAAAAAGTGGCCGTGATGTGCGCAATATCCTATACTTTTATGTTTTTGGCCTGTTTAAAAATGCCGTAGTCATCCAGCAAATTTACAACCGCTATAAAAAGGGTTTGACCAAAGACGAGCGCTTTAGCCAGTTGATATTTGGCGTAAAAGCTTTAGCTGAAAAAGCGCGGCGCTCATTGGAGACACAGAAAATATAGGTTCTTTGCCAATTTTTGTGGAAAAAGAACGAAAATGTACTAAGCATGCAATACAAGAACGTATTCGATCTAAGCAATAAAGTGGCCCTCATCACGGGTGCTAGCAAAGGCATTGGGGAAGGTATCGCCCGGATTTTTGCCGCCTACGGCGCAAAAGTTATCATCAGCAGCCGCAAGCAGGCTGAATTGGATGACCTGGCCGCATCCATACAAAACGATGGCGGAACAGCCCTTGCACTGGCTTGCAATGTGGGCGATATGCAACAGCTAAAAGCTTTAGTGGAAAAGATTGTGGAAATATGTGGAAGCATTGACATTTTGGTCAATAATGCAGCGACCAATCCGGTCTTTGGCCCGACTTTAGACTGCTCGGAAAGCGCATTTGACAAAATCATGCAAGTCAACGTCAAAGGCCCATTTGCCTTGAGCAATCTGGTGCATCCCGTTATGAAATCACGCGGCGGCGGCAGCATCATCAACATCAGCAGCATAGCTGGGTTTACACCCGATATGGGACTGGGTATGTACAGTGTCAGCAAGGCGGCGCTGAATATGCTGACCAAAGTACAGGCCAAAGAATGGGGCAGCGACGGCATTCGGGTAAATGCCATTTGCCCGGGCATCATCAAAACCAAATTCAGCCAAGCGTTATGGGAAAATGAAAAAATGTTGGCCCATTTCACCAAAGGCTTGCCCATTGCGCGCATGGGCACGGTAGATGAAATTGCGCCGATGGCTTTGTATTTGGCATCCGATGCAGCCGCTTATACCACAGGAGAGTTGGTGGTAATTGATGGCGGTACACTGATTTGATAACAAATAGTTAAGTCCTTGCAGGCAGGTGGTATAGCCCTTTTTTTTAGCTAAACTTGCAGCCAGATTACAAGCTAAACCATTTCAAAACGCAGCACCCGTTTTTATGAAAAAAAACTGGCGATTTTCCATTCTGATCCTGGCCTTGCTTCCCGCCATTTGGCTGGCCAACGATATGATACAGCGCAATAAGGCAGAGTTGCTTTGGGGATATCGGCCTTTGGCTTTTTTTCTGTTGGTCTGGGTCGTTTTATTGCTGTTGCCGCCATTTTTTAGCAAAAAAGAAAGCCATGTTCGCCATTTATTACTCTCCTCGCTGAGTGGTGTCATGTTGGGCGTAGGTTTTCCGGACATCGTTCCATTCCCGTTTTTACTCTTTGCAGGTTTTGTGCCATTGCTGCTGGTTGAGCATGAAATAGCTCAGCGGCAGGAAAAGCAGCGCCCTGGCTTATTTCGCTATGCCTACAACACTTTTGTCATCTGGAACATCATAGCGACCTATTGGGTGGCCAATACGGCTTTTGCCGCAGGTATTGCCGCCATTTGGCTTAATGCCCTGTTGATGATGATTCCCTTTGCCCTCTTCCACCGCACCCGCAAAGTGATGCCCCGGCTGGCCTACGCCGCCTTCATGGCTTATTGGCTGGCATTTGAATACATTCACCTCAATTGGGAACTGACCTGGCCTTGGCTGACACTGGGCAATGGTTTCGCAGAATTTCCCATGCTGATACAGTGGTATGAATACACTGGAGCCTTTGGCGGCGGACTTTGGATATTGCTGGCCAATGTGCTGATTTTGAAAATGGTACAGGCCAAAATGGCTAAAACAAGCATTCCGCGAAAGCGTATCTTGCAATTAACCGCCCTAGTGCTTTTGCCTGCAATTTTCTCCATCTGGCTTTTTTATACCTATGAAGAAAAAGGTACCCCGGTAGAAATAGCCATTGTTCAGCCGAATTACGAACCGCACTATCAGAAATTTTCCATACCAGAAAGCGAACAGGTCAAGCAATTTTTACAACTCTCAGCCACTGTTGTGGACACGGCTACCGATTACTTGGTTTATCCAGAGTCCAGCTTTGGTATGGTTGCAACCGATGAGATCAACCAATACGAGGCCATTCGTAATTTGCGGGAATATTTCAAAAACTATACCGGACTAAATATAGTTACGGGCCTCAATGCGTATTATATCCTCAAGCCAGGCGAACCCCATACCGATGCCGTGCGCATGGTAGAGCGCCGCGATGGCCCGATGTATTACGAGTCGCTGAATATTGCCGCTCAGATTCAAATAGGACAAGAGGATATTGCTATTTACCGCAAATCAAAACCCGTACCTGGCCCTGAGATATTCCCTTACAGCGAGTTGTTGTTTTTTTTCAAGCCCCTGGTGGATAAGCTGGAAGGCACAACGGAAGGTATCGGCATTCAAAAAGAACGCGCTGTATTTGACAGCGAGGCCGGAAAAATTGCCCCGGCTATATGCTACGAATCGGTATTTGGCGAGTATGTGACGGAATACATCCGAAAAGGCGCTCAGGCCATATTCATTATGACCAACGACGGATGGTGGGACAATACGGCGGGGCATCGCCAGCACCTTTATTTCGGCGCTTTGCGGGCTATCGAAACCCGAAGGGGCATCGCCCGCTCGGCCAATACGGGTATTTCCGCGTTCATCAACCAAAAAGGTGTGATCGCTCAACCAACCCAATACGATGAACCCGCAGCAATAAAAGGGACGGTTTTATTCAACGATACCATCACTTTTTACGTGCGTTGGGGCGATATCATCGCGAGGATAGCCTTGTTCTGTAGCATCGTATTTTTGCTAAACGTAATCTCCAAGCGGCTTCGGGTGAAATATAGTCATTGAAATAGAAGTAACTTATTCCCCCCTTTTGCGTATTATATTATAAAATAAGCATTTGGTAGCATGTACCAAAGCAACAAGAACCGATGGTCGAACTAATAAAGTGAAAGCGACACCAAAAAAACAGCCATTCAACTTGAAGACTATTTTTACAATAGTCATCTGTTGTTGTATTTCAACAACCCTCCTATCCCAGGCACCCCCCGTGGAAGCACCTCCGCCTGTCGAACTGGCATTTTCAGAAGAAGGGGGCTTCTATCTCGACGCGGTAAGCATCCAACTCTATTCCCCCGAAGCCAGCATTTACTACACCACCGATGGCAGCGACCCCGGGAAAAATACCACCCGCTACCGCAATGCCATACAGATCAGCGAAACAACGGTACTCAAAGCCATAGCCATACTGCCCAATGGCGGTAGAAGCCCCATCATTGGGCACACGTATTTTATCAATGAACCTTTAACAGAATTTCCAGTCGTATCTATTGGCATCAATCCCGGCGTGTTGTTTCATCCGTCCAAAGGTTTGTTCATGCTCGGGGGCAATGTGGTGGATACTTTGTGGAAAAAGCCCGGCGCCAATTTTTGGAGTAAAAAAGAAGTGACCAACCATGTTGAATTGTTTGAATCGGATGGTCGTTGCGTGTATCGCAGTATGTCTGGTTTGCGCCTCTTTGGCGGTATGAGCCGCTTGTTTCCACAAAAATCGCTGACGCTGGTGGCCCGCAAACCCTATGGGGAAAAACGCTTTCGATACCCCCTTTTTGGAGAGGAAGGGCTGGACAAATTCAAATTCCTGGTGCTGCGCAATTCAGGCAGCGATTTTGGCAAAACCCATTTTCGCGACGGCTTAATGACCAGTCTGGTCGCCGATTGGAACCTCGATATGCAGGATTTCAGGCCAGCACAAGTATATATCAACGGGCAGTATTGGGGCATTTACAACATCCGCGAAAAGGTGAATAAGTATTTCATAGCCGACCACCACGATGTCAACAAGGACAGCATTGATTTGATCGAACACCATCTCACGCTCAAGCAGGGAAGTAAAAAGCATTACCTGCGCATGCTGGATTTTTTGGAAAAAAATGATTTGTCGGACGATGCGAACATGGCCTACTTGTCCACTCAAATGGACATCGACAACTTCAAGCAACTCCAGATCGCCCAAATCTATTTCGACAATCAGGATGCCGGTGGAAACATCAAATTCTGGCGGCCACAAACGCCCGATGGCCGATGGCGTTGGATCCTCTTTGACACCGATTGGGGCTTTGGTTTGCACGATCCCAAAGCTTACCTCAACAACAGTTTGGAATTCCATACTGCTGCCAACGGCCCTTCCTGGCCCAATCCGCCCTGGAGTACTTTTATTTTGCGGAAGCTATTAGAAAATGAGGAATTTGAGCGCGACTTTGTCAATCATTTTGCCGATTGCCTCAATACCTCTTTTCATCCCAACCGGGTACAGCAACAGATAGATTCTTTTTACCAAATGTTTTTGCCCGAAATTCCACGCCATTTAGAACGCTGGAAGCTAAGTCGGGAAAAATGGGAACTCGAAGTGAGCCATCTGCATCGTTTTGCGCAGGAGCGCCCGGCGTATGTACGCATGCACCTGATGAATAAATTCGATACCGGGCCGCAACGCAAACTCATCGCGGGTACCAATCCGGGAGGGCGACTCATCCTCAACAACCACGTGGCGATCAGCCAGGATACGCTGACAGGTATTTATTTTCAAAACTACCCGATCACTTTGAAGGCGGTAGCACACCAAGGCTATCAGTTTTCGCACTGGGCGGGCATCGATATGGACGAACAACTCCGGGATTTGACCTTGAAGCTGGATCAGCCGGAGACAACAGTTTATGCTGTTTTTGAACCATTCCGGCATCCACTGGAGGGCAAATTGGTAATCAATGAGATATGCCCACGCGGTAATTCTGGCGATTGGCTGGAGTTGTACAACAATTCAAAGCACAAGGTTTTGCTAAAAGGCTGGAGCCTCAGTGACCAGGATGGCAATGAGTTTGTTTTGCCGGAGGCGAGTATTGATCCCGGCGATTATTTGATCATTTGCCAGGATGAAAAAACTTTTTTGGAAACCCATCCCACGGCCTATAACATCCTGGGCGGGCTGCCTTTTGGCCTGCACAAAAGAAAAGACCAATTGGCGCTTTATTCCATTTTAGGTGCTATGGTGGACAGTGTGGCGTATGAAATTCTACCAATCGATTCCGCTTATACCCTCAGCCTTTTGTTGCCCAACGTGGATAACAGCGATCAGGAAAACTGGGAAATACGTCTCGGCGATGGCTCACCCAGTGCTGCCAACCCCTATTACCTGGAAAGCACGGTCAAACAGGTGCAGCAACATTGGGTGCAGTTTGGCTTATCTGCCGGCGTTTTCCTGCTGAGTGGTTTTTTGCTTTTCCTGAGGCTGCGCGGCAAACTCTGAGAATAGGTGTTGATATGAGCAGGAGAAGTGAATTCAAATGACCCAATCCTCGCCTGCCTCACTTTGAAAACTCAAGCATCAAACTACCCAACATATCCAGACATTTTGCCAACTGCTCTTCCGCTACAAACTCATTAGCGCGGTGAGCCTGGGCGATATCGCCGGGCCCGCATATCAGCGCTTCAAAGCCTGCTTCCGCAAACTGTCCGGCTTCAGCGGCGTAGGCAGCGGTACTGGTGTGGGTATTGCCCGTCCACGTTTTTACCCATTGCACCAAATCGGCATCCTCCGGGCAACTGAGGGGTGGCACCAAGGGGTGATCCTCCTCCGTGATAATCGCTGACCCAGAAAAACGTTTTCTCAGCGTCTCCTCTGTTTCGGCACAATGCGCGGCAAATGCCTCCAACACATCCTCCAGCCGATCGCCTGGAACAATCCGCACATCCCAATAAAAAGTACATTTGTCAGCAATGACATTGGGCGCAACTCCGCCCGCTATCTGACCAATATGAATAGACGAATGGGGAGGGGTGAATCGAGGGTCATTGGTTCCATTTTCAACCAAATCGTTCATTTTGTTTTCCAGCCATACCACCAATTTAGCTGCTTCGTGGATAGCGCTCACTTCCGACTTGATACGGCTGCTGTGTCCAGCAGAGCCTAGCACCGTCGTTTTTAACACACAAATCCCTTTGTGCCCAAGTAGGGGCTGTAGCATAGATGGCTCACCGATGAGCGCGTAGCGTGGGCGCTCGGGATAAAAATGCATGATGGTCTCCGCCAACTCGGCACCAGCAAGGCAGCCGACTTCCTCATCGTAAGAAAAGGCCAAATAAATGGGCCTTTTCAAATCGGCCTTCAAAAAAGCAGGTGCCATCGCCAGACAACAAGCCAAAAAGCCCTTCATATCCGCCGAGCCGCGGGCATACCATTTATCGCCTATCTTGGTCAGGGTAAACGGATCGGTCTGCCAGTCTTGCCCGGCTACTGGCACCACATCCGTATGCCCGGAAAGAACAATACCACCATCCGCCGTGGGGCCAATGCGACAATGGATAGAGCGCTTATCACCTGCGGCGTTGGGTATGAAATGAACTTCTACTCCCAAACCCTCCAAATACTCGGCTATATACCCCGCTATCGACAAATTGCTTTCCCCGCCGAGGACGGGAAAGGCGACCAGATCTTTCAAAATGCGTATTGTTTCTTGCAACATCCGTTGTATCTTTAATTCCAAATTTTTAAAAACCCTAATACTATGCAAAAAATCTTTAACTTCCTCGGATTTCTTTTCGCTGCCGTACTCTTTATCGGCATGATGGACAAAATGGGCATTAAAATCAATGCCAACCACCAAGAGAGCAGCATGGCGATGTTGCCCGATTTTTCAAACGACGATCCGGCTTCCGATGAAAGCGTCATCCGCATCAGTCCCGATGAGGAGGAAACAGCACGCATGGAACGCGAGTACGTTGGCAGTCGCGCTACGAGCAAGAAGGTAGGCAACAAAGCGGGTTCCAGTAAAGAACAACAGATTCAGGGTTTTATTGACCGCTTCTCTGCTACAGCAGTTGATCAAGCTTTGGGCAAAGGTATTCCGGCAGGTATTTCGCTGGCGGTGGGCATTTCAAAATTGCAGTCGGGCGAGCACATCAACAGTTGGGCTGCTTTTATGGAAAAAATCATCCAACCCCTATTGCAAAGCAAAGAAGACGCGGAGAACAGTAAAATGCGGAACTATTTTAAGTACAGTGCCAACAGCGAGCGCTGGGCAGATGGCTTGGCCGTTTCCGGTGCTTTTTCTGCCAGTGCCCTGAAAAAAACGATGGATCATTATGAACTGAACCGTTACGATGAAGAGGTGCGTGACCGAATGAGCGGGGAATACCGCGATCCAGAGACCGAAAAAAAAGCTACCTATGTGGCCGATGAGGTACAGGCCAAAAGAAAAAGCAGTAGCAAACAAACTTCTGAAAACAAAAAGC
The DNA here is from genome assembly GCA_937864265.1 of uncultured Saprospirales bacterium. Lineage (GTDB taxonomy): Bacteria > Bacteroidota > Bacteroidia > Chitinophagales > Saprospiraceae > CALMIR01. The sequence continues at coordinate 11,229 of CALMIR010000112.1, read as the reverse complement.
GCAACTCGGAGGACGATATAGAGGCCTGGAAAGATTTTTACAATGAATCCGTCGGACATGAAGTGGCAAAAGAAGTGGCGCGTAAAAAAATTAAGAGCGGCCAATATATGACCGATGAGGATATGCAACAACTCATCGATGAAACCAACCAGGAAACAGACCAAGTATTGCAAAACAAAACGGGCTTTTTAGGCCGTAAAATCAATGCCAATCACCCCGAAGCCGCCCAAAAACTGGACATCAGCGACCCCAAAAACGCGCAAGCCAGAGAGGAATTGTACCAAAGCAAATTAAAGGAAAAACGCAAGAACAAGTGATGTTGTGAAACTATTTCTTTGTTTTCGACATCTGTTTAGCATAAAGCCTCTAAATTTGCGGCTTCATTTTCAACGGGCATATCATGAGCGACTTGATTAAACACGAATGCGGCATTGCGCTGATTCGATTGCTAAAGCCATTGGCGTATTACCAAAAGAAATACGGAACGCCGTTTTATGGGCTGGAGCAATTGCAGGTATTGATGCAAAAGCAGCGCAATCGCGGTCAGGATGGGGCAGGAATAGCGACGATCAAGTTGGATGTGGATCCGGGTAAAAAATACATTAGCCGGAAACGCAGCAATTCGTCCAATTATCTGGACGATATTTTCGATCAGGTTGATTTGCATTTCAAAGACCTGCCCAAGGAGTTGCTCAACGATGCGGTTTGGCTCAAGGACAACAAGCCGTATATGGGCGAGTTGCTATTAGGACACCTGCGTTACGGCACTCACGGCGACAACACCATTGAAACTTGCCACCCCTTTTTGCGACAAAACAATTGGATTACTCGAAACCTCATTTTAGCGGGCAATTTCAACCTCACCAACGTGGATGAGTTGTTCGATGAGTTGCTGGATTTAGGACAGTTTCCGAGGCAAAAATCCGATACAGTTACGGTATTGGAGAAAATCGGCCATTTTCTGGACGACGAAGTGCAGCGATTGCACACCTGGTTTAAGCCCGACGGCTACACCAATCGGGAGATCAATAACCTGATTTACGACAACCTCGACATCCAGCGCATGCTGCGCCGTGCCTCCCGCAAATTCGATGGCGGCTACGTCATGGCAGGACTTATCGGCCACGGCGATGCTTTTGTCTTGCGCGATCCCAACGGTATCCGCCCGGCCTTTTATTACTACGACGAGGAAGTGGCCGTAGTCGCTTCCGAACGCCCAGCCATACAGACCGTTTTTGATGTCAATTTCCGGAAGGTAAAAGAGCTGGAACCTGGGCATGCCTTGGTGATTAAAAAGAACGGCTTGATCGAAGAGAAACCTATTTTGGAACCACTGGAGCGCAAAGCCTGCTCTTTTGAGCGCATTTATTTTTCCAGAGGTACCGATCGCGATATTTACCTGGAGCGCAAAAATCTGGGCCAACACCTCACCGATGCGGTACTAAAAGCCATTGACTACGACTTCAAGCATACGGTATTTTCTTTTGTGCCCAATACGGCAGAGGCCGCTTTTTTCGGACTGATGGAAGGGCTGGAGGACCGATTGAACGAGATCAAAAAGGATAAAATATTAAAATTGGGCAAGGACATAAAGCCTAAGAAACTGGAAAAGATTCTATCGCTGCGCGCCCGAGTAGAAAAAATTGTGGTAAAAGACGCCAAACAACGCACTTTTATCACGGATACTACTTCCAGGGATTCGCTGGTTTCGCACGCTTACGATGTGACTTACGGCATTGTGCAGGACTATAAGGATACCCTAGTATTGCTCGATGATTCAGTCGTACGCGGTACTACGCTTAGAGACAGCATCATTCGGATCGTTTCGCGACTAAAACCCAAGCGCATCATTTTTGTGTCCAGCGCGCCACAAATACGCTACCCCGATTGTTACGGCATCGACATGTCCAGAATGAAAGAGTTTGTTGCTTTTCGGGCTTTGGTGGCTTTGTTGAAAGAAAATGGGAAAGCATCGCTGCTCGACGAGGCGTACCAACGCTGCAAAGCCACGGAAACATTGCCCATCGATGAAGTCCGCAACGAGGTCATGCCTTTATACGAGGCGTTCTCCGTAGAGGAAATTTCGGCCAAAATTGCCGAGATTGTCCGCCCCAAAGAAGTGTCACCGGAGGTCAGTATCATCTATCAGAGCATCGAAAGCCTGCGGGACGCTTGTCCCAAAAACAACGGCGACTGGTATTTTTCAGGCGAATACCCTACCCCCGGCGGCAACCGGGTTGTCAATCGGGCTTTTATCAATTTTATGGAAGGGAAGGATGTGCGTTCGTATTAGGGTGTACGCAGAGACCTTTCAATCTTTAACAAGCAATTTAGCTCCATTCCGGCGCATTTTTCGGGATCAACTTCTTCAGTTGATTGAAAAACGGTCGGTAATGCACTTCCAGCAAATGGCGCTTGGCATGCAGAAAACTCCTCGCAATCTGATTGGCTTCCCGTTCAGCCAGGCGATCCAGGTTTTCCGGCAAAGACCAGCGGCCAGCGATATGGTTGGCGGCCAATTTGGCCTGCAAGTCCGATAAAGGCCAGATGCAGCCCTGCGGTTGTACCAAACCGATGAAAAACAGGGTAGGATGAGTGGGGTGGATCATGCGCAGATAAAGCGGTATGCGATCGGCGTGTTCAAAATCAATGAGCGCAGCATCAAAAAAGGGGAATGCAATCTGATAACCAGTAGCCGCAACGATACAATCGTATTCCTCCTGGCGGCCATCTTCAAAAAACACTTGTTTCCCCTCTATCCGGGATATTCCCTTTCGCGGATTGACCCGCCCATGCCGGATTTTATATAGCAATTCCGAATTGAGAATGGGGTGGCATTGGGTAATGGGATAGTCTGGCGTTTCCAAGCCGTAATACGAATAGCGCCCCACCTGAAGGTACAGGCTAACGCGCTGCAAATATTTTAAAATGAAAGGCGGCACATGGACGATGTGTTCATTAAAAGTGTCTGTAGGCTTGCCCATGAAAAACTTGGGTACAATATAATAAGGCCGCCGCATGCTGATGGCCGTATAATCGGCTACCCGGCTGATTTCTACTGCACAATCACAGCCGGAATTGCCAGCACCCATTACGAGCACCCGCTTTCCGGCAAAAGCCTGGCTGCTCTTGTATTGGTGGCTATGTATCAGTTCGCCACTGAAGTGGCCTGACGTATCCGGCCAGCGGGGTACGGAGTGGTGTCCATTGGCAACCATCAGATAGTCGAATTGTTCCTGCTCGCCACTTTCCAAGTGGATGACCCATCCCCCATTTTCACTTTTAGTTACTTGTTGTACACTTGTATTGAAGCGAATGTACTTTTCCAGGTCAAAGCGTTGGGCATAGGCTTGAAAATAAGCCAATACCTGGCGGTGGGACGGATAATCGGGGTAATCTTCCGGCATCGGGAAGTCCAAAAATTCTGACATTTTTTTGGAAGAAATGATGTGGGTGGTTTCACATACACTGGAGTGCGATTCTCCAGCCGTGAATACCCAATTCCCTCCAATTTGGTCATTTTTTTCAAAACAAACGATGTCATTGATGCCGGCTTGTATCAAATTTTTGATGGCCGCTAGACCAGAGCAGCCAGCACCGATGACGGCAACACGTGGGTTCATAATTTTTAATTTCAAATTTACCTCGCTATTGGCAACCCACCGTTTGGGCGGATGAATCCCGTCGGGGGGGAAACTAAGTTTAGCTCCAACTCGGCTTGAGTTCTATGTCAAAACGCTGCCGACACCTGTGCCCGTCCAGTATGCACCACCTTGGCTTCACCCGTTTTGCGGCCTTCATAGCTTAGGCGCAATTGGATATTGCGCGAAAGCTGTCGATCCAGACTCAGGTTCCACAAAAAATTGCGACCTGCGCGTAGGCCATTGAGTATGGCAAAACCCACCGGAGAATCGGCCACGCCTTCAAATTGGATGTTCACATAGGAAAATTGGAGATTAAACGAAGATTTGGCCGATTGGTTGTAGCGCATGCTGGCATTGAGATCGTGGCTTTGGGCAAAGGCTGCACTGCTTTCCTGCTGATTGTCGTCCTGTCGAAATTGGTAACGCAAGCTGGATCGAAAATTTTTGGACAGTAGCAAGCTCAGTTCCGGGCCTACTGCTTGATACACAATGCGATAATCTTTGTTGTTAAAAAATTCGGAATCGTTGATGCGTATTCCGGTGCTAAAATTAGCATTTATGCTGAAAGTGCGCGAAATATTCCAGCGCGTTTTGGCAAATTGTTCGGTGCGTGCCTGGCTTTCAAAGCCGGTTGTTTGGACAAACTTGTTGCGGTTGTCGGAATAGCCAATTTGGAAATCGTAAGTGGGGTTGCCTTGATTGAAAAAAAGCACCGACCGGATACCGGAGGTAATGGCCACAAGGGAGGTATCGGCGATGTCCAACTGGAAAGGATTCCAGGGGCGCACCTCGTCCGATTTCCTGGTTTTGCGGTTGATGCTCCAGGAAGAGAGGGACGAAAATCGGCTAAAGAGTTTTAAAACCCCTGTCTGGCTGTGCCAAATGGCTTTTGGGTTGAGGCGAAGGCTTTGATTGAAATTGATGTTGTCGGTGCGGATAAAGTCGTCGGTTACCGTGGTGATGCGGACGTAATCGGCCTGGTCTTGAAAGGGGGCGATTTCCATTTCATTAGCCTGTATGACCCCGTCCCGGTTGTACAGCGAGTCGAGCCAAACATAGTTGCCTTCGCCCGGATTGACCCGCACGTAGGTGAATTCGACCTTAGGTTCTTGCCCGGAGCCGATTTCGTAGGTAGTATTGGATTGGATGACCCCTTTGATCAGGTTGAGGTTGACATCCGAGCGCCCCAGGAAGGTTTGCCCTGGTTCTTGGGTGCTCAGCTCTGATTCGAGGATGCGTAATTGCCGGAAGTTGAAATTGTACGCCCAATCCAGGCGATTTTGACGGCCTTTTACCAGCCATTTACCGTTCAGGTTCAGTTCTGTGGCCTGCGTATTTTGGCGAAAGCCATCCTGCACCGGCGCATAGTCCAAGCGTTGACTAAAAGAAGCACCAGCCTGGTATTTTTCCGTTTCCGGCATTTCTAAAAAAACTTTATAGCGATTGTAATAAAAACTGCTGTTTTGCAAAGTATCTATTGCCGTTTCAAAGCGACTATTTTGTTCCTGCTCTCCATAAATGCCTAACTGAAGGCCTGCCATTTTTGGAAAAATACGAACGACGTTAGCCCTTGGCCGGAAAAAACGATTGCGCACACCTTTAGCATCCGCTTGAAGCAAACTCCCCTCCAAATTGACCTGCCAGTGTATGGAACTGCCCGCCAAGCGCCATTCCTGACGTAAGCCCTGATAAACGCTGTCGCGAAAAAAGCCGCTCAAACCATAATGAAAGCTGCCCAGTTTCTTTTTGCTGAGCATAAAATTAGCCCGCAACAACTGCTCTTCTCGACTTTCCACCGTGCCTACCCCTTGTATATCCGACAAACTCCAGTCGCGAATGAATTCTGGATTGCGATAGGGGTTAATGGCTTTGAAAGTTGCTTGTACCCATTCATAGGCCAGTTCCGATTGCAGCATCCAAGAGCTGTCCTTCCCCATATCGAAGCGGCGGTCAATTTGTGCCATCCCGGCCAAGCCCCAGTCGTCTTGGCTATCCAATACAGAAAAGCGGTTTAAATCATTTCTACTCAGGGCTGCTTCTGCCTTGATAGCCGATCGCAGCCCCAATTGATAACTCGTACCCATCGTCAGCAGTTGCTGCTGTTTGGGGGCTTCCAGGGGTGTTACAGGTTCGTAGTCGCCCAGGGCCACACAGTTGCCATCCAGTCCTACCCAGCGATATACCCGTTCATTGGCCGCCTGAGTTTCGTCCAAAATGTAGCTACCCCGGCCTGTACCGACAAAGGAGAAGCGAGCGGTGTAGAGGGCACTGTCGGGGTTGGTCGAAAAAACCAGCACCTGTATCAGGGTATCATTAGAGGCACAACCCAAAATCCGGTTCTCCAATTTGTAAGCCACCCGAAAAGGAACAAACTCGTCAAGGGTATCGAGGCTGGGCGCTAAGGCCTGGCTCAGGTCATCACCCGCATCGCGCAGGATGCGTTTTTGATCGTCGGAGAGCCCCAATTCCCCAGTAGCGTTTTTGCTGTCTTGTTGATTGTAAAAATTGATGTGCAGGTCAAAGTTTTTGCTGCGATAGCCACTATTGATGGCGTATAAAGAGCGCACATAGTTCTGATCGGAATATTCGAATTCTACAATAATTCTACTGTCTTTGGTGATGAGTTGCTTGTTGGTGAAACTCACTTCGCCCCTATTGTAGTCGATGAGGTAGTCTTCTTCCAGTCCGCGGGTCAGCAAGGCGCCGTCCAGCCAAACTTTTTCAGTGCCAGCCAGGATGATGATGAACCTTTCTCCCTCACTTCCCCTCAGTTTATAAGGGCCCTGATTGCCTTCCTGCGCTTCAATTTGATTTCGACCGAACTGCCCCCTAGAAATAGCTATGCTTCCGCTGTTCGACCAAGTTCCTGTACCCATTTTTACCTGATTGGAAAAAGTAGCACCTTGCAGCCTTTTGAAATAGTTCATAAAATAGCTGTTGGGCCGATTGAGGTCGTAATCGCCGGCAATAAGGCGGGTGTTATTTTTGCTGAGTTGGATAAACACCCGGTCAAATTCGCGCAACTGTTGGGTATTGCCTTCGGGTTGGATGGGGATGTTTTCGTCGGTAATGGCAGCCAGCACTTCAATGCCTTCTCCGATTTCTCCGGCCATTTGAAGGTTAAAACTGGAATTGAGTACCAGATCCTGGTTGTTACCAAAGGCAATGCCGCGCGAGAAGTTGCCATTATAGTCCAATTTGCCGAAGCTAACCCTTTCATTGTCCAACTCGTAGGGATTGTAAGAAAGACCAATTACACCTTCTTCGGCGGGTAGGGCTTTTGTTGTATCCAGACGGGAGTAACTTTCACCTAAATTATAAGGCAGCACGCGAAAAGTTGCCCGAACCTGTTGTAAACGCATCGCTGGAGCCTTCCAGATTACCGCGTCATTATCCAGGCTATAATAAGAACTGTCTAACAAAAGCTGGCTTTCTATGTCCACTATCCTCAACGAAGCAGGAACGATGCTGAGCGCATCTAGGGTTTGCTTGCCCGCTGTTATCGTAAGCACCGTATCTCGCAAGTTGCTCAGGTTTTGAGCAGGCAGGAGCTGCCTGAACAAGCCGCTCAGGCAAAGTAAACAGATGAGTGGTATGGAAATGGTATGTTTCAAGTGCAATAGGCACTAAGTTTGATAGAAAACAGATAATGGACATAAAACGCAGAAAGGAGCGCTGAAGTGCTGCACAAGAAGTGATAATAATTGACAATAGGGGGCAAAAAAAGAAAGGGCAATATGCCCTTTCCGCAAGAAATCACCCGACTGTTGTGTAGATTTCGAATGAAAAGTAATTCATTCTCCATCTTGAACAACTATATCTTTGACGTTAACAAACGATGAAAGTATTGCGTTCGGCCTGCAATTTAGTATATTTTAACATTTTTTTCAATGATTAAAGATCAGGATTTGGTAAAATTTTTTCCCTGCCTTATTTTTAATACACTTCTTTTTCACTTTTGTTCCTTTTTCTGATCAAAAAAAATTATTGCTTAGACCAGAGCAAGTATTTTTTCGATCAAGCATTCGATAAGAAAAGCGAAAGGAAATGACGGCCTATTTCACCTTGTTAGGGGGCATGAATTTTCAGATACTGACAAAAATCATAGTAGAAAAAAATTACTATGTGTAGAAAAAAAATGGGACAGATTATATAATTTTGTCGCGGCTATAACATTTGATAAGGTATAAAATAGACTTGGCATTTTATACCCGCTTTTTCTCATCCAACTGAGCTGTGAGCGTTTGTTTTGAGTCATATTTTAATACTGATTGACTGATCTATACAAATTAGCTTAGGCCAGTTTCTACCTCTACCTCCTGCGCTGCGCAAGCGGTGCTTTTTTTGTACATTTGTCCTGTTCAGGGCGTTGTGAACCATATCGACTCTCTGGGCATTTGTAATAAACATAATCTCATTGAAATTTACCCATGAGCTAAATTTGACTGCTTATGCAAAGACGATTTTTACTTTCAACCTCACTCGTTACATTGGTACTGAGCCTTGGTGCACAAAACCTTGACGTTCAAAATTATCGCACTTATGATGGTTCCCAAAACAATCTGGAGCATCCTGATTGGGGTGCTGCCGGAACCAATCTGTTGCATTTCGCTCCCATTGCGTACGAGAACCAGATCGATGCTCCTGCGGGAGGCAATCGACCTAATCCAAGAGAAATCAGCAATAGCCTGTTTGCCCAATCGGGTTTGATCAACGACCCGATGGTACTCAGTGATTATTGCTGGGTATGGGGGCAGTTTATCGACCACGATTTTGGTCTGACACCAGAAGGTACGACGGAACCAGCTATGATCGCCGTTCCATCAGGCGACCCCTGGTTTGATCCCATGAATACTGGTGCGATGATGATTCCCATGATGCGCAACGCTTTTGATCCAAGTACTGGTACTGATCCATCCAATCCTCGCCGTCATCCCAATATAATCACGGCCTTTATTGATGGTTCCGGCGTATATGGTTCAGATGAAGCACGAGCCAACTGGCTGCGTACTTTTTCAGACGGTAAATTGAAAGTGTCGGCGGGCAATTTATTGCCATTTAACACCTACACAGGAGAGTTCGACGCGCCCATTGATCCAAATGCGCCGCACATGGACAATCCTGTTGGACTGAGCGATAAAATCCCGGTAGCTGGCGACCCCAGGGCAGGCGAGAATCCGCTGTTGTTTTCCATTCACACCCTTTTTGTTCGGGAACACAATCGGCTTTGCGATGTGCTGGCTAACGAACATCCCGATTGGACGGACGAGCAATTGTACCAACACGCCCGCAAATTGGTTGGCGGTATGATCCAGTCTATTGTTTATAACGAATGGCTGCCAACAATGGGGGTCGAGTTGCCTGAATATACAGGGTATAAGTCAGATGTGAATCCACAGTTGATGAATGTGTTTACGGCTGCGGCTTTCCGTTTGGGGCATACCCTGCTCAATGGCAATCTTCGCCGTTTGGATGCCGAAGGCAACGTTGTTCCTGAAGGCAACCTGCCGCTTCGCGATGCTTTTTTCAACCCTTTTCCAGCCATGGATGCGGGTATAGAGGTTTTCTTGAAAGGCATGGCAGAACAAACCCAGCAAAGCTTTGACCCTAAAGTAATTGATGATGTGCGCAACTTCCTTTTTGGCCCTCCGGGTGCTGGCGGGCTGGATCTGGCTGCCATCAACATTAACCGGGGCAGAGAAAGAGGCTTGCCTGATTTCAATACAGTGCGCGAGGCTTTTGGTCTGACTCCATATTCTTTATTCCAGCAATTCAATCCTGATGCAGCCGTGTTTACTATTTTGCTGGATGTCTATGGAGGGCATATCGACCGCATTGATCCCTGGGTTGGCTTTTTGTCAGAAAAGCCGATGAACGGCAAACTGTTGGGGCCAACGCTGATGAAGGTGATGGAGGTACAGTTTACTGCACTGCGCGATGGCGACCGCTTTTTTTATGAAAACGATCCGGTATTGAGTGATCAGGAAAAAACAAAGATTCGCCATACCTCCATGCACGATATCATCATGCGCAACACAGGCATCACCCTGATGCAGGATAAGGTATTTGAATCCATGCCCCATGCAGATATTTGTCAGAATATGACAGCTGATGTGGACGGCTTGATTTATACAGAAACGGGAGTTCCTGTTCCGAATGCGACGGTTCAAGTACTAACTGCCAGCGATCCTTTTGATTTGATATCTTCCAGTGAAGGCAGCTTCTATTTCATCGATTTGCCTTCCTGCGATGTACAGGAAGTAAGCGTCAACCGCAACGATGATGTAACAAATGGGGTTTCTACGGCAGATTTGCTTTTGATTCAACAGCACATACTGGGCGTTGCCACGCTCGATAGTCCGTATAAATGGATCGCAGCCGATGCCAACAGAAGCGGCGCCATTTCTGCGCTGGATCAAATCGTATTGCGCAAAGCGATTTTGGGCATCAGTGACGAATTTGAAGGCAATACCTCTTGGCGCTTTGTTTTGGCCGATTATGAATTTAGCAGTGGTAATCCCTTAGCGGAAAACTTCCCCGAAGCCATCAGCATAGCGGATGTGCTCTCTCAAGATATGGCGCTGAGCTTTGTAGGTATAAAAGTAGGAGATGTCAACAACGATGTTGATCCTACCGCCAGCCAATCCGATGTTGTGGAAAACCGCCAGGTATTTGCTTTTCAGTTGGAAGACGTCGAGCTGGTTCCGGGCGCATCCTATCGCTTGGGCATCACAGCTGCTCAATTGGAAATGGTGCGCGGATTTCAGTTTAGCTTGGTGTATGATGTCAATGGCTTGGCGTTCCAAGGCATTGAACCTGGAATGCTCCAGGATATAAGCTCGGATAACTTTGGTGTTTTTACAGCGGAAGGGCTGATCACCAGTAGCTGGCATGCATCAGAGGCCATTTTATTCAGCAGTGAAGATGCGTTGTTTTACCTGAATTTCCAGGCGCTTCAGCCTGGGCGATTGAGCGCGATGTTGCAAATGAACCATAGAAAAACACGCTCAGAACTGTACGATGCCCGGTTGGATACAAGAAACCTAGGCTTGTTTTTTATAGAAGCAGCAACAGATCAACCTACCGCGGATGTAACGCTTTTCCAGAATCGTCCGAACCCTTTCTCTGAGCAAACGACGCTTTCTTTTGTGATGGCGTCGGAAACTTGGGCCAAATGGCAGGTGACTGATGCCTTAGGCCGGGTGATTTTACAGCGAGAAGGCCTTTTTGCGAAAGGATATAACGAGTGGGTTATTCCTGCAGCTTCACTTGGCGCAAACGGGCTGTATTATTACAGTGTAGAAACAGCAAACGGCAAACAGGTTCGCAAAATGAACTTGTTGCACTAAATCTAAATAGTTAAAACCTCTTACTTTAATTGCGCAGTGCCATAGTTCGTGCACTGCGCAATTTTTATTGAGTATCCTGTACAAATGTCGTCCACCAGGGATTTTATGGCCGTTCCAAATATTATCCGTTTTGTTAGTACCTTTGTTTTCCAATCTGGGTTATAGGCTTTAATAACAAAATAGGTAAAAGTTTAGGAGGGGGTGAGTTAGGCGGCTGCGCCGCCTAACTCACCCCC
>CALMIR010000111.1 GCA_937864265.1 uncultured Saprospirales bacterium | reverse complement strand
ATTTGCAAAAATCAGGGGTGAAGCTATAGCCAAGTCAAAGTGCAGTTCTGACCACCAGCCCAGAGCTTGTGTCAGAACCAAATGTCCAGTGGACATTTGACGAAGAGAACCGAGCCGCCCCCGGCGAGGCTAGCAACCAACACCATATTTGCAAAAATCAGGGGTGAAGCTATAGCCAAGTCAAAGTGCAGTTCTGGCCACTCGCCACCAGCTCCGAGTCAGAACCAAATGTCCAGTGGACATTTGACGAAGAGAACCGAGCCGCCCCACGGCGAGGCTACCGATACTCCTCATTAGCTCCGTTTTCTGGAATTAAGTTCAATCCTTTTTAGAGTTAATTATGCGGTTTGTGGTTGAATAAGCCTTGTCTTGGACACTTTTCTAGTGGTTAAGATAGCGCTACGCTGTAGCGCGCTTGCTGGGCTGAATCGGGGCGACAAATAGAACACTCCTCTGGAGTGGAAAGGCTTAGGCTCGATGCTCCCGGCTATGCTCCCGATAAATTCCTATCCGATTCAATTTCCAAAAGTAAGCTCAAGTCGTTTGAGGACGAGTGTCGGTTTATGTCACCCTTTCAGGGTTCTACCCAAGCGTGTATTGGGCATTATAAAACTGCCATCGCTTCGCGGTTCGAGCTTGGAGCAGCTTGGCAAGTGTCGGTGTGACTTTGGGCTCACGCCGATACTTTTGCACGATAAGCCTGGCTCCAGCGGTTAAGATGGCGCTACGCTGTAGCGCGCTGGTGGGGCTATGCTTTTTAGAGAAATCCTATGAGGACGAATGATTAAGATTTCCGATAAGAAAATTTAATCCGGGATGTAACTTTTCAATCAAATACCATTATAGAAAAGGAACAAAAAAGAATATGTACGGAGCTTGACCCGGTATTTTGTGGAAAAAAGTTACTTTTGATGTTGTCAAACCTACAGACCAATAGCACGATTGCAAAATACGTTCGAATGAGCGCACCCAGAAAAACTGTTTCTGCGAAAGACATGCAGGAAGAGTGGCTGGAAATTCAGGCCGCTCAAGTCAAGCCAGCATTGTTCCAACCATTGTATGAACGGTATTACGAGGAAATTTTCCTGTTCATTTATCGGCGTTCAGGCGATGAAGAAATAACCGGCGACATCTGCGCCCATGTTTTCCTGAAAGCCATGAATCGCTTGAATACCTATACTTTCAAGGGAGTACCATTTTCTGCTTGGTTGTATCGTATCGCTTCCAATGAGGTTGCTCAGTACTACCGCAACCTCCAGAAAAACAGGACAGTAAGTTTGGAAGAGGCCAGCCTCAACCATTTAATGGATGAGGTGGACGAGCCATTTGATGAGGCCAAAAGGGCTGATATGCTTAAAGCATTGGATACCCTTAATGAAACGGACATGCAGTTAATCGAAATGCGATTTTTTGAGTCGAAATCGTACAAGGAAATCGCAGACATCATGAACATTACAGAGAATAATGCAAAGGTGAAAACCTTTCGGGTTTTAAACAGACTAAAAAAGCACCTTCTTTAATGGTTCAATCGGACTGTCCTAAAATGGCACTGGAAATGATAGCACCCCATTTTAAGACAGCCTTGCAAACCTGGCTGATATGAGTAATAACTACCATTTCAACATCAATCCGCAGCTTCCTGAGCGGGATGCCATCAGTCGTTACAAAGACTTTGATGGCTTGCTGGCCAAATTTGAAGCCCAGGAACAGAAAAAATACCAACGTCAATTGCGCCCTGTAGCGCTCAGACGTTTACTTTATGTAGGTAGCGCCGTCGCTGCTGCTATAGCCTTGTTGCTGTTGTTTATGCCGGCAATCATGCAAACAGATTCCACGCCAGGAATTACGGCCGCAGAATATTTTGCCAGCCAGCCCTACGTAAAGGCACCGCTACAGGAAATTCAGGTTGCCTATCAAGAGCAGGTTCTCAACGCCAATGATGGCGGGATATATGAATTCCCAAGTGGTTCTCGTTTGATCGTTCCCTCGGCAGCATTTATGAACGATCGGGGGCAATTGATTCAAGGTGAGGTTCGGATTTTTTACAGAGAAATTTTGGACTTCCAGTCTATTTTCCTATCTGGTATTTCCATGTACTACGACTCTGCCGGGCAAAAATATTTATTGGAATCGGCTGGCATGGTCGAAGTCATTGCTGAGCAAAATGGAGAACGCTTAAAGCTTGCTAGTGGTAAAAGCATTGATATAGAGTTGGTTTCGGAAATTCAAGTAACTGATCCGCTTCAGCCAACTATTCCAACTTACAAAGTTTATCAATTACAGGAAACGGAAAGGGCTTGGCAATATCAGACCAACAATCAAATGCAGGTTTTGGACGATATTCTGTTAGATGCAAATGACCCGGCATTCCATTTGAAGCTGGAGCTTGTTCAGCAATTAGAATCGGTCAATGCAGAACAAGAAAAACGCAAACAAGCTTTGGAAGCATCCTTGCCCGCATTGATTAAGCCTTTAAAACCAGAGCGCGCACATCCTGATCGACCTACCCTGGAACTGGATTTTACCAATGGCAGTGTACAGGTGGATGACTCAGGTAACGAACAGGCAGAAAGCGAATTGGAACAACTGCAACGCATGTACCAAGGCGTGATCTGGCAGGTAGCGGAAAATAGTCCGGTTGTTGATCCAAAGGCTTTCAGTGTAGCTTGGGAAAGTATGAGCATCAAACCCCTCAATAATCGCGATTACGAATTGTTGTTGATTCATCCGAATAACCAAGTCAAGTTGATCGTCAATCCGGTATTGCTGGGTGCGGATTACCAAAAAGCGCTGCAACGCTACCAGGAAGCCCTCAATCGCTATGAAGCGGACTTGGCAGAGCGCCGACAGAGCTTGAGTGTTCAGTATGATGCCATTGATCGAGAAGCCAAAGCAAAGGAAGCTGCAATTCTGGACAATTATCGCCGTACGGTGGCAAGCGAGTCAGGCAAAAGCGAAGTTTTCGGCAGAAAAATAGTCAACCGTTTTCAAGCAAACAGTCTTGGAATTTGGCTTTGTGCTTATCCCCAGCCTTTGAGCCAAATGAGTGACCAGCATATTACATTTAGAGACCAATTTGGAAATGCTTACAACGACCAGTTTGTCTATTTGGCCTCCAGCGATGAAAACACTTTGCGAAAATATTACGCCGGTGATGTGGAAGGTATGAACCTAAATCATGATGCTGACCAGCTTTTATGGCTCGTCACTCCAGAAGGCAAAATTGCGATAGCCGACGCCCAGGAGCTTCAAAAAGTAGCTGAGTCCGGGTCAAACACCTACGAGATCAACCTCAACCTAATCGATAAAACTATCCTTACAGAGCAGGATATTAGGACAATCCTTCAGTTTTAAGTATGCCTAACTATTTTTAACTAATCTACCTTAGAAGCCTCGACCTCGGTCGGGGCTTTTTTGTTAGGGGGTTCGCCCTATAAACCGTTCTGTTTACCATAAAATATACCATCTTTACAAAAAGAGGCCAAATAAAATTTGAAAAAAGCTCATTTTGGCACAACTTGCATTTGAATTTGAATTCAAGCCTACATCTCAAAACTAAACTCCTTATGAAAATGACTACAAGGCAACTGCGCATTTTGGTATGGAGTCGCAAAAGAATCGTTACAGATACCATTGCCTGGGGCGTTTTCCTGTTGCTCTCTATTGGCTTTTTTACCTTATTCCTGTGGCAGCAATACGAAGTGGGCAAGGCAGGCCAGGAGTTTGACAGCTTTCTGAACTATGTAGCGGCCAGAAAAAATGGCACTCCCGAACAAGTCTTATGGAAAGATGCTTTTCTGATGATCGTAAGTAATAGCCTTGCTTATACGGGCATCATGATGTTGCCAGTTTATTTTAACCTATATGTGCAAAAACCTTTCTGGCTGGATGGTAAATTTTCAAAAGTGAAACGTTATGCAGGGTATTTGTCCAGTGCATTAGCGGTTTCCCTTTTTGTAGCTGGGGGCTTGCATATTTTACTGAAGCAGTACCCGTGGTTTTTGAAGGTCCATCTGGATTTACTGGTAAATGTAGCTGTAATCTTTGGTGTGATGCTGATCTCTACTGGAATGATGTATTTGCGGGAAGCCGATGATTTGTCGCGCAGGATGGGATACATCATTACTTCTAAGGAAAAGTTTAAGCAACAACTACAACAAACTATCGTAGAACTTGAAAAGGCACAAATGAGCATCAACCGGAACCACATCAAGGTTGGCAGTAAAAACCATTTTGATATCATCCCCTTGGATGAAATTCTCTACCTGCAAGGGGATGGCAACACACCTGTTATTTTTACCATTACAGGGGAAGAGTACTGGGGCTGTAGCCGGCTAAAAGATTATGAAGACCTATTGCCGGCGGAACGCTTCATAAGGGTGCATAAAAGCTACCTGGTAGCGAAAGATAAAGTACGAGGACGACGCAACAACAAGCTCATCTTGCAACACACGACTCAACGCATACCCATCGGCGAAACGTATCTGAAAATCATTGATCAAGACGAGATACTGGGCAACTTTGGTGAAGAGCCTTTCCAACAAGGCGAATAAGTTTTTTTCTTATCAAGTATAAAATCATCAAACTATGAAAAATTTACTTTTTCTGACGGGTATCGCCATGCCATTGTTGCAGGCGAATTCCCAGGTATTGTTTGAAGCCTCACCAGAAGCTGACTGTGTTCCTGGCGAAATCCATTTTTCTAACATTATCAACGATGCAGCCAGTTATGAATGGGATTTTGGGAATGGGCAAACGTCGGACGATGCTATACCAACACCTCATGTGTACGAACAGCCTGGTGTATATGACATTCAATTAACGGTTACACCTCAGCCGGGTCAACGCTTGCTCTATGAAATGCTTATTGAAGAAATTCCAGGGGGCTGGTGGGAAATTTTTGAAGGGCAGGTAGATCTGTACGTAAAAATTTATGACTCACAAAACCAGTTGATTTATACCAGTATCCCTGTTTATGAAGACAACGTTCCTACTGTTCTTGCATTGCCCTGCCTGGTTTTTGATCAAATCTATTTCATGGAAATATATGATTATGATTTACTTGGAAACGAGGACTTTTTGGGTACTGTACTTATTGATGGGGGGCTTCCTGAAGGCACGGTCAGTCAACCTAATCTCATTTTGACTTATTACACAGAAGAAGCCGCTTCGCAATATGTTTATACAAGCAGTGTTTCCATTGAACAACCTGCTATTGAAGCGCTGGAGGATCAATTGACTGTTCATGTTTCGTTTTTGAACAATGAGTCCATCCTGGATCATTACGAGTGGTATTGGGATGGCAACTTGATTCCCGATTCGGATACGGCAACTATCACAGCACCTGGGACGGGCACTTACACGGTATATGTGGATCGCACTGGCTGCGAAGGTTGGTCATACCCTTTTGTTTATGTTGCGGATACCACCACTACAGGTGGGAATGATTCTTTAAACCTGTGTGATCAAACCATCATTGTCGGCTTACAAGATGCAGATACTTTATCCGTTGCTCAAATCAGGAAAATGCCCAATGGCGACTTATTGGCAGCAGGGCAGTGGAATGGTCGGGCAAGTATTGTTAGAAGTAGTTTGCAATTGGACATATCGGATACCTTATTTTACGATCCTATTATAGGAGGCATATCGGAACTGAAAGATGTACAACAACTGCCCAATGGAAACTGGCTGGCCGTGGGCAGTTGCCGCTATTGCGCAGTAAGTGACACCTTATCCAAAGTATTCCTCATGCAACTGGATGCCAATTTGCAATACCTCGACAACCCGGGTATCGTATTCATAGGTGAGGTCGAATCTTATCCTACACTGAGCGGCAAACAAGAACACCCCCGCATTTTACTGAGAGGCGACACCATTGTACTGGTAACAGAAGCGACAACAACCCAGGCATTGAATTTCACAGATCTACTAATGACAAAACTCAGTACTGATTTGGAAGTATTGTCACAACATCTGATCAATAATACTGGTTTTGATCTTCCTTTGGCTATTTACCATAATGAAGCAGGGTATGCGGTGCTTGTCAATCACGCCTTCATAGGCATAGGCATCACACAAACGGACGATTCCGGGAACGCACTTTGGTTTACCAGCGACTTACAAATGCAGGTCAGGCAGAGTGTGCAGCTGCCGAATGGGCTTTATTTATTGGCCGGAAGCAAAGATGGAGCTGATTACATCACCATCCTTTCCGATGCGGATGGAAGCCAGGTTGGGTTGGAAGGCAGCTTGGGGGCGTTGGAGGCCAGTGCTATTAGTTTATTGGAGAACGGTGAATTATTAGCGGCCATTGCCGTTGCCCCACCAGCCCCGAGCATTCAAATACATCGGTTTCGACTAGACAACGTGTTTTTATTCGATACACTTTTAGCGGAAGTTCCTAATCAAAGCTATTTTTTTGCGCAGGTTGCCCGCAGTTTGGTATCGCTAAATGAAGACGGCACCAATTTTGCACTAGGTGGTCGGTATGCTTTTTTCGGGGTTCCCGATCGGATATTTTTACATACGACGTTAGACTGCCCAATTAGTGCTATTGCCCCCATAACGGACAGCCTTATTTTGCAAGCATATAAAGCTTACCCCAATCCTTTTACTGATCGCTTGAGCCTAGTCTTTTATTCCAATTTTCATACGCTGGATTTGCGCCTGTTTAATAGTCAGGGGCAAATGCTGGTACAAGATGTAGTAGCAGGAAAAGAACAAATGGAGTGGGCGAATTTGGGGGACTTGCCGCCAGGAGTCTATTACGTACAAGCAGTTGCAGATGGCAAAATGTTGAATACCTGTAAGGTGATTCATCAATAAAAAACTCCCTGAAAGGCAGGGATTTTAGACCAATTTAAGAGGCGGCACACTTAGGTGTGCCGCTTTTTATATCGGCTTTAATATGCAAAGTCATTTACAGCAGCTTTAACTATCTGCATACGTATGGGTTATGTAACACCAATATCTTTTTTGCTATTAATTAGGCAAAAACAACTAATTTTAGAGGCTGAATTCAGCTTACATCATTCATCAACACATACCCATGAGAAAATTATTCATGCTATTGATTTTTAGCACTTTGTTGTTCTCCAACTGCTCAAAAGACAGCCGTGGCCCCAGGCCAGTGGAAGATATTTTACCGGGCGACTGGATCATCGATGTGATCGCTGTAAAAACTTATGTCAATGATTCGATTATTGTTGACCGGGTGGTGGACAAAGGCGGTTCCATGTTTTTTGAAAAAGACGGCACTGGAAATTTGATGTATTCGGATGGAACACAAGGCAATGTACTTTGGGAAATCATCGATGAAACCCATCTTGATGTGACCTTGAGCGATACCCTGTATGCCAACTATGAAATTCTGGCTAGCAAAGAAAACCGCCAAAAATGGGACGGCGTCTATGACGACAGCCAAGGCAACCGCCTGGAAATCAGTATTCGATTGAGTAGGGAGTAGCCTTTTAATGGGACAATAAAGAGGAAGCATCAACTGCCTCATGCCGCTCTTCACTGGTCACGGCATACAAGAAGCCAGTCTGAATGGCATGAGCGCCTATTTGCCCTAATTTGTTCAAGGCCAGGAAACCGACCTGAATATCCTTGTAATCAGCATATTTTTTAGCAATGCGTGCTACGGCTTCCTCACAGGCTTCCTGTGGAGATCTGCCTTGTCGCATCAATTCGACTACTAAAAAACTGCCTAAGGTTTTCATGACGGCTTCTCCAACTCCAGTTGCTACGGCGGCACCCACTTCGTTATCCACAAACAGTCCGGCGCCTATGATGGGCGAATCGCCGACCCGGCCATGGATTTTATAAGCCATACCACTGGTGGTGCAAGCGCCGCTGATATTGCCCTCATGGTCGATGGCCAACATCCCTATGGTGTCGTGCCGTTCAATGTTGATCACTGGCTCGTATTTGGCATCTACCAACCACTGCTCCCATTCTACTTTTGAGGCTTCAGTCAATAGGTTTTCCTGCTGGAAACCGTGTGCTAAGGCAAACTGAAGGGCCCCATCTCCAGCGAGCATGACGTGAGGCGTCTCTTCCATGACTTTGCGGGCTACTGAAATGGGATGCATGATATTTTGAACAAAGCAGACCGAACCGCAATTGCCTTTTTCATCCATAATACAGGCATCGAGGGTTACTTTTCCATCGCGGTCAGGGCGGCCCCCGTAACCGACGGAGCGGTCATTGGGATCGGCTTCCGGAATATGCACGCCTTGTTCTACAGCGTCTAGCGCCCGGCCTTTGTTTTTGAGGACTTCCCAAGCGGCTTGATTGGCTTTCCTGTTGTCCCAGGTGGAAACCACTATAGGAATGGATAAGGCTATCCCCGTACTTGCTGATGAGGAGGCAGCATCAGTTGAACAAGAGGATAGAATGGGGGCTACAGATAAGGCCATGCCACCGCTCAGTGATTGCTGGATAAACTTGCGTCTGCTGGTCATTTTATAGTCTTTGATCCATTTTTGCGGCTAAAGCTAGTTAATTTTTTCAGACCGCTATTTCAAAGTCACTATAATCCCATCCAATAAATATTTTTCCTTGAGCATTTGCAGGTAATCATAGGCGCTACCTTTATCCGAAAATTGCGCTACTACCACTTTGTAATAACCGCCATTTTGCCAAATAAAAACATTGCTTAGACCTCGGTTTTGGAGCTCCTGCACTTGTCGGTAAGCATTATCTTGATCTTGGTAGGAAGACAATTGTAGGGCAAAGCCAGAATTGGATCCGCTCAATTTTCTGACCGTGCTGTTGGATTGTGAAGACCCGCTAGAGTAGGAAGTTGGCAGATTGTTAGAGGAATATCCTTTAGCCGTTAAATCGGAACGGGTACTGGAATTGGGTGTTCGGCTGTTGTAGGAGGTAGCCGCTTTTGTCGTTTCCTCTTTGCCCATCCATTCTATGGTAACGTTGGCCCGACCATCTTTGACCAAATCGAGTTGCATGGCTGCCGCTTTGGATACATAAATAATCACGCCTGAAGGGAAAGTGCTCTTGTCGTTTACCCGTACAGTTACCGATTTGCCATTATCAGTCCTGGTCACACGCAGCAAAGTACCCTGCGGATAATAGTTGTGTGAGCAGGTATATTCTTCCATGCGATATATTTCGCCGTATGCTGTCTGCTCACCGTGCAGGTAATCGGCGTAAAACATAGCATCGCCACTTTCCAACTTGTTTTTTGAGTTAGTAGCAATGGTGGTTTTTTCATTTTTCTGAGCCAGTAAAAAGAAGGGAAGAAGGAACAAAAAAATGGTGGGTAATAACTGTTGCATGTTCTTACAGGATTTGGTTAGACCAGGGTGCATCAATAAGCGCATTGATACACAGTGCTTAGCAACAAAATTACAAAAAATATTACTCCAGTTCAATCACCAAATCATTTTGCTCAACCAATGTTTTATCCTTGAGGTGTACTTTCTTCACTTTGCCTTCAACAGGCGAAGTAATGGTACTTTCCATTTTCATGGCTTCGATGGTAAACAAGGGCGTGTTTTCGCTCACTACATCTCCTTCCGATACCAGTATTTTGGATAAATTCCCTTGAAGCGGAGCGCCAATTTCTTTGCCGCCTGCCGCTTTGCGGTGTACAACCGATTCTGTTTTGATGTGGTTGTCGCGGATAGGAATAGAGCGCATTTGCCCGTTGAGCAGGAAAAAAACCAGGCGAACGCCTTGCGAATCCGGTTCTGTCAAGTTGAGGTATTTTAACAGCAAGCCCTTTCCTTTACTCAATGTGACCATGATTTCTTCGTTGGGTTTTAGGCCATAAAAGAAAGCAGGCGTGGGTAAAACGGTGATAGCGCCAAATTCTTCCTGAAAAGCATGGTAATCGGTATATACTTTGGGGTACAATTTGTAAGACAGGAAATCCCGGAAAGGGAGCGTCCCGAACTTTGATTGAAAAGATGGATATTCATCCTCAAATTGAATGGGCTCCAGGTGGGCATTGGGGTGTTCCGTGTAGGACTTTTCTCCTTTTAATACCAGTTGCTGAATTTGCTCGGGGAAACCACCGTCAATTTGACCCAAATCGCCCCTCATGAGCGCTTTAACGCTATCGGGAAAGGCCAGGTTTTGGCCTTTTTTCATCACATCTTCTTCTGTCAAACTATTGGCGGTCATGAAAAGGGCCATATCACCGACCACTTTGGAGGAAGGGGTTACTTTAATGATGTCTCCAAAAAGCCGATTGGCAATCGCATAGTTTTCTTTTACTTTTTCAAAATTTTCTTCTAAACCTAATGCCCTTGCTTGAGGTCGCAAATTGGAATACTGCCCGCCGGGAATTTCATGCTCATAAACCTCGGCAGTTCCCGAACGCAGCTCGGTCTCAAAAGGGTAGTAGTAGCGCCGTACGGCTTCCCAATAATTGGAAAACTGGTTGAGCTGGTGCAGGTTGATTTCTTTTTCCCGAACATGGCCCTGCATCATGGCTACTATGGCGTTGAAGTTGGGCTGCGACGTTAAACCAGACATAGACCCCAAGGCCACATCTACTACATCGACACCTGCTTCAATGGCGCGGAGGTAGGTAGCCGATTGAATGGATGAAGTGTCGTGGGTGTGTAGGTGAATTGGTGTTTGAACAGTGTTTTTTAAGCCATCGATCAGCATTTCAGCCGCGAGCGGTTTTAACAACCCTGCCATGTCTTTGATGGCTATGATGTGTGCCCCCTCGTCCTCCAATCGCTTCGCCAAATCGAGGTAATAGGCCAACGTAAATTTGGTTCTACTCGGATCAGTAATATCACCAGAATAACAAATACAAGCCTCTGCAATGCTATGGGTGCGCTCTCGTACCGTGCGAATGCTGGTTTTCATCGCGTCCACCCAATTGAGCGAATCAAAAATGCGGAAGATATCGATGCCCGTTTCAGCAGCTTCTTCGATAAAGCGTATGATCAAGTTATCGGGGTAAGCCGTATAACCCACCGCATTCGACCCACGAAGCAGCATTTGGAAACAAATATTAGGTATGGCTTTGCGCAGCAATTCCAGCCTTTCCCAAGGGCACTCCTTTAAAAAGCGCAGCGCTACGTCGAAAGTAGCACCCCCCCATACTTCCATGGAAAAAATATCCTGGGCATGGTGCCAGGCAAAACTTTCGGCCACTTGAATCATGTCGTAAGTGCGCATGCGGGTTGCCAACAGCGATTGGTGGGCATCTCGAAAGGTGGTATCGGTATAATGAATGGTTTTCTGTTCTTTCAGCCATTGGGCAAATCCATCGGGCCCTAATTGCTGTAACAACTGCCTTGTACCTGCTTTTTTTTCCTCATATTTTGGAAATGAAGGAACGGATGGTTCAAAAAACTGCAAATCGGGGTCGGGATGTTTGATATCTGGATGCCCGTTGACCTCAATATCTGCCAGATAGCGGAGCAGTTTGGTAGCTCGATCTTGCCAATCAGGCGGAGTCAGCAGTTCCGGGTGGTTTTTGATGAAATTGACGGTTGCCTGCCCTTCCTGAAAGGTTTCGTTTTGCAGCAATTGCAGCAAAAAGCCAATATTGGTTTTTACGCCCCGTATGCGAAATTCCCGCAAAGCCCGGTGTAGCCGTTGCGATGCCCCTTTAAGAGTTCGGCCCCAAGCTGTTACTTTCACCAGCATACTATCGTAGTAAGGCGAAATTTTGGCTCCGGGATAAGCACTGCCTGCATCCAAACGTATGCCCATACCGGAAGCACTTCGATAAGCAATTAAAGTGCCGTAGTCTGGCTTGAAATCGTGTGAAGGGTCTTCCGTAGTTACCCGACATTGGATAGCAAAACCGCTGACCTGAACGTCTTCCTGGCTTTGTATGAAAATGGTTTTGTGATGCAGCGGATAACCCATCGCAATCAGAATCTGAGAACGCACGATGTCCACCCCGGTTACCTCTTCGGTAATGGTATGCTCGACTTGTATGCGGGGGTTGACCTCTATGAAATAAATGTTTTCATCCGCATCTACCAAAAACTCTACAGTTCCTGCATTGTTGTAATTTACTGCACGAGCCAGCCTCAAAGCATACTCGTACAGTTTGTCTTTGGTTGCTTGCCGCAGGGTAGGGCAGGGGGCGATTTCCACCACTTTCTGGAACCGCCTTTGCACCGAGCAATCGCGTTCGTACAAGTGCACGATATTGCCGTGGTGGTCTCCTAAAATCTGAACTTCGATGTGTTTGGGGTTGTCGATAAATTTTTCGAGAAAAATGGTATCGTCACCAAAAGCAGACAGGGCTTCGCCTTTCGCGTCGCTGAATTCTCTGGGCAAGTCTTCTATATTCCGTACCACTCGCATACCTCTGCCGCCGCCACCTGCCGCCGCTTTGATCATCACGGGCAATCCAATTCTTTGGGCTTCTTCCAGGGCGATGCTTTCGCTAGTCAAGGCTTGTCGGCTGTCTTCGATCAAAGGGACTTGCTCCTGACGGGCTAATGTCTTTGCGGCCACTTTGTCTCCCAGTTTTTCCATCACTTCAGGAGAAGGCCCTATAAAAACGATGTCTTCTTCGCGGCAACGCCGGGCAAAAGTGACATTTTCCGATAAAAAACCATATCCAGGATGAATGGCATCAATATCGTTTTCTTTGGCCAGTCGAATGATGGCTTCTATGTCTAAGTAGGGTTTAAGCGGTTCTTCTTTGTGACCGATTTGATAGGCTTCATCTGCTTTGTAGCGATGCTGGCTGTAACGATCTTCCCAAGTATAGATGGCAACAGTAGTCAAATCCAGTTCTGATGCTGCCCGCAGGATACGGATGGCAATCTCTCCGCGATTGGCAACCAGAAGTCTTTTGAATTTCCGCTTTAAAATTTCCATAGAATGCCTTTGTTTTGTTTTTGTCAATCAAAAAGATACTCAATGTCACTTTTGTTGAAGTGGATGTGCTCGTTGCTGGACAAAATGTCTTCTGCCAGTTGGCTTTTCCGTTCTTGCAGCAAAAGGATTTTTTCTTCGATGCTTCCCTTAGTAATGAACTTGATGGCTATCACAGGCTTGTCCTGGCCGATGCGGTGGGCACGGGCGATGGCTTGCCTTTCGGTCGTAGGATTCCACCAGGGGTCTAGTATGAATACATAGTTGGCGGCAGTGAGATTAAGCCCTGCCCCTCCCGATTTGATGGAGATCAAAAATGCCTGTATGTCCGATTGTTCCTGAAACTGGCGGATGGCTTTTTCTCGGGCTTTGCCGGTCATATCGCCGGTAAGCCATGAAAAAGACGTATTCTCTTCATGGAAATGCTGTCGGTATAGTTCTAAGTGTTTGACAAAGGAGCTGAAAAAAAGCACCTTGTGTCCGCCTTTATGGATGACGTTCCAGTGTTCGACGATATCCTGGAATTTACCGCTGCTTTTTTCGTATTGGGTTTTCGCCAATTTTGGGTGATTAGCCAGTTGGCGCAGCTTGGTCAGACTTTGCAACACCTGCAAGCGGTACTGTGCATTGTCGGCTAAAAAATTTTCCAGCAGGTAATTTCGCGCAGCGGATTTTTCACTTTCGTAAAGCCGCTTTTGCTCTGGCGTCATTTCAGAGTAAAAGAGCTTGGTCGTCAATTCGGGCAGATCACGGGCCACTTCTTCTTTGGTGCGGCGCAACAAATAGGGCTGCACAATTTTGCGCAATTCCGCCTTTTTCAAGTCATCTTGCCGTTTTTCAATCGGCGTAATAAAATGGCGTTTAAAAAAGTTAAAACTGCCCAGCAGGTCAGGATTGATGAACTGCATTTGAGCCCACAAATCGGAAAGCGAATTTTCTATAGGCGTACCACTCAGGGATATTTTGTGTCGAGCATTGAGTTCGTTAACCGCCCGGAACAATTGGCTGTCTTTGTTTTTGATTTGCTGGCTTTCGTCCAATACGATGTATTCGTATTCGAGTTTGTTAAGCAAGTCGATGTCGCGCAGCGCGGTTTGGTAAGTGGTCAGTATGACATCAAAGCGTTGTAATAGGCGAATATCCTTATAGCGTTTGGGGCCGGTGTGGTTATATACTTGCAAATTGGGGGCAAAACGGCTGATCTCGCTTTGCCAGTTAAAAACCAACGAGGCGGGCAGTACAATCAGGGCTTGCAGTGGTTTTAAAAACGTGATGTCTTCTTGAGTTGTGTCAAAAAGGTTGAGCTGTTGGGCGGGTTTTTCGATTGAGTTTTCGGGATTTGCCTTTTTTTCTTTAGCATGTAGTAATGTGGCAATCGTCTGGAGTGTTTTCCCCAATCCCATATCATCGGCCAGACAAGCACCCAATTCTTTTTCGTACAATTGAACCAACCACTTGACTCCTTCATACTGGTAAGGGCGCAAATCGGCCTTTAAAAGGGGGGATATTTCAAAGTTCTCCAAACTGGCAGGTTCTGTAGCCCCATTATTTTCGGGCGAAAGCGCCAATTCATCGAGTAGCATGAACTGGCTTTTGGTCAACCTCAGGTGGTCTTTTTCCTTTTTGCCAAATTGCACCAATGACTGGTATTTGTTCAGCCATTCCTGGGGGATCAAAAAGTATTCGCCATTGGGCAATAAGTAGTAGGGATCATTTTCCTTAATATTTTTAGCCAGCGACACGAAAGGAAATTGATAGTCCCCTACAGTAACATAGCCGTATAAGTCAAACCAATCGTTTTGTTGCTCGCTGCTGAGTTGGATGCGGCTGGGAAATAAGTACAGGTTTTTTTCCTCTACAACAGGTGTACTTACTTTTAGGCCGAGCTTTTCCAGTTTTAGGCGGTTTTGAGCCAGCCATTCTAGTATGGCCTTGGGGTTGTCGTAGTTGAGGTCGTCCCGAAAAAAAAGGGCGCTGTCTGGATAGGGTTTAAGACCCAATTTTTTTTCTAGCAAAGCAACCCATGTTTTTTCGCCCGCTTCATCACGGAGAATTTGCAGGATGTTTATCTCTTCATTGGGGCCAAACTCCAGTTTGGTAATCTTGTGTTTTTTATCGCTCCAGGCTACTTCTGTTTCCGGATATTGAAAAAGTAGGGACAGCAGCCATTTGTTTTCAAAAAGATGGGGGTTAGGCTGCAAGGTGGCAGCTATTATGTTGGTGAATTGTTTCAGCTCGAAACCCTCGACTTCAATATCCGCTTTAGCGGCTACTTTGAGTATAAATTTTTGAAAATAGGCTTTTATGGATTTCTGAGGTATGAGTACCTCGTCTTTTTCCTGAAAAGGCTTTACCATATTGCCGTTGATGTAAGCCGCCTGCACCAATTCGCCATCGACGTAGAGCCAAGCAGGATGATTGGTAACCGGAACGACTTCCTTGGAGCTGATGTTCCAAATTTTATCTTCTTGCCCCAATTGAAGGCGGTAACGGATATTGTCCTTTTCTTTTTTGAAGTACAGGTGCGGCTCAAGTGGCAATTTTTGCAAAGGGATTAAAAACTGTTGCACCAGAACTCTCCTTTCTACCTCCCAAGTGAGCGGAAGCCCATTTTTTTCAATTTCGATAAGCAGCTCATGTAGCAATCGGTGCGTAAAGTTTTTGATACTTGGACTTATCTGTTCATCTTGCAGTAGTTGACGCAAACTCAGTGCTTTCTTTTTGGGTGGGTTGTATTTATCCTCTAGCGATTTAGGCTGCAATTGCTCGATCAAATCCAGCAATTTTTCCCGTTCCTCTGTGATAGGCATGTGTTGCCCTTTCAGGGTATCGATAGTAGCCCTTTGCTTGATATGCGCCAATTCACCGTCCAAACCTACCGTTACAATAAAGGCGGCAGGCAGGTAAAAGTCTGCTTCATAGGCATAAAGGTTATAGACTACCTCTAATGTTTCGGGTTCATTACTTTTAACAGAAAGCTGCATGCGTACTGCTTTGAAAGAAAATGTTGGTTATTGTTTGGCAGGAAATAAGAAACAAAGGTAAGCATTTTCTAATTGCCAGCCTTATTTCCAACAAGGAGTAATGAAAAAATGATCGCCCGTTTTACAGCTTTTCTATAACTTTGCCCGGATTGGAAAAGAAAGCGGAATGAATTTTAGCCTTTCCCGGAGCACCGGACGCATCATACTCTTATTGGCTGTAGGCTTACTAATCGGAATCCGGTTTCCTGGCTTTTTTGATCTTAGTGGTACAAAGGTCATAGAACCATACGGAGATGGCTTCAAATCCTATGCTACGGTCGAATACCATGCCCGCCATGATAGCTCTTACAGTCATTACGAGGGGATGAATTATCCTTACGGAGAGCACGTCGTACCTGCTGACACACAACCTTTTATATCTAATGTATTAAAGTTAATCAGCACCTATATCGTCGATGTCACGCCCTGGACAAAGCTGGTCATCCATCTATCTATGCTAATCTCGTTAGTGCTTTGTGCGTGGTTTTTATTCCTGATATTAGAAAAACTCGGCCTGCCGGTATGGTGGTGTATTTTGGCAGCCATTGGAATCACTTTTTTGTCTCCGCAAATCTATCGAATGGGGTCCCATTATGGCCTGGGGCATACCGCTGTTTTGCCTGCGGTGATGTACTTGTTGATGCGGCTGGATGAAACCAGACATTGGAAATACAGTGCCTGGATAGCAGTAGTGGTGACCATTTTTTCTCTCATCCATTTTTACTATTTTGCGATCATCACCTTTTGTGTTTCGTTTTATTTTCTTTTTGGCTTTTTGCGAAAACCGGGCTGGAAACGCCTTTTCCGATATGCTTGGCACTATGCTTTGCAAATTATTTTGCCCCTCCTTTTTTTCTTTTGGTGGATGTATGCAGGCGATTCCGTAACGGATAGGACGAATCAGCCTTGGGGCTTTTTTAATTATAAATCTATTTGGGAAGGGGTTTTTACCTCTATGACACAACCTCATTTCCAATGGATTGACCAACATTGGATAAAAATTCAAGAATCAGATTTTGAAGGAAAAGCTTACGTAGGGTTGGTTGCCGGGATGCTTTTTTTGATCCTGTTAGTCAGATGGATCGCGGGCTTGTTTAAAAAGCCAATGGTGCAGACGGGGGGCGAATATCAGCCTTTTTTGAACAAAATTTATTGGAGTGCCATCGTTTTGCTGTTGTTTTCTTTCAGCCTCCCTTTTGGAATACCCGGAATGGAATGGTTGCTAGAATACACCGGGCCGCTCAAACAATTTCGTTCCGTAGGCCGATTTAACTGGCTGTTCTTTTATGCGATGAATGTCATTGCATTTGCTGAACTAGGAGCATGGATAGAGAAAGCCAAATGGCGGCTTGCTATCGGCGTATTGGCTATTGGGATGCTATTTTTCGAAGCTTGGCATTTCAATACAAAAAAAGACCTGCGCTTGGATGTCATTCGAGAACTGGAAAAAGGGCAACAATATACCGATATACCTGGCGTCAATTACAAAGAACTCCAAGCCATATTGCCCATTCCGTACTACAATATCGGATCCGACAATATCTGGTACGCGGGCAGTGGTTCAACGGTTCCCCGCTCGCTGATATTGGGGCTTCAAACGGGGTTGCCTTCGACGGGAGCCATGCTCACCCGCACTTCGCTTTCGCAAACCCTCAAGCAATTGGAATTGATATTCGAACCTTATCGGGTACCGGCCATATTGGATGATTTTAAAAATGAGAAACCGCTTTTGTTGGTGGTATCCAATTATGAATACGAACAACAGCAGGAAAAGTATGCTCATTTGCTGGAAGGGGTACAATTGCTCCATGAAACGGAAGCCCATCGTTTGTACCGCCATCCCATATCGGCATTTCAGGCAAGAATTGCTGAAAGAGAAAGAAATATCCGATATACCTTGGAGGTTGATACTTTGTCGCTGCATCCACATGGTGCTTTTTTTAGCCAATTGGAGGATGAATACTATTTTTATCAATCGTATGACAGCTTATCGGCAGAAAAAAAATATTTGGGCGCTGGCGCACTGCAAGTTCCTTTTGCTAAAGAAAATGTGGTATTTTCTGATCAATTGACCAAACAAGTAGCTGAAGGATGGTACGTGTTTTCCATTTGGATGTATCTGAATGAAGATTTGTACCCTCGTACCTGGGTTAAGCTGGAAGAATTGGAGAAAAGTGGGGAAAGCCTGCAAACGCTACATTTTTCGGCGGGGAATGTCATAAAGGCATGGGATAATGGTTGGGGGCTTTTGGAATTTTTATTCGTTCCCAAAAAATCGGATACCGAAATCCGGGTTTCTTTTTCTAATGAATCGTTACAAGGGCAACCCTTATACCTGGATGAAATGCTGATCCGTTATCAAATATCGGCGTTATTTCGAAAAACTGGGGAGGGCGTCTGGTACAACAACCGTTGGTATCCTCCGCAAACTGTACAAAAATGAACCCTAAACAAAGCAAAAACACGATGATCATCAGACAAGCTACCGTGTTGGATGCACGATCGGCACATCATGGCTTGGTGCGTGATATTTTGGTCGTTGATGGTGTCATAGAAGCGATCGAGCAACACATATCCGATCAGAGTTTTCCACAAATTGAAGGCAGAGAACTCAAAGTTAGTCCGGGTTGGGTGGACATCGGCGTTCAAGTTTGTGATCCAGGACTAGAACACCGAGAAGACTTGGAATCGGCAGCAAATGCAGCTGAACAGGGAGGTTTTAGCACCATATTCTGTCTGCCCAATACCAGCCCCGCTATTCACTCCAAGTCGGAGGTCAATTATATCATCAATAAAAGTGCCGGATTAGCAGTAAAGATGTACCCTGTTGGCGCAATATCCTTAAACTGTGAAGGAAAAGATATTGCCGAAATGATGGATATGCACCACGCAGGAGCCATTGCTTTTTCCGATGGCAAGCGAACGATTCAAGACAGTGGACTCATGTTGCGAGCTTTGCAATACGCCAAAAGCGTTGACGGTATTGTGATGCACCAACCTTTGGATCAGTCTTTGATGATGGAAGGGCAGATACACGAAGGAATTGTGGCGGCTTCCTTAGGCTTGAAAGGGATCAGCGCGATGGCAGAAGAGATTATGGTGCAGCGCGATTTGAGGCTTCTGGAATACACAGATAGCCGCCTTCATTTAAGTAATTTATCGGCAGCGCGTTCTGTAGAAATGGTGCGTCAGGCTAAAGCAAAAGGACTTCGAGTTACCGCTTCTGTTGCCGTATTGAACCTGTTATTAACAGATGAAGCCTTACAGGAATTTGACAGCAATCTGAAAGTGTTGCCACCTTTGCGATCAGAAGTCGATCGCCAGGCTTTGATCAGGGGCTTGCAGGATGGTGTAATTGACGTACTGAGCGCCAACCACATACCGATGGAAGAAGAAAATAAGAAATTGGAATTCACCTACGCTAGTTTTGGAGCTATCGGACTAGAAACGGTTTATGCCGCTTGTAAAACCTGGTTGGGTAAAGATATTTCTGATGAACTGCTGGTGCAGTCTTTGGCCATTTGTCCTCGCGAAATATTTGGATTGCCGAAATCCAGCATCGGAGTTGGCCAAAAAGCAGACCTTACCGTATTTAGCCCAATAGAAACTTGGGAATACGCTGAAAACTCGGTGTTGTCTAAATCCCGCAATTCTCACCTAATCGGAAAAAAACTCGAAGGACGAGCATTAGCCGTTATCCGATAAGGGCTGAAACTATTGCTTTCGCTGCGCGTCAATAGCGGCAATACCCACCATGTCCACAATTTGTCGCACGCTGGCCCCCAATTGTAAGATGTGGACTGATTTTTTCATACCCAATAGCACCGGCCCTATCATGTACATATTGGCAGCCTGGCTGAGCAGGTTGTAAGAAATATTGGCCGATGAGAGGTTGGGGAAAATTAGAACGTTAGCCCGATGGCCATTCAGTTTTGAAAAAGGATAAAACTGGCTTAAAATTTCGGTATTCAAAGCCATGTGTACTTGCATTTCCCCATCCACGATCCAATCGGGATGCCTTTGGTGCATGATCCGGGTCGCCTCGCGCATCATCATGGCAGATTCCCCCTTGGGCACAGAACCAAAATTGGAGTAGGTGACAAAGGCGATTCGCGGTTTTACATTGAGCGTTTCCACTTCTTCGGCTACCAATTCGGCAATATCGGCCAAATCATCCGGTGACAAATGGTGATTGATGGTCGTATCGGCCAAAAACAGTGGGCCTTCTTTGGTGAGCAATATATGCATGCCCGCCACTTTCTTGACGCCTGGTTTCGAGCCAATGATCTGTAAGGCTGGTTTGACGGTATAGGGGAATTTTTGGGTTAATCCGCCGATCATGGCGTCTGCATCGCCCATTTCTACCATCATCGCACCGTAGTAATTCCTATTCTGAAGCAAGTCATCAGCCTCAAACTGGGTTAGCCCTTTGCGGTGCCGTTTTTCATAAAAATGATTTTTGTATAGTTTGAAAACCTCGATTTCTTCTTCATTTTTGGGCTGTTTGGGGTCGATGATACGCACATTGGGAATGCTGATGTGGTGTTCCTCCATCAGGTGATGAACCCGTTCTACATTCCCAAGCAATATGGGAAAAGCAATTTTTTCTTCCAAAACTACCTGTGCTGCTTTCAACACTGAGACATTTTCGGCATCTACAAACACCACTCGTTTGACATCCTGTCGAGCCTTAGTGACGATGATTTTCGAAATGGCGTTGTCGTTGCCCATCCTTTTGGCCAACTCTTGTTTGTACACTTCCCAGTCTTTGATGGGGTGTTGTGCTACCCCGCTTTCCATGGCCGCTTGGGCGACCGCAGGCGCCACAGTGGTAATCAAACGGGGATCGACGGGCTTGGGAATGATATAGTCTTTACCAAAAGCAAGGTCAACATTACCATAGGCCAGGTTGACAATATCAGGAACAGGTTTTTTTGCCAAATCGGCTAGTGCCTTTACAGCAGCCAGCTTCATCGCTTCATTAATTTCGGAAGCACGCACATCCAATGCTCCTCGAAAAATAAAAGGAAACCCCAATACATTATTGACCTGATTAGGATAATCCGAACGTCCGGTTGCCATGATACAATCCGGGCGGGCGGTAGTGGCGTCTTCGTAGCTTATTTCCGGGGTAGGGTTGGCCATGGCAAAAATAATGCAATCTGCTGCCATTCCTTTGATCATATCCTGATTGAGAACGTTCCCTTTGGATAATCCTATGAATACATCCGCTCCTTGCAGTGCTTCAGACAAAGAAGTGTGTGCGGGCAATGACCCATTGATGAATTCAGGTTTTTTGCCATCCAAATCGTGGCGATCAGGATGGATCAAGCCCTTGGAATCAAACATGAACACATTTTCCTTTTTGGCACCCAGTGCGATGTAGATACGGGTGCAGGAAATAGCGGAAGCACCAGCCCCGTTGACTACAATTTTGGCTTTTGCTATGTCTTTGCCAACCAACTCTAGCGCATTCTGCAAAGCCGCACCGCTTATAATTGCTGTCCCGTGCTGATCGTCGTGCATGACGGGTATGTTCAATTCTTTCTTGAGCCGCTCTTCGATTTCAAAGCAATCCGGTGCGGAAATATCTTCCAGATTGATGCCTCCAAAAGTGGGCTCCAGAATTTTGACGGTGCGGACAAATTCATCTACATTTTTGGTATTCAGCTCGAGGTCGAAGCAATCGATATCGGCGTATATCTTAAACAACAGCCCTTTGCCTTCCATAACTGGCTTGCCAGCTTCAGGGCCAATATCGCCCAAGCCAAGCACTGCTGTACCATTGCTAATGACGGCTACCAAGTTTCCTTTGGCTGTATAGTTGTAAACCTGGCTTAAATCCTGGGCAATGGCCAGGCATGGTTCTGCTACACCTGGTGAATAGGCGAGCGACAAATCCCGCTGATTGGCCGTTTCTTTACTGGGTATAACTTCTATCTTACCGGGGCGTCCTTTGGCGTGGTACTGTAAGGCTTCTTCCTTGAGCGATTTTCTATCCATGGTTGGTTAGGAATAAAAGTGGGACAAAGTAGTTGATTCAAAATTTGGTTCACAAAGGTATATTTCCGTGCTTCTTTTTTGGCAAATTCACGACTTTATTTTCCAGCATAGCAAAGGCTTTGATCAGCTTTCTTCTGGTTTCTTTCGGGAGGATTACCTCATCGATAAAACCTCGCTGGGCTGCCTGGTAGGGGTTGGCGAATTTATCGGCATACTCCTGTTCTTTTTCGGATAGCTTGGCCACCGGGTTTTCAGCCGCCTGTATTTCCTTACGGAAAATGATTTCGCTCGCTCCCTTTGCTCCCATCACAGCAATCTCGGCGCTGGGCCAAGCAAAGTTCATGTCTGCCCCGATGTGCTTGGAATTCATTACATCATAAGCCCCTCCATAGGCTTTGCGGGTGATGACAGATACCCGAGGAACGGTAGCTTCACTAAGGGCGTACAATAATTTGGCACCATTGACAATAATGCCGCTCCACTCCTGATCCGTGCCTGGTAAAAAACCCGGTACATCCACGAGTACGAGCAAGGGAATATTAAAGCAGTCGCAAAAACGGGTAAAGCGCGCCCCTTTTCGGGAGCTATTGACATCCAAACAGCCAGCAAGACTCATGGGTTGGTTGGCAATAACACCAATGCTTCTACCTGCTATACGGGCAAAACCCACCACAATGTTTTCAGCAAATTCTTCGTGGATTTCCAAAAAAGACTCTGCATCACAAATGCCAGCAATGATTGCTCGCATATCGTAGGGCTGGTTGGGGTTGTCCGGTACAATGTCGCTAAGGACTTCACGGATCTCATCGCCAGGGGTAAAAGGCAGGGTAGGGGGGCTATCCTCGCAGTTTTGAGGCAAATACCCCATCAATAGCCTTATTTTTTCGAGGCAGTCCAAGTCGTTGGTAGCTGTCAGGTGCGTTACGCCCGACTTGGTGGCGTGGGTGTGCGCTCCGCCTAATTCTTCTGCACTAACCGTTTCGTTGGTAACGGTTTTTACCACATTGGGCCCTGTCACAAACATATAGCTGGAATGCTCTACCATAATGGTAAAATCGGTGATGGCAGGAGAATAAACCGCGCCACCGGCACAAGGCCCCATGATGGCTGAAATTTGTGGAATAACACCAGAGGCCATCACATTTCTGTAAAATATATCTGCATAGCCGCCAAGCGATCGCACACCTTCTTGTATTCTGGCACCACCGCTGTCGTTCAAACCGATGAGGGGCTTGCCCGTTTTCATGGCCAAATCCATGATTTTGCATATTTTTTCTGCGTGGGTTTCCGAAAGGGAGCCTCCAAAAACAGTAAAATCCTGGGCAAAAACATAAACTAACCGGCCATTGATGGTGCCATAGCCTGTTACTACGCCATCTCCGTAATAGATTTCTTTTTCCATATCGAAATCACTGGTGCGGTGGGTAACCAGGATGCCGATTTCTTCAAAGCTGTCATCATCCAAAAGAATATGGATGCGCTCGCGAGCGGTTAGCTTGCTGCTACTGTGTTGCTTATCAATGCGTTGCTGGCCGCCGCCTAAGTGAGCCTGTTGTATTTTATCGAGTAAAAGCGTAGTCTTTTCCGTCATGGTTAAGTCCTTTTAGCACAATCGCCTGGTTTTCCAGTTGGAATGTCCGTTTTCGACAATTTTAAGCGTTTTCCGTTTTTCCAAAAACAATTTCAATCCAATAGCTGCTGCAGCTTGTTGTTCTGCTAATTCCCTGGCTTTTATTTGCTCAGGGGTATAATAATTCTTGACAAAATGGGTATCAAACTGCCCGGAAGTGAAAGCTTCGTGTTCGCAGACAAATCTTCCAAAGGGTAGGGTAGTGGCAGGGCCTTCAATTTTGTAATTTTGGATGGCATCGTTCATCAACTGAATGGCTTCCTCCCGGTTACTGCCATATGTAATCAGTTTAGCAATCATGGGATCGTAATAAATAGGAATGTCCATGCCTGCTTCGTAGCCATCGTCCACACGTATGCCGATACCTTCCGGACGTTGATATTGCTCTAATCGACCGATGCTGGGCATAAAATTGTCTAGCGGATCTTCCGCATAAACCCTTAATTCTAGTGCGTGTCCCCTTATTTTCAAATCCTCTTGAGTAAACGAGAGTTTTTCTCCTCTGGCGACCCTTATCTGCTGTTCCACCAGGTCAATGCCTGTAATCATTTCCGTAACCGGATGCTCCACTTGGAGGCGCGTATTCATTTCGAGGAAATAAAAATTGTGCTGATCGTCGAGTAAAAACTCCACTGTTCCAGCCCCTAAGTAATCACAAGCTTTGGCAACATCAACAGCAGCAGCGCCCATTTTTGCCCTCAATTCGGGGCTTAATACGGCCGATGGCGCTTCTTCTATGACTTTCTGATGCCTACGCTGAATGCTGCACTCACGTTCAAATAAATGCACTACATGGCCATGTGAATCTGCTAGGACTTGAATCTCAATGTGTCGAGGCGATGAAACATATTTTTCTATAAAAACCGAGCCATCTCCAAAAGCGGAGGTAGCCTCGCTGATGGCCCTTGCCATTTGATCTGGCAATTCTTCTAAGTTGTGAACAATACGCATACCTTTTCCGCCGCCACCTGCAGAAGCTTTAATCAGTATGGGAAACCCGATTTCCAGCGCTATTTTTTTAGCCAATTCTACATCGGTGATGGCTTTTTCAATGCCCGGTACCATCGGAATTTGGTACGCTTTCACGGCTTCCTTAGCAGCCAGTTTGCTGCCCATGATCCGAATGGCATGTGGTCGGGGGCCTATAAAAGTAATACCTTTTTCCTCTACCATTTGGGCAAATACTGCGTTTTCACTTAAAAAACCATAGCCCGGATGGATGGCTGTAGCTTGGGTACTAGTTGCAGCAGCCAGAACCTTGTTCATATCCAAATAGGATTGGTTAGATGGGGCTGGCCCTAATAATACGGCCTCATCAGCAAATCGTACATGGGGCGATTTTCTGTCCGCCTCAGAATAGACGGCGACAGTTTTTATGCCCATCTTCCGGGCAGTACGCATCACACGCAGCGCTATTTCACCTCTGTTGGCAATTAAAATTTTTTTCATGCACCTAATGGTTTTACTCAGTCGAGTTCAAGGAGTATCTGCCCCTTATCAACGGTTTGGCCTTTATTGGCTACAATATTTTTCACGATGCCGTCACCTTCTGATTTGATGACATTCTCCATTTTCATGGCTTCCAGTATGAGCAAAGGCGTGCCTTTGGTAATAGCATTGCCTGGCTCAATCATTATATCTAAAATCAGGCCAGGCATGGGCGCCTTGATCTGCTTGATCTGGTGCTTGATTTTGGTGCTGAAACCCATTTTTCGCAACAATTGATCGTATTCGTCTTCAATTTTTAGATGATATTCCTGACCATTTAATGTGATTGTCAGCACTTTGTTCTGTAAATCAGCCTGTAATACATTGATTTTGTAGGATTGGTTATTCAGCAAGGCGTGCCACTCGCCATTGGGGACGGGGATCAATTCTAATTCATCTAGTTCATTGTCGTCAATTTCTATTGGGCTGTTGTTGATCATCACCTGATAAATCATAATTGAAACGGTGTTTGTTGAGCAGGAAAGTGACAAATGTAGTGGGTTTTTTGCAAAAAAAGAGCGATTGATGAACAAAAAGGATGGGCTGACTGAAACGAGAAAAGGCAACAAAGTAAATGGCGCAATTCAGATCGTCAGATAGTCCTTAATTTTGCAAGAAGCCAAGTTTTCTCTTGTATATACCAAAAGAAGATCGCGATAGTCATTCAATATTTGTTGCCTATAATTTATATTATGTTAAATAAGTAAAATTAAACACCTCTTTTTCCGCACCAATTCCATGATACGCCTTATATTTGAATAGAAAACATTTTTCATTTCAATTATGCCAATAAAACAGCTTGCTGAAAACACCGCGCCGCAAAAATTATTGCTCACGGTGTATGATTACCACCGCATGGGTGCTGCTGGTGTTTTCGAAAAAAAATCGCGTGTAGAGCTGATCAATGGCGAAATTTACACCATGAGTCCTCTAAGCCCTAGCCATAATGCGCATGTGGACAAAATATCACGTTTCTTCCACCGCGCTTTATACGACAAAGCCCTGGTGCGCACACAAGGCTCGGTGCAAATCGATGAATACACTGAGCCAGAACCCGACATTGTTATTTTACAGCAATGCGAAGATTATTACAGCAGCAGCCAACCCAGTATAGCGGATATTCACCTGGTGATTGAAGTAGCTGTAAATAGCCTTCAGACAGATCGGGGCATCAAGAAAAAGCAATATGCGCGGGCGGCTGTGCCAGAATACTGGATTGTTATACCTCAGCGGCGGCTCATTGAAGTGTATAAAAAGCCTACTGAGGGCGAATACCAAGAAAAAAATACATACCATATCAACGATGAATGGCTGTTCATGCCTTTCCATTTAAGGGTAAAAGGCCAGGATTTGCTGTTGTAGCCTCTCCCCTACCCTGTCAATCGAATAAAGCATTGATATCCAATACATCTTGCACTATTTGTCGAGCATATGCATTATCTGAAAGGCCATTTGCAGCGATCATTGTAGTAAAAAGTGTTTTCCTAGTATTGGTTTCCACCCGGAAAGCCATCAGTTTGTTCTGGAGATTATCCGCGTATGCCTTTGAAATGGTAAAAGCCTTAGTCGTAAATTTTATTTCACAAAGATTGATGACCTTATCCTTGCGATCGATTACAATATCAATTTGAGCACCTGGTTGGCTTTTCTGGCTTCGCCAGGTAGAAATTTCTGTATAAACTGCAGCTATACCCAAATGCTTTTTAATAAAATCGATGTGGTACCAGCAGATGGATTCAAACGCATAGCCACTCCATGCCTGCCATTTGGGGCTATCTAGTTGAGCGAGCCAAGTACCAGCAGATTGTGCTTTGCTGTCTTTTACAAAGCTGAGGTAAAAAAGCGTAAAAGGGTCAATCAACTGGTATATGCCATCCCTCTTGCCTTTTCCAAAAGCATAATAGCGGCGGATAAAGCCAGAATGTTCCAGTTCTTCTAAAATCTGTGTCGTTGATCCGCCATTTGGCAATTGTGATGCTCGGATGATTTCATTGCGCGTCATGCCCGCCGCTTTTTTGGAAAGCACCTCTACAATGGTCGTGTGTTTTTCGTATTTCCTAAAAAGGGAACGGTAGAGGTTAATGTATTCGCCCGATAATAGACCTCCTTCAGCAAAAAACAGCCGATCAATATTTTGAGCCACACTCCGGTTTGTTTGAATGCTTTCCAGGTAAAAAGGAATCCCCCCCATTACCATATAAAGTTCTAGTAATTGGTAGCGGTCATATATAGCGCCTCTAGCTTTCAGGAAAGTCTCCGTTTCAAACAAGGTAAATGGCTTTAAATAAATCCGTTCGGTGACACGATTGTGCAGCCCTCCCCGGTTGTTGATCAATTGATTGATGATCCAGGAAGCTGCCGAACCACAAACAATCAGCAACACGTCGCGTCGAGCAGAGGCCCAACTATTCCAGAAATATTCCAAGGCGGGTATGAAATTAGATTGGGGGGTACCTAGCCAGGGAAGTTCATCCAAAAAAATGATTTTCTTTTCGGCAGCAGTGCCCTCTAGGGCTAAACTTAGACGATTGAAGGCCTCGAACCAGTCGGTCGGCGGCGTTGATGGAGGGTTGACAAAATTATACCTAAGAAAAGCGGTATGAAAATTTTGAAGATGCTGCTTCATGCCCACATTAGCAACGCCTGAGAGTTGAAAGCTAAAGTTGCCATCAAAAGCTTCACGGATCAAGAATGTTTTACCTACCCTCCGCCTTCCATAAACAGCTACAAATTCTGATTTATAGGATTTCCTAAGTTGGTGTAAAAGGGCTATCTCTTCTTTTCTGCCGTGTATTCTTTCCATTTAATACCACAATTTGGCTGTAAGTTAGTAAAAAAAACATGGATATAGCCAGTTTGCTCAATCAAATCAGCTATACCTCGTGTAAAATATCCCTTTGCAGCCATTTTGATGCCAAGCGCTCCCCTACTCGGTCATATCTTCGAGCCTGACTGGCCGATTTTTAGCAATCCAATCTTGATAACTACCTGTATATGCGTTTTTTAAATGAAAATCAGCCACCATTTTTTCTATTCGCCGCCATTGAGTTTCGCTAGGCGCTGGAAATTCAGCAATGTATTCAATGAAATTACTAATTTTGTCTTTTGCCGATAATTCGGCGCGTTGTAGCGTATCTTCAAATCGCTTTTCGTCCGATTCAATCAGTTGATCAACGATTTTTAAAGTGACTTCCTGGCTGTGTTTTAAGGATTCGTTGATATTGCCCCGACCAGTAACCGCATTGCCTATGGCAAATACGTGCGGGTAGCCTTTGATCCGGCAGCAGTTTTCATCCCCCAAATCATACACATGGTATTGCATCGG
Organism: uncultured Saprospirales bacterium; assembly: GCA_937864265.1. Classification (GTDB taxonomy): domain Bacteria; phylum Bacteroidota; class Bacteroidia; order Chitinophagales; family Saprospiraceae; genus CALMIR01. The sequence continues at coordinate 14,475 of CALMIR010000111.1, read as the reverse complement.
GATTCCTGGGATGGATTCTGGCAGACTGCCTATGGAAGCAATAACTAAGGGTGCTTTCACTTCTTTTTCCGAATCGGGTACAGGGGTAATCGCCCCGTTTTCCCAGCGATTCTCTACGAATTTCAAGCCCACCAGACGATCATCGCTGACTATTTTATCAATCGGCGAATGCAGTGGTTTCACCTGAAATAAAAAGCGAGAACGAGCTGTTTCTAGTATTTTCTCCCGGATGCTTTCTACTTTTTCTAAACTGGTTGCATCGCTTGGCGGCACAGGCGACAATGGCATGTCTTTTATCCGACGTCGGTAGTACAGGGTGCAAGCTTTCAAGTCCAATGCCTCGAAAGTCAAGCCCAGCTTGTTCAAGACTTTGTCGATCCCGAAGTGAAAATCGAGCAAAGGGATGCTATGCCCTAATGCTTTTAGCCGCTGCTGTACATTCAACATCATCAGTGCTTTACACACATCAATGCTGGCTAGCCCCCCTCCTATCACTATTGTGCCATCCGGGTGTTCGCAATCTGGATAGGCATAGTCTGGTTCGTGAAAATGATTGAACCAATAAATAAAATTGTTCTGGTAATAAAGTCCTTTGCCCCGGTACTCGTCAATACCGGGAATGGGCAATGGCCTATCGCGCCAAGCGCCTATGGCCAAAATAACCGCGCTAAAGCCCCAGTTTTCAACTACATCCTGAAAATCCAGGTCGCGACCCAGCCGCACGCCCGGCACAAAAGTTATTAAGGGGTGATCGAGCTTTTGGTCTATTTTGGCTTCTTCCTGATTGCGCAGTTTGACGTGCCATTTGGGCAGGCCGTCTTCAATTTTGCCATAAGGCAGCTTGTTCTGGTCAAAAACTATGACCCGGATACCCCGCTCCGCCAATTGCGCCGCTGCTTCCGCGCCCGAAACGGCGCCACCAAATAAGGCAACTACCTGTTTCATCGATTGGGCGTATAGGGCTTAATCTGTTCTTCTTTCGTCAGGCTCATGGTAGGCGTGCCATTGAGCATCTCTACCGTTCCAGTAAAGCAAGTTTGCTGGTTCAATAAGGTTTGTTCAGGCTGATTGGTAAAATTGGGCAGGTGCTCTTTACGAATGAAAACAGAAAATATCTGGTCTGGAAACTTTTTATCGAGGTTGAGCCATAAATTGCCGCTGCGGCTATAACGCGTACTCACTACGGTACCACAAACGTTAATTTTTTCGTTTTTATCGGCATATCGGGCCGCTTGAACGGTGTTGAAATGATTTTTAGGCATCGCTGTAGCTGCCAATACGGCTACATCACCTTTTGCCATTTCTGGAAACCAGGCTTCTTTTTCAATTTTGGCTTCCAGAGGGTTTTCATCCACATCTGCCAAACCGGAAAAGAAATCCAAACCGGTTACTTTTTCTACCGAATCAATTGAAACGGCATAGTAGGCAATCGGGTATTCTATAGCTTGATTGGGCATGATTACGCCTATGCCTTGCTTATTTTTCGGATCTATTACTACTTTGAAATACCATCGGGGAATACTGACTTTATTGATACTTCGCTCAATGACGGGCAAATCTTTTTCCAGTATAGGGCCTGTGACGACGTATAGAGCAGTGTTGGGGTTTTGAAGAACATAATTGCGAATAGTGACTTCCAAATCAGCCCACTTGCCCCGGTTGAAATCGCCCAATTGGGGTGACATGTTGGAATAAAAGTACGATTCAGATAGCGCCTTTTCCGACCAGTTAAAATCGGCAGAAGGCGCTAAATGCCCGCGGTCGTAGCCAAAACCATCGTAGGTGTAAGTGCTATCGGGTTGAAGGAATTTCAAAAAATAATCGGCTTCTACTGCTGACCCTGTCTTTACCAGTGGATCTTCTCTAAAGTCATTCGTCCTATGAACAGCTCCAGTAGCAATATCTGGTAGAATCATATGGGCTACCCACTTGGCCTGCTCGTGTGCTTCATCGTACTCCAAAAACATGGCTGAGTGCTCGATATAGTTTTGCGAAGGCAGGCCAATCGCTTTTATATCTATTCGAACTTTCTCGAGTTTATAGTCCTCAATTTCAGCCAGCAGCTTTTTTTCTTCCTGCCTAAGCGCTTGTAAAGTAGCTTCTGCCTGTTTGATCTTGACATCTATTTCCTGACTCTTTAAGGAAAAAACAATTGGAAAAAACAACAAAAATGAGAGCAAAGACTTCATGATTTTGGAGTTACTGTTTATGGGCGAATAAAATTAGCTGAACAGTATGCCGGCAATAGCAGCTGTGAGAAAACAAGCAACGGTACCACCAATCAAGGCTTTTATCCCCAACTCAGTGAGGTTTTTGCGCTGTCCCGGGGCAATAGCGCCTATGCCGCCTATTTGAATACCTATGGATGCAAAATTAGCAAATCCACAAAGGGCATATACCGATATAACGATGGATTTTTCACTCAATTGATCTTTTACACCTTCTAATGCCGCGTAAGCAAAAAATTCATTCAGGGTCGTCTTTAGTCCCAACAATTGCCCTACCGTAAAAACATCATCTCCTGAAACCCCAATCAACCAGGCAATGGGCGAAAAAATAAGTCCTAGGATTAGCTCCACATTAAACGCCTCAAACTTGCCTCCTGATTGTGCGGCTACAAAATTATTTAATCCGGTTGTTGCGCCAATTACGTTGGTCAATATGTAATTCAACATCGCAATTAAGGCTGTAAAAACTAGGAGCATCGCCCCAACATTAATGGCCAACTTTATGCCGTCTGTTGTACCCCTCGATATGGCATCCAAAAGATTATTACCCACATCTTGTCGTGGAATATCCAACTTCTGGTGTTCCAAGTCTATTTCCTGGGTTTCCGGAAACAATATTTTAGCTGCAACGATGGCTGCAGGTGCTGAAATAATCGAAGCTGTAAGCAAATGAGTAGCAAATAATTGCCGAGCTTCCGGATCTGAGCCGCCCAAAAAGCCAACATAGGCTGCAAAAACACCACCTGCAATGGTCGCCATGCCTCCAGTCATCAGGCACATCATTTCGGATTTAGACATGCTTTCCAGGTAGGGTTTTATGACTAACGGCGCTTCTGTTTGTCCAATAAATACATTGGCCGCCGCCGCTAGGCTTTCTGCACCCGTTAGTTTCATGCTGCGCACCATCACCCAGGCAAATCCCTTGATAATCAACTGTAAAATCCCCAAATAGTATAGCATCGAGGATAAAGCTGAAAAGAAAATAATCGTGGGTAAAACTTTAAAAGCAAAGATATAACCTACTGTAATGACATCGCCGCTTGCACCGTCGCTGACTTGGGCGACATCTGGCCAATTGCCCAAAACAAAATCGGCACCAGCTTCTGTAAAATCCAACACCACGACAAAAAATTGGGCCATGCCGTCAAATAGGATTTTCACCAAAGGTATTTTAATAGCTAGCGCCAGAATGAACTGAAGTCCCATGCCCACGCCTACAAGGCGCCAATTGATGGCTTTCCGGTTCGAACTTAGTCCATAACAAATACCCAACAGGACGAATATTCCCAGCAAGCCTCTTAAAAGTCCAATAAAAAATTCCATTTAAAATTCCGTTTTTTGCAATCGACCAAAAGTAAGAAACTTTTAGATAACTTTGCGAAAACCAGTTTTGACCGTCTTTTATGAAGCCATTGATAATTGGCGTGACCGGAGGAAGTGGTTCGGGAAAGACTACCTTTATCGAGCACCTCAAGAACGCTTTTGCTGCGCATGAACTTTGTGTTATCTCCCAGGACGAATACTATCGGCCTCGTTCTGAGCAACATACAGATGATAAAGGGGTGAAAAACTTTGACTTGCCAAAATCCATTGACAAAAAAGCCTTTCATCAGGATTTGGAGAAGCTACTGGCAGGCGAAACCATTTACCGTCAGGAATATACATTTAACAATGCTTTAATAAAGCCCCAAACGCTTTGTTTTAACCCCGCACCTGTTATCATCACGGAAGGCATTTTTGTTTTCCACTTTAAAAAAATTCGACGCCTGCTCGATCTCAAGGTTTTTTTGCACGCCAAAGAAAACCTGAAGGTGATCCGGCGAATCAAACGGGATCAAATGGACAGGAATTATCCCCTGGAAGATGTCCTGTATCGCTACGAGCACCATGTGTTGCCCACTTTTGAAAAATACATACAACCCTATATGGATGATGCCGATTTGATCATTAACAACAATGATAATTTTGATGCCGGCTTGAAGGTGATGAAAGGTTATATTCGGGATTATTTGAATCTACTTGGCTGACCCCACTCCTACCATTGAACCTACGCTTGATTCATGCGTTTGTATGAGGTAAAAACTACTTATGTCAAAAGGCAAGCGCGCATCAACATGGCTACTGTGTATAATACCCATAATCCTACCCGCTGTGGTCATGGCTTCTACCTTACAAGAAGCTGCAAAATCATTGGTCATCTGTGCTAGAGACGGAAAACCCGCCGATCAGTTTATGCAACAAATAGCCGAAGCTTCGATTGAAGCGCTTCAAAAAGAACTACATGATGATTCGGCCAAGCTGGCTTTCTGGATTAATTTGTACAACGGTTCCGTTCAAAATATATTGATGGCACATCCTGAACTGTTTGAGGATCGGGGCTCATTTTTTAAAGCAAAGCAGATAGAAGTTGCTGGTAGGATGCTTAGCTTGGATGATATTGAGCACGGTATGATCAGAAAATCGAAATTGAAATTATCATTAGGCTATTTGGGCAAGCTTTTTGTCAAATCTTTTGAAAAAAAATTGCGGGTGAAAAACATCGATCCTCGCATCCATTTTGCATTGAATTGCGGCGCGAAAAGCTGCCCGCCTGTAGCCATTTATGACCCCCAGAAGGTATTTACGCAACTTGAAATGTCTTCGGAAAAATATTTAACCGAAACGACAAAATATTTTCCTGAAAAAAAAGAAGTGGAAATTACTGTCCTATTTAGTTGGTTCAGAGGAGATTTTGGCGGATTGAAGGGCGTCCGAAAAATGCTCAAATCTTACCAACTCATACCGGAAGACAGCAAGCCGGATCTGAAGTTTGCGGACTATGACTGGACACTTTCCACCGGAAACTTCATCACACTTTAAGCGAGCTACTCTTTCTCCCAAACCCGGTATTTGGCAGAATCTTCAAAGACACGCAACAAAATCAAGCGGTCTTGAATATCAAGCTCTATGTTGCGGCGAGCCATGACAAGCTCTGCTGTCTCTATGGCCTTATCTGTTCTGTAAGTATGGAAGCCGTGTTTGCCCCCCCAAGAAAAAGAGGGAATAAAATTTCGAGGAAAACCTTCTCCAAAAATATTACAAGAGACACCAATAACGGTGCCTGTGTTGAGCAAGGTGCCTATGCCGGTTTTGGAATGATCGCCCATGAACAGGCCGCAAAACTGTTCGCCTGTAGGCACAAACTTTTCTGCGGGATAATTCCATAGCTTTACTTCCTGGTAATTGTTTTTCAAATTGGACATATTGGTGGCTGCACCTATATTGCACCATTCTCCCAGGAACGAATCGCCCAAGTAACCGTCGTGGGCTTTGTTGCTATAACCCTGAAGGATAGAACGACTCACTTCTCCGCCTACTTTTGAGTAAGGGCCAATGGTAACAGGGCCGTATAATTTAGCACCCATTTTGGTAACCGCGCTTTCGCACAAAGCTATAGGCCCCCTAAGCAGGCTTCCCTCCATCACCTCTGCCTTAGGCCCAATATAAATAGGCCCTGTTTTGGTGTTCAGCACAGCACCTTCCACCACAGCGCCAGGTGCTATATAAAGCTGATCAATAGGCCCAATCAGGTGGTTACTAGCAGGCAATAGTGCCGATTGCTGCCCTTTTCTCAGTTCATTAAAATCTTGTACAATCGCCTGATGGTTGTGTTTCACCAAATCCCAGAGGTGGTTGATTTTTTGATATGGTGTACCTTCTAAATCCTGCCCATTTAATTCACCAAACTCCTCATCGCGCATGAGTTGTTCTATCTGCCGTCCCTTTAGTTTGGCTACGATCAATTCTTCTCCACGCAGGTAAGCCTCATTAAAATCCATTTGATCAATAAGGCGAATCAACTCAGGTGACGGCAGTACCGACCCATTAATAACGTAATTGACATCATCGTAATCAATGGAGTACTTTTCAGCCAAGTACCCTTGTGTGATATAGGCAATCTTGCCTCTCAAGGCGCGTTTCCACTTTTCAGCTATGGTGGTGATACCTACACGCAACTCACATACCGGGCGGGTATAGGTCAGGGGAAGCAAGTGCTCCCGAACTTCATTATCGAATAATATAATCTGAGCCATGGTTCACTTTTGGGATATTCAAAGCCTTAAAGATACATTTTTTCAAAAAGTACATACTCGCTTAGGCCAGCTTTCATTTTTCATTTTACAAATTCTAATGCGACCACTTGGCCTAAAATGAAAAAAGCTCCTTTGCTGAGTAAAGGAGCTTTTTCCAGTCGGATCAAAATGGAATCATTTGGCCGCAAACCTGGAATTCGCAAATTTCTTGTTGAATTTATCGATACGACCAGCTGTATCCACGAATTTCATTTTTCCAGTGAAAAAAGGATGCGTGAAACTGGAGATTTCCATCTTGATCAATGGGTATTCTTTACCATCTTCCCAAACTACAGTGTCCTTTGTAGAGGCGCAGGAACGGCCTAAAAAGCCTTCATCGGATGATAAATCCTTGAATACCACCATTCTATAACTTTCAGGATGAATACCTTTTTTCATAAAATCAAAAATTTTCTTTTAATTGGCGGGCAAAGTTAAGTTATTTCTTCAAAAATAAAAAATAACTTCACTAAGTTTTTTGCGAATAAAAAATAGTTGATATTTGTTTGCTGAACCGATGTAAAATAGAAAAACTAAGCCTGTAATCATGGAGGTAAATCCGGGAATCAAACGCACTGCCGCCATGGTAGTACTAAAAAACGAGGAACAACTGCTATTGCTCCGGCGAAACAAAATGCCTAATAAAGACCTATATGTACCCGTAGGCGGCAAATTAGACCCTCACGAAAGACCCATTGATGCAGCCATCCGGGAAACCAAAGAGGAAGCAGGCATTGAATTGAGTAAGGAAAATATCCGATTTGGCGGTGTTTTGGTCGAAAGTGCCCCTAATGATTATAATTGGCAATGTTATATTTATTGGGCAGAAATTCCCTACCTTCCTCCCCCACCCTGCGACGAAGGTACACTGGAATGGATTGATTTTGACCAATTATCTGAATTGCCAACGCCTCCTACCGATTGGCACATTTACCAATATCTGGCCCGTCAAAAAACCTTTGTAATGGATGCCCTATACGACCAGAATATGCAATTGCTGGAAATGAAAGAAGAATTAGAAGGCATTGTATTGGTTTCTAGCCCTGGGCATACGGCTTAGCACTTGGCGCTCTACTGTTTTGCAAAATAGATCGGATGCTTAAAATTGTATTCTTTGATGTAGTTCTGTATCTTGGTTTTAGACTTTCCTTTGGCTGCTTTATATTGAGCATACAGCGCTGGGTCTCGTTTAAATATGGCTTCCACCTCTGACTTTTTACTCTTAAAAAAGCGCCCGGTTTTAAAATCTAAAATATACAATTTTCCACTGCCTTTCTTGCGAGCCGCTTCGTATTGCTCTCCGGGATTGATAAAAGAAGAGTATTTGTCCACCACATCTACTTCCTTCAACAGGCAAATAGCACCAATCACCTCAAACAAGTACTGTTTTTTATAATACACTTCTCTACCAGTTGAATAGCCAAAGATTTCCCCTGTTTTTTGGTAAACAATTTTGTTGTTTTCGGGGTAGCGGAATTGCTCTTCCCGCAAAAGGTATTGGAAAAACTTGGATGAACTCTTGTCCAAATCAGTAATAATGTCTTTGGGCAACAGCGGATCGTTGTATTTCCAGTTTTGAAAACGGACATATACCCCTGGCGTGAACTGAAAGTCGGCGGTATAGCGGATGGAATCTTGTGCATGAATAGGCACAGCAGCAAACAGCAATAACAGAAAAGGAAACAATTTCATTTTGTCACTTTTTTGTTTAGTAACGCAGAAAAATTACTTATTATGCGTCTTTTTAGGAATAAAATTATAACGCTACCCTTACAAACGCTCTATTTCTAAAACCGGACACATACCATTATCCGTAATTTATTCATGTTTTTGTAGGACAATTATCAGCATGGCATTTAAGCTACACTTTCTTCTACTTGCATGCTGCCTGCTATCACATGGCAGCAGCGCACAGGACAGCATCCCCGACAAGTCTTACAGCCTTGCCGCTTACCCCGTAGTTTTTTACCTGCCGGAAACTCGGCTTGGCTTTGGTGGAGCAGGTATTTGGGCTTTTTATTTTCCTGACGACGATTCTCGTCCTTCCCAAATCCAAACCGGCATCGCTTACACCCTCAACAAGCAGGTGCTGCTATACCTTCCCTATCAAGTATTCTGGGACGATAACCGATGGATTGCGAAAGGCGAACTGGGCTACTACCGCTACTTCTACAACTACTATGGCATTGGCAACCAGGAAGCGACTGATTATGTGGAGCAATACGAAGTCAACTATCCGCGATTTCGCTTCAATTTACTGTATCAAGTACTGCCTCAGTTCTACACAGGTTTCAGGTATTGGTGGGACAATTACCAAATAGGTAGTCGGGAAGTTGGCGGGCAACTTATTTCAGGAACCATCACCGGTGGCTCAGGCGGGGTTGTCTCTGGCTTGGGCTTGATAAGCATTTGGGATACCCGCGATCATATTTTCTATTCTCGGAAAGGCATCGTACTTGAGGCCACTGCCTTTTGGAACAGTAAGGCCCTGGGCAGCGATTTTAATTTTAGCCGCTTTACAATAGATGCCAGTTCGTTTTTGAGCCTGAACACCAATCATATTTTGGCCTTTAATTTATTTGCTGGCAGTATAGCGGGCGAAGCACCATTCAATGAATTGATGTTGTTGGGCGGTAGTAAAAAAGCGCGGGGTTTTTACGAAGGCCGTTTCAGGGACAAGCACCTGGCTTTGTTACAAATAGAATACAGGACAAAGTTGAAAGGCCGTTTTGGTGCCGTGCTTTTCACAAGTGTAGGGAATGTAACCCCCGACTTGGGGCACTGGGCTTGGAAATACAACCGCTACAACGCCGGAGCAGGGCTGCGCTACTCTTTGGACAAAAAAGAACACATCAATCTAAGGCTAGACATTGGTTTTGGTCAACAAGCCATCGGCTACTATTTTACGATTGGAGAAGCATTTTAGTGCTAAGGCAAGGACTTTTTTTTGCACACTACTTAATTTCCTGACACATGAAGCTCAGTATCATTATCCCTACTTTGAACGAAGCCGAACGCATCAGCCAGTTATTGCTGCACTTCAAGACGCATCTTCCCGCAGACGAGGGTGAAATCATAGTGGTCAATGCGCCTAAAACGACCGATCGTACTGGGGAACTGGCCAAGTTGCATGGCGCTACGGTCATTACAGCCGATCAATCCTGCCGTGCAACCCAGATGAATTGTGGAGCGCGCTACGCCTCTGGTACTGTCTTGTATTTCGTACACGCCGATGTGTTGCCTCCGCCGAGTTTTTATCAGGATATTTCAAAAGCGATAGAACAAAAGGCCGATTTCGGTTGGTTTAGCTATCGCTTCGACTCCACCCATCCATTGCTTCGGTACAATGCCCGATATACCAAAAAGGACGGTTTTTTTGCTGGCGGGGGTGACCAAACGCTTTTCATTAAGAAAAAGATTTTTGAGCAAATGGGCGGATTTCGGGAAGATTACCTGATTATGGAGGACTTTGAGTTGACCAAAAGGCTGAAAAAAAAAGGCTACTTTCTGCACATTATCCCCAATGATGCCCAAGTTTCGGCTAGAAAATACGAGCGCAATTCCTATTTCAAAGTAAATCTGGTCAATCTGCTTATGTTTGTATTGTTTTGGTTGAAATGTCCTCAACCGATTATGGTAAAAACTTATCGCTCCTTACTGAATAGGTAAAAACCGACCACAAACTCTGAACAAAGCGTTAATGTTGAAAAACAAATGGCTCCTTGTTTATCTTTGCCTTTAAAAATCCGCTATGAGATTTATTTGGGCAGTGTTTGTGCTTATTTGGGCAGGAGGATGCTACTCTTTCAAGGGCTTTAGTATCGATTACAGCAAGTACAGCAATTACTACGTCTCTACCTTTCAAAATACAACGACCAACTCCCCTCCTACCCTGCCCCAAACCCTAACGGAAAACCTGAAGGAAAAAATCCGGGTAGAATCAAAACTGGTTTTTTCAGAACTTGAGCCCCATGTGGAATTTGCCGCCACCATCGTTCGCTACGATGTTACTTCTGAAGCGCCCAGCACCGGAGAAACCGCTTCGATCAACCGACTCAATGTGAACCTGGCTGTCGAATACATCAATCATGTGGAGGAAGACAAAGGTTGGAAAAAGAACTTCCCCTTTTTCTTTGATTTCCCGGTGAGCACCGATTTGGCTAGTATCGAAGACGATGCCATCAATGAAATTTCTAAACAATTGATGGAAGATATTTTCAATGCCGCTTTCAACGATTGGTAATCGGGTTGCTATTTCTAAAAATCAAGTTTAGCAATTTTCTAAGGAACTTATTTTTTTGATTACAAAATCTTGTTAAGAAAACTCTAACTGAGTAAAAAAATACAACGAATGAGTCTTAAAACATCCATAGTAACCGGAGCCACTTCGGGTCTGGGCTTTGCTACAGCCAAAGCCTTAGCCGCCAAAGGACACGAGGTAATTCTCGTGGCCAGGAGCCAACAAAAAGGCGAAATTGCTTTAGATAAAATCCACCAGGAAAGCCCAAATGCTCAACTGCACCTGATAACTGCCGATTTGTCGCAACAGGCTTCCATCAGGAAATTGGCCACTCAAATTGAGCAGCAATTCCCCAAAATCGATGTCCTCGTCAATAACGCCGGCATTTGGAACACCGACAGGATCATCACGGTGGACGGAATCGAAGAAGTCTTTGCCGTCAACCACCTTTCCTACTATTTATTGACGCACTTGCTGTATCCACTGCTGCGGCTGTCGAAAGAAGGGCGAGTTGTCAACGTCGGCTCCGATTCCCATTTCCAATGGAAAAGAATCAACCTAGACGACGTATCGTTGGAAAGCAAATACCACGGGCTTCGTTCTTACGCCCAATCTAAACTGGCTAATTTGCTCTTTACCTATGAATTCCATCGCCTGAAGCCCGACCAGCACATCCACATCAACTGCGTTCAACCCGGACTTGTAAAAACGGATATTGGGGTCAAACACACCAATTGGTTGCACAGCCTGGCCTGGAAAATTCGGCGCAGTGGCGGTGTAAGCCCGGAGGAAGGCGCTGCGACCCAGGTGTTTTTAGCCAGCGCCCCCGAAGCAAGCGGAAAGAGTGGTTTGTACTGGGATAAGTGCAAGCCGAAGTCTTCCTCAGAAGGCTCTTACCATGAGGAGGATGCCAGGCAGTTATGGGCCATGAGTTGTGAATGGTGCGGCATATCTTCGTATTTTCCCGCTTAGAAAGTGCGCGAAGAAGTGTCGGCGTGATTCAAAATCATACCGACACATGCCAGGCTGCTCCATGCTTGAACCGCGAAGCGGTGGCAGTACGCATCTTGACATCACACTCCTGCTCAACGCGATCGAGCTAGAACTCACACAACGCGCTCGTTCCGGAGGAACGGTATCTTTGTCGCCCCGATATAGCCCCGCCAGCGCGCTACAGCGTAGCGCCATCTTAACCCCTGGAGCCATGTGGATTTTTTTTGAACCACAAAAGCCCACAAGCGTACACAAAGACTTCCTTTTACATCAAGCATGGGGTGATTTCAAATCATACCGACACATGCCTGCTACAGCCAGAATACCAAGGCACATTCAACCACAAAAGCCTTTAGTATCAAAATGATTAAAAAATTTTGAAAAAATTCTAGATGAGTAAAAAGCGTTTTTAGAAAAGTATCACCTTCCCAACCGGATACCCATTGACAAAACGCTTCCCCGATGTTCGGTGGTTGTGAAGTCTTCGCCCGATTCATAAAGCGTGTAGGCATTGGGCATGTAGGTGGCAAAAAAATTGACCGCCCGATAACCCACTTGAAAAACATAGCCGAATTGGAAGTTGTGCCGCCCGATATAGATGGATTTTCCAGGCACATCATACAGATAATCGGTAATTCCAGAAAGTGTTTTCAAAGGTGCCAGCCAAACCCAAGGGTCTAAGCCACCCCTAATGCCAAACCCAAATTTCAGCACCTCTTTTTCAAAACCATTGTACAAGGTGATGGTGGGCATCAATTGCAGGTAAAACTGCTGGATGGGTCGCGGCGAATTCAAGTGTTGTCCACTCAGCATCAGGCTCGTTGAGGCGGACAAACTATCGAGGTACTGATGGATGATTAATCCTGATGAATCCGCCGGATAGGGCGTCGATAAATCATCCGGCGCAAAATACCCGCCGGAGTAAGGCAAATCCGGCCTCAAATTGATTTTGATGTTTTCGTAGCCTACGCTGGTTTTCAATTTTAAAAAATATCCTGGCTGACGGCTAATAAGAACATCGGTATTCAGACTTAGGCCATAATTGAAGGAAGGGACAGCATTTGTCCGCAGAGCCAAGGGAAAATAAACCCTGCCATCGGGATTCCGGGTTTGAAAGGTGATCGGAGGCAGACCAAAAGAACGCGATGTCGTGCCCGAAAAACCCATGAAAAAATTAAAGTAGAACACCTCGAAGAATTTTCGATGCCCGTTTTTATCCGTTTTTCTCAAAGGATTCCTGAACAATTCGCTGTCACTTTTTTGCAAAGTCGTTATGGCTGATTGATCTTCCACGCCCAGTTGGCGGTACATTTCCTGAAACAAAGCATTGAGATCGTAACGGGCAATCAGGTCGTAATCTGCGCGATCGCGGGCCAGGAAAATCGCTTTAGCCCGATCGCCAAATTCCAGCATCAGGGTATCTGCAAAGACAGGGGTTTGGGTTTGGGCAATACTTGCCCACAGCATCAGGGATGCTGAGACGACATAAATCCTCATCATGGTTGAAAAGTTTAGTTTAGCTCAATTGTCTTTAGCTGTTTGATCAGCGTTTTTATAGGTTATGATGCGGAAGGACATGCCTTCCTGGGGTTCTATATTGAGGTTGTACCAATTGATTTTTCCTTCCGTGTTGAAGCGGCCAATTTCGCGTAAGAGGCGGACGAAGTAAGTAGCCGTCGGTTTTTCATCCAAATCGGGCAACCTCATCACAATAGTCACACCCGCTTTGTCGGGAAGCGGCCTGATGCTTTGCTGGGAAAGGAGCTGGCGATCCAGCAAATCCAGGCTGGCAATCGGCGCAACGGCGTCCAGTTTTTCAGGAGGGCTTATCACTTCGATTTCTAAGGGTTCCTGAGGTTCAACTTGTCGGACTGCTTTGTCCAGCTTGGGCAAAGGCGTGTTGATTTCCGCGCGAGGTGGAGAAAGCGGCACTTCGTCCGGGCAAGTTTCCAAAATCGGCTCTAATAACCTGGGGGTTAAAGTCGGCACAGCATTGGGAGGGGTTTGAACCATCCACCACCACCCTACTCCACCCAACAGCGCGACGCCAACTACCGCGAGTACCCACCAAGCGCGGGGTTTCTTTTTAGGCAAGTCAATCTTGGCCCAAACCGCCTCTGCATCCCATTCCAGGTGGTTTTCTTCTAAAGGCGCCAGTTCCAGGATCGCCTTCAACTTTTCGTCAAATATTGGATTGGTATTCATGCTCCTTTAACTGATTCATCTTGTTTTTTAATAAAACCCGCGCCTTGCTCAATTGCGATTTGGAAGTGCCTTCGCTGATGTCCATCATTGCTGCAATTTCCTGATGGGAGTACCCTTCGAGGGCAAACAAATTCATCACGGTGCGATAGCCCACCGGCAATTGGTTGATCAACTGCAATAATTCTTGTAGCGACCAATCTGATGGATCCATATCCACTTGAATGGGCAGATCGATGCTCTCCAGCGCCACCCATTGTATCTTTTGGTTTTTTCTCAACCAAGTCAGGGATTCATTGATGGTAATGCGTTTGATCCAAGCTTCAAAAGCGGCCAGGTTCTCAAAATGCGCTTGTTGAACATGGGCAAATATTTTGGTAAAGCTTTCGGCTACCATATCTTCTGCTGCCATCCGTTCGCCCAGGTAGCGATAGGCGATCGCAAAAAGCCTTTTGCCATAGGCTTCGAAAACCTGTCGCTGGGCTTTTCGATCGTTTTTTGCGCAAGCTTGGATGACTGCTAATTGCATCTAATTTATCCCTGTTTAAAAAGGAGAATGCAGAATGGTTGGGTGGGGTTGCCTGGCCGAAAAAAATTATTTTTATAAATGAAAGGAAACACCCTCTATAACACTTCTAAGCCCTTTGTCCTTTTGTCTTGACACAAAAGGACCAAAAAGTCAAGCCTCAATACAGTTCTT
>CALMIR010000110.1 GCA_937864265.1 uncultured Saprospirales bacterium | reverse complement strand
TTCGATTCTTCAAAAGCCTTGCTTGAACCTAGCGATCGATTCCTCAAGTTGAGGGTGGGAAAAAACCAAAAACTAAAATGCAAAAAAGAATCCTATGCAAAAAAATAATTACACAGTGGAAGACATCGGCGACTTCTTGGAGGGGCGTTTGGATGAGGCCGAGCGACAGGATTTTGCGGAAGCGATGGAGGCATCCGATGTACTGAAGGAACAAGTGCGGGAGCAAGAAGCGATTATGAGCTTATTCCGCCAAAAGCGCCTAGAGCAGTACTGCAACCGCATTGATGAACTGAAACAGGAGCAGCGAGATCGAACGCAGGTAACAACACCCACGCCCACCAAGCAGGAAGCTATTGTAGTTCCGATGTGGCGAAGGCGCTCTTTTTGGGCAGCGGCAGCGGTCGTGTTACTCTTGGTGGTCGCAGGGTATTGGCAATTGATGGAAAAAGAACCTGACTGGCAGGCTTTGGCTATCGCCGATTATGAAGAACCGCTTTTTACAGGAAGCAAAGGAGCGGAAACTGCTTACTTGGATGGGGAGGCCGATTTTTTGGCCAATCACCTGGAAGAGGCGACTTTGAAACTGGAAACGGTAGCGCCTGGCGATAGCAATTATGTCAATGCACAATATCTGTTGGGGCATGTTTATTTCCGGCAGGGAGAATACGCTAAGGCTGTTCAACAGTTTAAATTGTGCTTAAATGCTGCCGATCAACTCGATATGGGCCTGGAAGTAGCGGATGATTTACCTCGTGGGGTTACTGCCCAAGATGTGGAGTGGTTTTTAGCGCTGTCTAATTTAGCGGCAGATCGCATGCAAGAAGGGCAAATGCTATTGGAAAAAATAGGAAACGACAAAACGCATTTGTTTCAAGAAAAAGCAAGCATGCTGCTATCGCAATAATGATAATTCCTAGGTAGAAGGAGTTTTATGATAAGTGAGTTGTTCTGAAATCGGCAGCCATTTCCATAAAAAAATCCAGGGCTGCCGGGTTGCGTACTGCATCGCGATTCAGGCTTTGACGAATATCCATACCGAGTAATATTTTCTTGACGGGGACTTCCATTTTTTTACCGCTTAACGTATAAGGTATGTCTGGAACCACTTCAATAAAGTCGGGTACATGGCGGGGCGAACATTCTTGTTTCAAAGTGGTGTTGATGGTTTGGCGGATTAATTCTAAATCGGTGCTGTCCTCTTTCACCATAATAAAAAGTGGCATGATATCATCGCCGTTGGGTTTTTCCAAATTCAAAACCAGGCTATCTTTAATACCTGGAATTTTGTCTAACACGCCATATATTTCAGCAGTGCCTATTCGAATGCCTTTGCGGTTGAGGGTCGCATCAGAACGGCCATGAATAACCAGTGAACCATCTTCATACAATTGTATCCAATCGCCATGCCGCCATTTCCCGGGATAGACATCGAAATAGCTGTCTTTATAGCGTTTATGATTGGTATCATTCCAGAAAAAAATAGGCATGGATGGCATCGGCTTTTCAATCACCATTTCGCCAAGGGAGTCGATGGTGGCTTGCCCATTTTCATCGTAGGCCTGAAGCGCACAACCCAAGGCGCGGCACTGAATATGGCCGACATAGACGGGCTTGTATGGGCATCCTCCTACAAAAGCAGTACAAACATCTGTGCCGCCGCTCATAGAACATAGCCACACTTGTTCAGAAATATTTTCATAGACCCATTTGAAACCATCTTCTGGCAGTGGCGCACCAGTAGAACCGATAGATCGAAGCCTGGAAAGATCGTAAGTTTGTCCGGGCTGGATATGGCTTTTCATGCATGCCATTATATATGGCGCACTGGTGCCAAAATGATGAATGGGCAACTCGGCAGCTAATTCCCACAAAGCATTCATAGTCGGATAGCCGGGGCTGCCGTCGTACAAAACAGGGGTGGCCCCTACCAACAGGCTGGCCTGCAAAAAATTCCACATCATCCAACCTGTAGTAGTGAACCAAAAGAAGTTTTCACCTTCATGTACGTCGTTGTGGAAGGCCATGTATTTCAGGTGTTCCAACAATACACCGCCACTGGAATGGGTGATGGCTTTGGGTTTACCTGTGGTGCCAGAGGAGTACAGCACCCATATAGGGTGATTAAAAGGTACTCTTTGGAAAGTTATGGAACCATCATGGCTATAGGAATGGATTAGATTGGCCCAGGATGGATAGGGTAGGGCATCATTTTCCGCTGTTGGCTTGAGGTAGGAAATCAGGATCGTTTCTTGGATGCTGCTGATTTGTCCGGCTATTTGGGCAACTTCTTCCGTTCGGTCAAAGGGTTTTCCGTTGTAGCGGTAGCCATCGGCGGCGATCAGCAGTTTGGGTTCAATTTGCGCAAAGCGATCAATGACGGTATTTACTCCAAAATCGGGTGAACAACAAGACCAGGTAGCGCCAACCGCATTAACCGCAATAAAAGCAACAATTGCTTGTGGAATGTTGGGCAGGTATGCGGCTACGCAGTCGCCCTGACCAATACCTCGCTCGTGGAGAAAGGCTTGCAGGGCTTTAACTTGCTTTTCCAATGCGGACCAACTGATCTTTTCCGGGGCTTTTCCTTCTGCTTTGAATATAAGAGCAGGCCTGTCCTCGTTTTTGAAGCGAAATAAGTGCTCCGCATAACTCAGCGATGTACCTTCAAACCACTTGGTAAAGGGCATGGGGTCTTCGGACATCACTTTTGAATAGCTGCCATCGTGCAGCACCTCAAAATATTGCCAAATGTATTCCCAAAAAAGCCCCTCTTGCGCTGTACTCCACTGCCACATGGATTCATAATCTGAAAACTGAAGTTGGTGCTGCTGCTGCAACCATTGTTCAAATTGCCGAAGGCTTGAATTGGCTGTGAAATCCTCACTGGGATGCCAAATTGTTGGTATCATCGCTGCAAATGTTATTTCAGCAAAGGCTCGCAGCCTTTAAGCCGTATCCAGATTCCAATATCTGAATATCCAGAAGATCAATTCTTCTTTTTCTTACTTTTTTTGTTAAAATCTTTTGGGAAAAGCCGGGTATAACCGCCAGATGTTGGTAGTTCACCGTTTTTACCGGGCTTGACGTGGGCACTTTCATTGGCCGGACAGCCTACACCCCGATTGCAAGAAATGGTACCCAAGGACAGGCAAATCGCTAAAGCTGCCATCCAACACAAAGAACGTTTCGCAAATAACATATTTTTTTATTTAATAATTGATGGGCAAATTTCTAAAATTTATCATCAAATTCTTTACATAACGCCTAAAACCCTCATAAATTCTAGTGTTTTCCTTTTTTTTTACTTGATAAAAGCTTGGTAATCCTAAACCTAGCGTCTAAATTTGCGGGACTTTTTTTCCTAATTAAAACAATTCGAAATGAATAAGGGAGATTTGATCAACAAGGTGGCAGAAAGCGCTAACCTCTCCAAAGCTCAGGCAGGTGATGCCTTGAATGCAGTACTTGACAGCATTTCTGATGCACTCAAAAGCGGCGACAAAGTGACTTTGATTGGATTCGGTACGTTTTCTGTTTCTCGTCGCGAAGCCCGCAGCGGAAGAAACCCCCAAACTGGAGCCAGCATTACTATTGAAGCGAAAAACTCTGTAAAGTTTAAACCGGGCAAAGAAATGAATGACAGTGTAAACTAAGCTGTTGTACATACCAAGAGCCTCAAGGGCCGCAAAGGGCAAGCTGACTCAACCTCAGTTTGCCCTTTTTCGTTTTTATAGATTAAGGCAAAAGCAGTTCAATACTTTAATCTCTAACGTCTAACCTTTATAACCATGAAATTCGGTACTAAAGTCATCCACGCTGGCATCGAACCTGATCCTACCACAGGAGCCATTATGACGCCCATTTATCAAACCTCTACCTATGCGCAGGCTTCTCCTGGCGATCACAAGGGCTATGAGTACGCCCGAACCCAGAATCCAACGCGCTCCGTTTTAGAACGGAACTTAGCAGCTCTGGAAGATGGTAATTATGGCATCGCGTTTAGCAGCGGCTTGGCAGCCATGGACGCGGTATTAAAATTGCTGCAACCCGGCGATGAGATTGTTTCTACCAACGATTTATACGGGGGCTCTTATCGACAAATGGTGCGTATTTATGAAAAATTTGGCATCAAAGCTCATTTTGTCAATTTCAATGAGCCCCAGGCAGTCGCTCGCGTGGTTAACGCACGTACCAAATTGTTTTGGGTTGAAACACCTACTAATCCGATGCTGGGTTTGGTGGATATCGAACAGGTATGCGAATTGGCGCATCAGCACAACGCTTTGGTTTGTGTGGACAATACCTTTGCATCGCCTTATTTGCAAACGCCGCTTAACCTGGGGGCGGACATTGTGTTGCATTCGGCTACTAAATACCTGGGCGGACATTCCGATGTGGTGCTGGGAGCACTCGTTGTGCGGGATAAAGAACTAGCCGATCAGTTGTATTTTTTGCAGAATGCTTCTGGTGCCGTGCCAGGGCCACAAGATTGTTTCCTGGTGCTTCGGGGGATCAAAACTTTGCACCTGCGGGTTGAAAGGGCTTGCCAAAATGCCGTACAAATTGCGAATTTCCTTCGAGATCAACCCGAAATTGCTAACGTTTACTATCCAGGCTTTGAGTCGCACCCAGGCCATCAGATCGCTAAAAAACAGATGCGCCACTTTGGAGCTATGGTATCATTCGATTTGAAAAGTGATAGCTTTGAACAGGCCAAAAAAGTGCTGATACATACCCACTATTTTACATTAGCCGAGTCTTTGGGCGGCGTAGAGTCTTTAATTGGCCATCCGGCTTCCATGACACATGCCTCCATCCCACGCGAAGAGCGACTCAAAGTAGGGTTGACGGACTCTTTGATCCGTTTGAGTGTAGGTGTGGAAGATGTCAGCGATTTGCTCGACGATTTGAAGCAAGCCCTCGAATTGCTAAAAGAAGCCAATGTAGCCGTCGTTTAATATTTTGAAAAACGACCGAAAAAAATACCTTCTTTGACCAATACCTACGAGGATGATCAGCCTATTGCCAGCCTCGTCAGCGAACCGGAAGTGCCCTATAGCCAGGAATATGTCAGCCTACTGGCTCACCAAGGCAAAATAGATGCCTTTAAAGAAGGCCGCAATTGGTTTGCTTCGAAGGAGGCGGCGATGGCGTATATGTGGGAATTGGAGAAAACTGGATAAAGGAAAAGCGCTCTAGTGTGCTGAAACTTGACAAGCAGGAATTTTAGATCCTGCTTGTCAAGCATTAGATAGAAGTTGTATTACCGCTCAATAACTATCCGCTCCGCTTTTATTACGCCATTGCCTGAAAGGCGTAGCCAGTAAAGCCCTTGGGGCAGTGTTTCTGTAGCCAACTCCAAGACACTTTCAAGTCCACTCATTTGCTCTTCCTTCACCAATACTCCTGCCGAGTTATACCATTGAATGATAACAGGTTGAGTAGGAGCATTTTCAAAAGCAATGAAAAGCTTTTCGCTGGTTGGATTAGGATATACCTCAATAGTTTGGTCGGCTACTTCATAGCTGGAGCTGACCATTCTGGTGGTAAAGGACGAAATGGCGGAAAAGGTGTCGCCACATTCGCCATTGGTTACAATTCGCCAATAGTAAGTAGTATTTTCGTCCAGTTCGATGGGTAAAGCATGGGAATTGGTCACTTGTGAGGTTTCATAAAATACCCCGGATTCAAAATCGCTACCTCCCAAAGTCGATAATTCCAGCCGTTTACTAAGCATTGAGTTGCCGTTTGTCCAAAAGAAAAAGGGCGACAACAATACATTGACTGCGCCATCACCGGGGGCTTGAGGTGTGGCAGCGGGAGGCAGACCAGTAATGGAAGATGTTATGCTGATTTGGCTCTGAGTCGTTCCGTCATCTGCATTCAGCGTCATTTGCCCAAATCCTTCTGCAAGTGCTGTAACGCTCACTTCCAATACCTCGCCAGGTTGGGCGCTGTTGCTGCTCAACTGCACCTCCAGGTTGGCATCTGTGCCAGCTGTGGTGATGCTTACCGGGCCGCTAAAGTCTTCTCCTACCAACACCGAAAAAGTGGTGGACTGGTTGACGCAAAGATCAATAGCAGTAGAATTGGGGGTCAAACTGGTATTGGGTGGCAAGTCAATGACATCAAATACATAAAAGCCGCTGTTCATGTCCGAAATCAGCGAACGCCCCGAGGGCATCACATATACGCCCCAGGCACCTGCAAAATAATCCTCATCCGGACCGTTATAGGTATCGTATGCTGCCACACGGCGAGGGAATTCAGGGTTGGAAACATCAAACACCTGCAAACCGTCGTAATAATATGATACATACAGCAAGTCGTCTTGCGGAATGACGTTGTGTGGGATCTGGGTGGGTGCCGATTGGGCATCCATCGTTGATACCACCCTCATTTCCAGGAAGTCTTGCACATCTACAATTTTCACATCCATTCCGTGTGTTTCATCGCATAGGTAAAAATAATTGCCATCATCTGACAACCAACCGGAATGGTTGTAACCCTGTTGCGGATAACTGGTCATCGTTCCCACCAAAGCTACATTGGCCGGATCGTTAAAATCAACTACCCATAGCCCCTCAAAAGCAACACTTAAAAAACCAATATTATCCTGGACATAAAGGTCGTGTACATAGGGTATTTGTAAATTAGCATTCGGGAAAGACGCCAGTAAAGCCGGCTGCTCCGGGTTTTCCAGGGAAAGCACGCGCAGGGTAAATCCATTGCCTCCAGCCAGGTAAAGCCGGGCGTTGGCCTCATCGATCCATATATTGTGTGCTGTGCGAACGAATTCATCCGATTCATATACCATTTCAATCGAATTGGGCAGGTCGCTGAGGTCAAAAATTTGCAAAGCGCTTTGGCCTTCATCGGCTACACAATACAAATAGTGTTGATAGGTTTTGGCATCGCGGTGAGAAATGATATTGCCTTGATCCGTACCTTCACCAGAGGCTACTGGCTCGAAATTGTCCGAAATATGGTCAAGGTCAAATACATGAACACCCCGTGTGGAGGTAATGATGCCATACTCGGTTTCATGGAGGGTAATGCCCCACACATCGTGATAAGGATTGGCAAAAAATGCAGGAATAATGGTTTCATCGTGCCAATGTCCGAGCAAAGTGGGCGTAACGGCTTGGCTGAATCCCCAAATAGGGGCTACAAGTAGAAAGAGTAAAACACATTTTTTCATAAGGGTGATTTTTTAAGTGTAAAAAAATAGACTTAAAGATAAGGACAAGAAAAACGATAATGGTTGCTTTAGGACGTTTAGTCTTGATTTGTCTGCCAAACGCTTGTTTCTTTAGATGGGCAGAGCGAAGGGAGCTTCAAAAATAGCTGTGTATTTTATCAGATTATAGCTATTTTGGGCCACTTCAATCACGAGAAACATCCAGCGCAATATGGATTTGAAAAAAGGTAGCATCCCGGAAGAAGCCGACCCTAAAGAGATACAGCGGGTTTTTGAGCTGCAAATGGCATACCATACACAACTAGGCGCTACCACCGCCCGGGAGCGCTTGGCCAAACTCAAGCAGCTCCATGCTGTCCTATTGGCTTCACGCCCAAAAATATACCAGGCCATGTTGGCCGATTTTGCCAAGCCACAACTAGAAGTGGATTTGAGCGAGATTTATCCCGTGTTGCACGATATTCGGTTTGCCCGTAAAAACCTGCGCCGTTGGATGAGTCCGCAGCCCGTAACGACCCCTTTGGTATTTCTGGGCTCCAGTTCTTGGGTGCAATACGAATCAAAAGGCGTTTGCCTGATCATCTCGCCCTGGAATTTTCCCTTTTTATTGACATTAGGGCCGCTGGTATCCGCCATAGCAGCGGGCAATACAGCTATCATTAAGCCTTCGGAATATACTCCACATTCGACGGCAGTGATGAGGGAAATCGTGGAATCTATATTTGAAGAACGCGAAGTCGCCTTTTTTGAAGGTACCGTTCCTACCTCCAATGCTCTGTTGGCCTTGCCTTTTCACCATATCTTTTTTACGGGGTCACCTAGTGTTGGTAAAATTGTCATGGCTGCTGCTGCTAAACACCTAAGCAGTATTACCCTGGAGCTTGGCGGAAAATCGCCCGTTTTTATAGATGAAACAGCCCATTTAAAAGAGGCGGCCCGGCGTTTGGCATTTACTAAATACCTCAACAATGGCCAAGCTTGTGTTTCGCCTGACTACATTTTGATCCATGAATCAAAGAAAGCCGCTTTTTTAAAGGAATTGAAAGCCCAGTTGATAAAAAAATACGGCACTGACCCCTCCAAAAATCCGGACTATTGCCGAATTGTGAGTGAAAAACATTTCCTGCGCCTGAAAAAGTATTTGGAACAAGCTAACGCACAAGGCGCTGAGTTGGTTACAGGAGGACAAACCCAGGACACAGATCGCTATATCGCTCCAACCATTATCGCGGGATTGCAAGCCAATTCCCCTTTTTTGCAAGAGGAAATATTCGGCCCTATATTGCCTGTGGTGACTTACAAAAACCTGGATGAAGCCATTCGAGTAGTGAATGAAAAAGAACGGCCTTTATCGCTTTATATTTATAGTCAAAATCGAAAAAACATCCGCCACATCATCCGCCATACCCGTGCAGGAGGAACAGCCATCAACAATAGCGTCGTCTATTTTTTAAACAACCATTTGCCTTTTGGCGGGGTTAACAATAGCGGCATGGGGCGATCGCATGGTTTTGCCGGATTTCAGGCTTTTTCCAACCAGCGGGCATTCTATCGACAATACCTTCCTGCTGCTACGGAATTGATTTCACCTCCGTACACCCGTTTTACCTTGTGGTTGAGCAATTTCGTGACAAAATGGTTATAAACCTTTAAAACCCCCAAACGATTCCAATCCAAACAATTTTATGAAAGTACATCTCATGACCATTGGCGATGAAATACTCATTGGCCAAATTGTGGACACCAACTCTGCCTGGATGGCGCAACAACTCAATCTGGAAGGCATCAGAATAAGCGGAGGCTCCTCCGTGGGCGATGTTTCCAGCCAAATTATCCGCGGATTGCAGTTGGCATTGGAAGATGCTGATGCGGTGCTGATCACCGGAGGATTGGGGCCTACTAAAGACGATATTACCAAAAAGGCATTGGCTCAGTTTTTTGGAGTGGACATGCAGTTTCATCAAGGCACCTTCGACCGCATTCAAAGGCTGTTTGAACGATTCAACCGCCCCCTATCATCCTCGCACCGCGAACAGTGCTATATGCCTGCAAATGCGATTTTGCTACCCAACAGGATGGGGACGGCTCCAGGGATGTGGTTCGAATACGGGACAAAAGTAGTGGTAAGCATGCCGGGCGTTCCTTACGAAATGCAAGCCATCATGCAGGATGAAGTCGTTCCGCGTTTGAAGGCACGTTTTGCGTTGCAGCCCATTGCCCATCGCACCATCCAAACCATCGGCGAGGGCGAAACAACGATCGCCGATCGAATTGCTGATATTGAAGATAGCTTGCCTCCTCACATCAAACTGGCTTACCTGCCCAATCTAGGGCGAGTGCGTCTTAGGCTCACAGGCGTTTCCAAGGACAAAGATAAGCTGGATGTGGAGTTGGATCAATATACCCGACGCATTCAAGCCAGGATACCGGAGTGGATTTTTGGCTATGGCGAAGTTAAAATTGAAGCTGCCGTGGGGCAACTATTAAAAGATAGAGGCTTATTCCTGGGAACCGCGGAAAGCTGTACGGGCGGTTATCTTTCCCATTTGATTACCAGCATTCCAGGCTCTTCCGCTTATTATAAAGGAAGCGTTATCGCCTATTCCAATCAAGTCAAAATGAACCAGTTGGCGGTTAAACCGCAAACGCTGGAACAGTACGGGGCAGTAAGTGAACAAACGGTACGCGAAATGGTAGTGGGCTTGATTCCCTTGTTACAGGTTGACCTGGCAGTGGCTATTTCAGGTATCGCCGGGCCTGATGGCGGCTCGGATGAAAAGCCAGTTGGCACGATATGGCTGGCGGTGGGAAATAAAAATCAAGTTTTTACCCGGAAAATTCTGGCCGGAAAAGACCGTTTGAAAAATATTGAAATAGCAGCCATCGCTGCGCTGAATCTCATCCGCAAGTTCTTGTTATCCCAATTGGAGTAAGCCGGGTTAAAACTTGCTTTACCTGTAAAAATAGCCTAATTTTGCGGCCTAATTAGTGTGTAAAAAATTACTTCCCGATTTAGTAGCGTCCTTACCCTAGCGGACACACTTAAAATGAATCGTTTAGCCCGCTAGGATAAGGACAAAT
Organism: uncultured Saprospirales bacterium; assembly: GCA_937864265.1. Lineage (GTDB taxonomy): Bacteria > Bacteroidota > Bacteroidia > Chitinophagales > Saprospiraceae > CALMIR01. Next base: position 21,715 of record CALMIR010000110.1, on the reverse strand, counting down.
CGGGAATTTAATTTTTCTGCAGCCTAAACCGAAACCAAGTACCATAACCAAATTTTACTGAATAAATTATCATTATGGCTCAAGTGGAACTGATTATGCCCAAAATGGGCGAGAGCATCATGGAAGCGACCATTACCCGTTGGGTGAAACAGGTTGGCGACAGCGTGGAAGAAGACGAAACCATTCTGGAAATAGCTACCGACAAGGTGGACTCTGAAGTGCCTTCACCAGTCAGTGGTGTAGTAGCTGAAATTCTTTTCAAAGAAGAAGACACTGTAGAAGTGGGTAAAGTCATTGCGGTTATTGCCACAGAAGGGGAGGGGGCAGCGCCCAAAGCAAGTCCGGCAGTAGCTGAGCAACACGAACGAGGCACTGAAAAAATAGCTTCCAATGGCGTTGACTACCCCGAGTTGGAAGTAGCTATGAGTGAGGCCTCCGTCGATAGAACAGGAGGCGCTTCCAGTGAGCGATTTTATTCACCATTAGTTCGTACCATTGCCCAAAAAGAAAATATCAGTGCCCAAGAGTTGGATAGGATTTCGGGATCTGGCATGTACGGAAGGGTTACTAAAAAGGACATATTGGCCTATGTGGAACAGCGCAGTCCGGTCAAACCACAACCTGCCACGCCCACACCATCGGTCAAAGCTGCACCAATTCCTACATCTGCACCAGTTTTTGCTGCTCCGGCTACTTCCCTCAGCGGTGATGTGGAGATTGTAGAAATGGATCGCATGCGCAAATTGATAGCCGAGCACATGGTGCGCTCCAAGCACACTTCTCCACACGTGACATCTTATGTGGAAGTGGACGTAACAAATATCGTCAATTGGAGGAATAAGGTTAAAAATGCCTTTGAAACGCGGTTTGGAGAGAAAATCACCTTCACACCAATTTTTATAGAAGCTGTGGCAAAGGCCATTCGCGATTTTCCAATGATCAATGTATCAGTTGATGAAACGCGGATTTTGGTCAAGAAAAATGTAAACATAGGCATGGCAACGGCTTTGCCTAGTGGCAACTTAATTGTTCCGGTGATCAAAAATGCGGATATGCTGAGCCTTCCCGGGCTGACTAAGGCGGTAAACGACTTGGCCAACCGGGCACGCAACAACCAACTCAAGCCCGAAGAAATACAGGAAGGCACATTCACGCTGACCAATGTGGGGACTTTTGGCAATGTGATGGGGACGCCGATCATCAACCAACCACAGGTAGCGATAATGGCCGTAGGTGCTATTCGCAAAAAACCGGCCGTAGTAGAAACAGAATATGGCGATGTCATAGCGGTAAGGCAAATGATGTTTTTGTCCATGTCTTATGACCACCGCGTTGTAGATGGCTTTTTAGGGGGTTCGTTTCTCCGTAGAGTAGGAGATTACCTCGAAGCATTTGACCCAAAACGAGACTTTTGACGGGTGAAAGGGCTTCGTGAACCTGCTTAGAAAGGGATGCTAAAAAAAAAACTTGACTTTAAGGAAAGTATTGTTTACTTTTATTGGATTATTTCGCCATTCAGTTGTGGCGTTCCAATGCATCCTTCCAATCATGAAGCCTTTGCTTTAGCGCATCATTTCGTCTAAGGTCTTTCATTTATTTTCTGCAATAACTATGAGAAATTTATGGCTAATCAGCATCTTTTGCCTTTCAGCGCTGTTGAGTAATGCCCAAAGTGACAAGCTACAACAGGCAAAAGAATTTTTTTTCCATCATCAGTATGAAGAGGCACTGGCTGTGCTGAAAGGTGCCAAGGAACTGGTAAAAACAGACCAAGAGGCCAAGTTTTTACTGGCAATCTGCTATTTTCACCTCAATGACCTCAACCAATCGTCCATTTTGCTCAAAGAACTGGTCAAGGACGATAGCAAACCTGCCTACCCTGAATGTTGGTTGTATCTGGCTAAAGTCAACCATGCCATGCACCAATTTGAGCCAGCCATCAAGCATTACAAGGATTATTTGCGACGTATGCCCGTGGGTCACCCCAACAGAAGTATGGTTTGGGATGCCATCAAACGCTGTGCTATTGGAATCAAATTGCAGTATTTGCAAGCTGGCGTTGTAGTAGAAAATATGGGCAGTCAAGTGAATACAGCGGACGATGAATTTGCACCCATTATCAGTCCGAGTTATAGCGGGAAATTGTATTTTTCTTCAATACGCCCTGGAAATATAGGTGACAAGCGCAACGACAAAGGCCAGATTGACGAGCATTTGGGCGAATTTAGGAGCGATATGTTCTCTTGCGAAGTAACGCAAGGACAATGGGGAAAAGTAGAAAGCATGCATTACCTGCTCAATAGTCCGCAGCATGATGTACTGCTCGACTTTGCACCCGGGGGAGCTATTTTGTTTTATTTTAAAGGCAATACCCCGGAGAGCGGTCAGATATTGATGGATACTTTCAAAAGAGGCGACGATCGAGTCTTAAAGTCAGATGTCTTTTCAGGGCCTATTAATCCGGCCTTAGGAGATGGTACACCTCATTTTGTGAACGACACCCTGATCTATTTTTCTAGTCGTCGCCCCGGAGGTTATGGCGGCCTTGATTTATGGAAAACGACTTTTTCAAAAGGTCAGTGGCAGACGCCACAAAATCTGGGGTCGGGAATTAATACGGCTTATGATGAGACCACTCCTTTTATGGCCAGAGATGGCAGAACCTTGTACTACAGTACCAATAACAGTGCTTGCAGTGTAGGGGGCTTGGATGTGGTAAAATCGGTCTATAATGAAGCGTCTAAACGGTGGACAGACCCCAGTAATTTGGGTATCCCTATCAATTCAGCTGGGGACGATGCGTTTTTCCGAGTGTCAAAAGACGGCTTTACCGCCTATTTTTCTTCTTCCCGAAAGGATGGGTATGGAAAACGCGATTTATACATTGCCTATTTCAGTGAGTTTTTACCCGAAATGGAACTGATTTTGAGCTATAATCCTCAAGGATCGCCCATCAAGAAAGAGTCATCGCCCGTCATACAAAAGGATTTGGCAGGTGCTCCTGTAGCGGTTAATTCCAATACGCCCCCAGTTACAGTTCCCGCAGTCAGTGGTTTTCCGCCAATCTATTTTCAAGGTACAGATGCGGTATTGGACGAAAAAGCAAAAGCAATACTTGATAAGGTGGTAGCATCGCTCAAAAAACACGAGGGGCTGATTTTGGTGATCACTGCTTTCCAGACGGGAACTGATAATGCAGCCAATCGACTTTTTAAGGGGATCCAACAAGCAGAACTCGCTGTGACCTATTTGAATAGCAAAGGCATTGATCAAAAGCAGGTTTTTCTGCGCAGTGCAAATGCTGGTCAAGTAGAACTGAAATCAGGAGAATGTGCGCTGGAGCTTTCTTTTTTCAAACCAGAAGATTTCCCGGAAGGGGTCAGTTTGCCCGACCTTGAGCAGGGCATTTCTGCTGCCGTCAATGACCTGAAATGGCATAAAAACCTGATGTACAAGGTGCAAGTAGCTTCGTTGAGCGGTGCGTTCAAAGGAGAATTGCTGGATGAGTATGAAGCTGCTATGGTGGAAAAAAATCCGACTTTGCCTTATTACCGCTATACGTTGGGGGCATTTAGCACCTATGCGGAAGCGGAGACCTTTCGGGAGAAAATGGTGAAAGCAGGTCAGCGCAGTGCGTTTATCGTGCCTTACATCTATGGCATTCGAGCTGATAAGATGATGGCCAGACGGCATATCCTACAATTTCCAGACCTCAAGAATTACGATCAACAATAAGCTTATTTTGAAAGCATTTATGCAAATGGCCATAGCTTGGAGGTAAAAAAAATCCCGAATTTTACATTAAGCCGTAAAATTCGGGATTTTTTTTGCTCACAAAAGCTTGTTCTGATCTATCCCTCAGGATTATTCTTAGGGCTAAGATTGATAAATTTGCGCTCCTTGATGCGTGCCTTCTTACCAACCAATCCGCGAAGGTAAAACAACTTAGCACGGCGTACTTTACCGCGCTTGGTTACTTTGATCTCGGTGATATTGGGAGAAGAAAATGGGAAGATACGCTCAACACCAACACCGTTTGACATTTTTCTAACCGTAAATGTCTTACCTAAACCTTCACCATTTATTTGGATGACGTCGCCGCGAAAAGCCTGAATACGCTCCTTGTCTCCTTCAATGATTTTATAATTCACCACGATATTATCGCCCGGGCGAAAAGCCGGGAAATCTGGCTTTATCAACAACTGCTCTTGTACAAATTTAATAGCGTCCATCGTTATCCGATTTGAAAAATGTATGCCTTGAAAATTAGCCGTGCAAAGGTAAGGCAATCGAAATGAAAAACCTAGAAAAAAATGCAATTATTTTAACGCCTATCTGGTCAGGTACATATTGCGCTGGCGATCCAGTTCCCGGAAAAAAGGATCTGAAATATCGCGGATGTATCTGATGGCTTCTCCGGTAGATTTCATTTCAGGCCCTAAGTTTTTATCCACATTCGGGAATTTATCAAAAGAGAATATCGGTACCTTGATGGCAAAACCCCTCGGGCGCGGCTGTATGTCAAAGTCTTTTAATTTGTGCGTGCCTAGCATGACCTTGGTGGCAATTTGCAAATAAGGCACGCGATAAGCCTTGGCAATGAATGGGGTGGTACGGGACGCTCTTGGATTTGCTTCGATGACATATACCTTGTCGCCCTTAATGGCAAATTGAATATTGATCAAGCCTTTGATATTCAGTGCCCGGGCAATCTTTTCGGCATATTCTACCATCGTATTAACCGCCTCAACCGACAAACTGTAGGTAGGCAAAACGGCGGAACTATCGCCGGAATGGATACCAGCCGGCTCAATATGCTCCATAATACCCATGATGTGTACTTGCTCCCCATCGCAAATGGCATCAATTTCGGCTTCTTTGGCGCGATCCAAAAAATGATCGATCAGCACCCGGTTATCTGGCATGTGCTTGAAAATCGTGAGTACATGCCTTTCCAATTCCGTATCGTTGATCACAATACGCATGCGTTGGCCGCCTAATACATAGGATGGTCTCACCAGGGCAGGATACCCGGTTTTTCTCGCTACTTCCAATGCTTCATCGGCATTGGAAGCGACGCCGTACTCCGGATAGGGGATTTCCAATTCTTTAAGCAGATCGGAAAATGCGCCCCGATCTTCCGCCAAATCCATCGAAGGAAAATCCGTGCCAATAATGGGTATATTGCGTTCGTGCAACTGCTTGGCGAGTTTCAGCGCCGTTTGACCGCCCAATTGCACTATGACCCCTTCGGGCTTTTCCAGTTCGAGAATTTCCTCTAGGTGTTCCCAAAATACAGGCTCGAAGTACAATTTATCGGCCACGTCAAAGTCTGTAGAAACTGTTTCCGGATTGCAGTTGACCATGATGGCTTCGTAGCCCATCTCTTTTAATGCCAGCAATCCGTGTACACAACAGTAATCGAACTCAATGCCCTGCCCTATGCGGTTGGGGCCTGAGCCTAGCACCACTACTTTTCGCTTATTGCTTGGAATACTTTCGTTTTCTTTGTCGAAAGTGGAGTAGAAGTAGGGCGTTTTTGCTTCAAATTCACAGGCACAGGTATCTACCATTTTATACGTCCTGCGAATGCCCAGCTTTTTCCGGTAAGCAGTGACGTGTTGCTCCTCTATTCGCATCAGCCACGCAATCTGTGCATCTGAATAGCCCACTTCTTTGAGGTAACGGAAAAAGGGCTCCGGAATATCATCCGGCACATTGTATTTCATTAGGTCATCCTCCAATTTCACCAATTGCTTGATTTGTCGGATAAACCAGGGGTCTATTTTGGTCAGCTTGTGGATGGTCTTTTCAGGAACACCCAGACGAAGTGCGTCTTTAATGCGGAAAATGCGGTCTTCAGAGGCTTGCTCCAGCCGTTCCAATATATCGGAAGTTTTGATCCATTCTTTCATATCGGCGCCCAGGCCCATCCTGCCATTTTCCAGCGACTGACAGGCTTTTTGCAAGGCTTCCAGAAAATTGCGGCCAATGGCCATTACCTCACCCACCGATTTCATTTGCAGCCCCAGGGTGTGATCTGAGCCGATGAATTTCTCAAAATTCCAGCGTGGCATTTTGACGATCACGTAGTCCAGGGATGGCTCAAAGTAGGCGGAGGTCGTTTTGGTGATCTGGTTTTTTAATTCATCCAGGTTGTATCCAATCGCCAGTTTAGCTGCAATCTTAGCGATGGGGTATCCAGTAGCTTTACTGGCCAATGCCGAGGAACGCGAAACCCGAGGGTTGATTTCGATGACGATCAGGTCTTCGGTTTCCGGGTCTAATGCAAATTGGATGTTGCAGCCTCCGGCAAAATTGCCAAGCGAGCGCATGGCCTGAATGGCTTCGTCGCGCATGCGCTGATAGGCTGTATCAGAGAGTGTCATGGCAGGTGCTACGGTGATGCTATCGCCGGTATGGATACCCATGGGGTCGAGGTTTTCGACCGTACAAATAATGACTACGTTATCAGCAGCATCGCGCAACAATTCCAACTCGAATTCTTTCCATCCCAACACTGCTTTCTCTACCAGCACTTCGTGCGTAGGCGACATGCTCAAACCCCGGCGCAGGGCGGCATCAAATTCCTCGGCCTTATGTACAAATGCCCCACCACTACCACCCAGGGTGTAAGATGGACGTATAACCAGCGGATAACCGATTTCCTGAGCGGCTTCCTTCCCTTCCAAAAAAGAATTGGCAATTCTGGAGGGCGCTACCTTCAAACCAATGTGGATCATGTGCTGCCGGAAGGCTTCGCGGTTTTCGGTCAGTTCGATGGCATCAATGTCCACGCCAATCATGCGGATATTGTATTTGGCCCACACGCCTTGTTTGTCGGCTTCTATAGCCAGATTGAGCGCTGTTTGGCCGCCCATAGTTGGCAAAACGGCATCTATTTGCCGTTCTTCTAGTATCCTGATGATGCTTTCAACGGTGAGTGGGAGCAGATACACATGGTCGGCGGTGACCGGGTCGGTCATGATGGTAGCCGGGTTATCATTGATGAGGCTTACTTCAATACCTTCTTCTCTTAAAGATCGGGATGCCTGCGAACCGGAATAGTCAAACTCGCAGGCTTGACCTATAACGATAGGGCCGCTACCAATAATCAGTACGGATCGGATAGAAGTATCCTTTGGCATGTTAAGTGAGTTTTTGCTGCAAAAGCAGCAGGTTTTGTTCGATTTTCAGGCTGTACGTGAGGCATTTTCAACTAGCCTGTTGCCCATTTGACGGACAAAGTCGTATTTGCTGCAAAATTGCCCGCAAAGATACAACAGCTGTTGGAGCTACAAAGCGATAATTGAGCTTATTCTAAAATTTCTACCTTGCCGGGGTTCGTATAGAACTCTATATCAGCAACAACGGTTTGTTTTTCGCTTTTTTGTACCAGGTGTTTTTTCTTGACCAGATAGACTTCATTCAAGCCAGGTGTTAAACCGGTCACCTGATTGGGCGTAAAATAGTATTCATTGCCCTGATGTGGCCCGCGGAGGTTGAGAATGGCCGCTTTATAATCTTTATCTGTGAAAAACACCACCAGGCTTTCGTCTTCTGTCAGGTCGCCATTTTCAATTAACATTTGGATGCCTTCTTTTTTCACGATGCGATTTTTATAAAATTGAAAAGGACCGGGCTTGCCCATCGCAATGGAAAAATCCTGTGCGGCGCCATCATCATCCAAATAATTGAAAGTCAGGGGCTGGTAAAAATTCACACCATTTTGAATCAGGGTGTAGCGAGCAACGTCATTGCTTACATTTTTCAATACCATATCGTTTCCCTGGAATTGTATGCCCCCCAAGAAAGTTTTAGGTTTGGCTGTTTGAAGCGTATCGCCTTTCAGGAAAGTAGCATTGGCTTTAAGCTCTCGCTCTGTTTCCAGGTAACGGACAAAATATTCGATAAACAGATGTTGCTCTTTGGCCTTGCTCTCGCTTTGGCAACTTTGGATAAAAAGGCTGGCAAACAACAAAAGACAAAATGGAAAGTAAAGTTTTGTTTTCATAGACGCTGTGATACTTTTGCTTTATTTAAAATCAAAATATCCTGAAAATCAATACAATCAACCTTCGAACGACCTGACCAGTACCCATAATAAGCTTTGGACACTTCTAATCCACTAGGAAAAATGGCTTTTTCCATCAGCCAGGATTCGTCAAAAGCAACATTAGCCGATTGAACTTTTTCATCCATCAGCCTGTAGTGCCCCCTGTCGTAAGGAAATTGAAATGCTGGATTAGCACTTGCTAAAGCGGCGCTCTCCGAATTCCAAATGAAAAAAGTAGCAAAACAAGTCCCGCCTGGTTTCAATACCCGGGCTATTTGTTGCAGGTAATTGCTTACCTCCTCCGGCAGCATGTGTGTAAAAACAGAGGTGAGTAGGACAAAATCAAAACTTTCAGCGGGATAGGGAAATACAAATTTGGCAGCATTACCGCCGTCACTCCTGTATAAGTCGTTATTGAGTGGAATGTACTTGAAATGGAAATTTGGGAAACGCGGGCTGATTTGTTTTTGGCACCAATCCACGCCGCTTTTGATGACATCGAAGCCGTCATAAGAACCAGCCGGACTCAAGTAGCTCGTGAGTGGAATTGCGATTCTCCCAATACCACACCCTACGTCCAACACCTGATGATCGGGTTGCAGTCCACCCAGTTGGATGAATTGCTCCCGCATGCACTCGCCTTGGGCGATGAAATCGCCGGAACCAATATATATTTTACCTTTCGGCGGGCTAAGTGGGTGCCGCCGACCTGTTAGGGCTTCAAAACTGTCAATAGGCCAATAATATAGCCTGCGAGCTAAGAAACGCCAGGTAGGCGGCAACCAATAATATGCTTTTCTCAGGAGCGCCATAGTAGAAGAAAAATTATTCTTCCTCTATCGGAACGCCCACTACTTTCTCTACGTCGGAGGCCACTTCCTGCCCGCGATCGTTAAAAGATATGCTGTATTCCACCAAGTCGTTGACATTGAGTTCGTTAAAGTCAATGCCATTAATATCAGACCAGTGGAAAAATAGATTGTTTGGTGGTTTGGCAATGAAGCCATAGCCATCTTTTAGGCTGAGTACATAGCTTTGTTCTCGTTTGCCGTTGCTGATGGTTTTAGGTTGGTAAACCTCTGGCTCTTTTGGAACAAATAAGTCATCGAAATCGAAGCGATCCCATCTGGCGCGCCCATCGATGAGCGCGTGCATGGCAACGGGATAAGTAGCCTCTCCCAATAGATCAATCGAGGTAACCGTGGTGCGCACTTTACCATTGCGATTGTCGGTGAATTGGAAGTCCCAACCAAGTATCATCACTTTGGTACCTATGGTATTGAGTTTACGCACCAATGGCACATAGTCGCCATCGCAGGCAATCAAAACCACCACGTCAAAAAGCTTGTGTTTGGTCAGTTCATAGGCTTCCAAAGCCAGCCATACATCAATGCCTTTTTCTTCTTTGCGCCCATCCATTACCTTGAGGGGCAGATAGTGGGTCACGACACCTTCGCTGATCAGGATGTCGTCGAAAGCGCGTTCGGCCAATAAGCGGGTAGAATGTTCTACGTCATAAGAACTCAGTCGTCCCCTGAAGTAGTGGGCGTCTGTAATTTTGCAAAAGCGTGATTCAGTCTTTTCCTGTTCGGCGATGTATTCTGTAACAAATTCGTGGAGCCCTCTGATACTGATGCGGCGCCGCATGGGGTGCTCGTAATTGTAATAATTACTTACGTGCAAAAAGTAGTTTCCGTCGTAAAATACGCCAATTCGGGTAAGCGGTTGTCCCATTTTCATTGCATTTTTTTCTATAAGAAGCCCCTTTGTGTCAACGCACAATACATTGTAGCACAAAACAACCTCTTTCTTTGTGATTTACAGTGTAAATATATTTTGAAAATAATCAGAAAATACTGTGAAAGGAATGGGTTTTGGAATGGTGTTTTCGATGTATTAGGTTTATTATTATTTCTGGCCCTGTCTGGATATAAGGGGTTAAAAAAAAACCGATCAATATAATTTATTGGTATTTGGAATGACATTGATCGTTTCCAAATGGGGTTTCGAAAGTTTTAATATTAACTTTAGTTTTAAGATCCCTTGCTTTCAGTAATTTCTTTTCAGGGGGCAAATATCGGCATTAATTGCTAAAAATCAAATGAAAATTCGGGGAATGCGCTTTTTCATCATACAATAGGCAAAATGTTTTAGGTTCATGTGCTTGCTATAAAAGCAGCTGTATCCCTAAATGCGATGCCACTAAAAAGCCTTACAACATCAACACGGCCCACAAATCTTTTACCGCAGGGCCCCAGCATTGCACTCTTTGCAGCGGTGGGACACGGGGCGCACAGCTCTCAACCAATTTTGAGCCGAAATATTCATAACTACATCGATAATTATCCAAAAAGAGGATTTCGCCACCAGTCAATTCAGCTAGGCAGCCATATTCAGCAAAGGCATTGGTGTTATCCGAACTGGCATCGAGGAAGGTCAAAATATTGATGACTATATTGCGTTGGGCCAATTCGGCAGCCCAGTCACATATTTCATTTCCACCAGCTCGGCACACATTGGCGCCGTCGCTGACCAGAAAAATGGCCTTCGGGGCATTGGTCGTATCGTTGAACAATTCCGGGCTTTTTTCCAGACGTTCCAGGAGTGGGGTAGTGCCATTAGGGGCTAAAAATCGCAGCCGATAGCGCATATCATATCGATTCAGTTTGCCAACGGCTTCCCATGCGACGGGTTCGCTGCCGCAATCGCCATCTATGGTGGCCAACCCAATCTGGGTATTTGGAGGCAAACTATCGAGGATAAAAAGCGCCGTTTCCTTCATCACATCAAAGCGCGTGGCACCCATGCAGGGAACGCGTTCCATGACCATAGAACCGGATATATCCAGCAGAAAAAGCAGTTCATCGTAATCGGTAAAAGATAAAGCACGGCGGCTATTGCCTGGCAAAGCCCTTTCCGGGGTTTCATCTATCGGAGAATCCTCGTAAAAAGCTTTGATATCTTCCATGCCTAAGGTGTCGCGCAGCAAGAAATAATTATACAGCGCCGCTTCATTTTTTACATCATATTTTAGCGCAATGTCGAAATATTGGAAGGATTTGAGCAAGTCGCGCTTGTGGACGTGAAAATGGCGTGGGAGACCGTCTTTACTATGACTACCGCCACCTTGGTTGAGTAAAATCGCATGCCCTAATGCATTATAATATATACTAAGTAGCCTAGGATCGCCCAGTTTTTTTTGTAAATCAACGCTTTTTTCAAAATGGCTGATGGCATCCCCGTAGCGACCCAAATAAGACAATACCATACCTGTGTAAAACGTATGCAAAGCCGCCTTTTGCGACAAATTGGCTTCATCTGATGCTAGTTTATCGCTGGCTTGGTGTAGCAGATTCAGGGCATCAACTTGTTTGCCAATCCTACTCCAGCCCAGCGCCAGGGACACCATAAAAGTATAATTTTCCGGAATGCTTTGATAGGCTTGTTCGAAGTTGGCTACGGCCTGCTTATAGTTGCCGTTGCTGTACTGCAACATGCCTTTATAGTGCGCTTTGAAAGCTGCTTTTTGATCACCCGCATCTGGTTTTTCAGTAAAAGAAAACAAAATCACAATGGCTAAAAATAGTCCGCAAACCCTCATAGTTGTCTGATTATTCCCAATTTTGACGCGAAGATAAGTTTCACGCCACTTTCTGAGCGGTATTGATAACGGAATTTATGGGCAGGCTATTATATGATGATAGATAAGGTGCAAAGTGATTTGCAGGCGGCCTCATCCGTTGCACATCGCATATCAGATTTATGATCGACGAACAACCCCGCCTCCGTCTTCGACGGATTCGCCCGCCCGGACCGAGTCCAATTCGGACGGGGGCAGGGATTTTCGATTTTCGATTTTCGATTTTTTTTGGGGCTTTAGGAAAGTTCAAAAATCCACCTCGCCCAAATGAAAGAATTGTTATATTGTCCTGGCTTTTTCAAAAACGGTCGGAGAACCAAAATACAAAGATATGCCCATAGACTTGGATCTGGTGGAATGGAGTGAATTTAGATTGGAAAGCAAAAGACTATTGCTGGTGCCCATTAGCTATGATTTTGAAGACCATTTTTTTGAGGAATTTACAGATGAAGTAAGCCAGTATATGCAGTCTAAGCCGCCGCGCCATTTGCAAGATACCCAACTATATATTAAGGTGGCGATACAAACTATGGCCAGAGGGCTTAGCATGGAATTGGTGATTTTGGATAAAACTAGCCTCGATTTTTTGGGCTATGTTGGTATTCATAGTGTGGATTCTCCTTATCCGGAATTCGGAATTTGGATCAAGGCTTCGGCGCATGGCCATGCCTTTGGTTTGGAAGCTATTGACACCCTCAAAGCATGGGCAGAGTTGAACCTGGATTTTGAATACTTGAGGTATCCGGTTGATGTGCGCAACTATCCGAGCCGGCGCATACCCGAAAAATTAGGCGGCATCCCGGAGCGTAATTTTTGGGTCAAAAGCGAAAATGGCTTTGAGTTGGAAATTATCGAATACCGCTTTTATCACTCCAAAACTTTTCATGAAAATGGGGGTTAAATAGTTAGTTTCTAGTTTCAGGCTGCGCCACGACGAAGGCGTGGTTTCTAGTTCCTGGCGGCTTCACGCCATAGGTGTGTGTACATGGTTTAAGGGCAAGACAACTAGAAAGCAAAAATTAATCATCAATCTATGAACCATCTTCAGCACGAATCCAGTCCGTACCTACTTCAACACGCCCACAATCCGGTGGACTGGTACCCCTGGTCGGAGGCTGCTTTTGAGCGGGCCAGGGCTGAGGATAAGCCAGTATTGGTCAGTATAGGATACAGTACCTGCCATTGGTGCCATGTGATGGAGCGCGAGAGCTTTGAAGACCCCTCAATGGCTGCCTTTATGAATGAGAACTTTATCAACATCAAGGTAGATCGCGAAGAGCGGCCCGATGTGGATAAAATATATATGAATGCCTGCCAGATCATATCTGGTGCTGGGGGCTGGCCTTTGAATTGTTTTTTAACGCCAGAGCGCAAACCTTTTTTTGCCGGCACCTATTATCCGCCTCGCCCGGCACACAATCGCCCTTCCTGGAGGCAATTGCTCGAATATTTATCCGATAGCTTTCACAACCGCCGCTCAGAAGTCGAAAAGCAGGCAGATCGATTGACACAAGCCATCGAACACGCTGATGAGGTGTTTTTTGATAAAACATCAACTATTAGCCCGGAGCAAAGCGATTTTTCGGAGCAAACCATAGGGATCATTGTCCGGGGGCTTCAAAAAAGCTTTGATACAAAAGAAGGCGGCTTTGGTCGTGCGCCGAAATTTCCTTCTACCTTGAACCTGCGATTTTTATTGGCCTACACCGCCCTCTCCGGCAAAAAAGATGTCATAGATCACGTTTGGCTTTCTCTGGATAAAATGATCCTGGGCGGAATGTACGATCAATTGGGGGGAGGCTTTGCCCGGTATTCCACCGATAATGAGTGGTTGGTGCCTCATTTTGAAAAAATGTTATACGACAATGCTTTGTTAGTAGGTTTATTGGCAGAAGCTTATGCCTATTCTCCTAAAGCGTTGTATCGGGAGACCATTGAGGAAACCCTCGCTTTTATTCAAAGAGAAATGACCAGCGAAGAAGGGGGCTTTTATGCAGCGCTGGATGCCGATTCGGAGGGCGTGGAAGGCAAATTTTATGTTTGGTCAAAGGAAGAAGTCGATGCTATATTAGGGACAGAAAGCACGCTTTTTTGTCAGTATTTCGATATAACGGAGTCGGGCAATTGGGAAGGTGCGAATATTTTGCGAAGATCAATGCCACTGGAAGTATTTGCCGAAAGCTGGAAATTGGATGCGGCGCAATGGCGCACCCAATTAGAACGCAATAAAAAAGCCCTGTTGGAACACCGCAATGGGCGTATTAGGCCTGGCTTGGATGACAAATGCCTACTATCTTGGCATGCCCTGATGACAACGGCTTATATAAAGGCGTATAAATCTTTGGGTGAAGAACGCTACAAGGTACAGGCTGCCCGAAGCCTGGATTTTATGCTCCAAAAATTTGACCAAGGCGATGGGGTGCGTTTTTTTCACACCTATAAAAATGGCCAGGCCAAACAAGAAGCCTTCCTGGATGACTATGCTCATTTGATAGAAACGCTGTTGGAGTGGTATTCCCTTAGCTTCGATTTATCCTATTTGGCGAAAGCCGAACGACTAATCGATCATGTTTTAGTAGAATTTCTTGATCCGGAAAGTAATTTGTTATATTTTACGACGGCATCACAAAGCGACTTAGTGCTGCGACCTAAAGAGATATACGATTCGGAAACATCTTCGGGGAATGCAACGATGGCAACGGTGCTGCATCAGATGTCGCTGTTGACGGGGCGTCATGCATATGCGGAAAGGGCTGTCGGCATGCTGGAGGTGATGGAAAGTGCAATTGCGCGTCATCCGCGTTCTTTTGGCCATTGGTCGTTAAGCATGCTGCATTATACCTATCCTTTTTGGGAAATTGCAGTTGTGGGGGCGGATGCTTTTGCCAAAGCCACTGCTTTACAAAAAAACTATTTACCCAATACCCTGGTCATGGCCAGCACGACATCCAACGACGACTATCCATTATTGCAGGGAAAAGAGGTGCATGGCGACACAAAAATATACGTTTGCAGGGAATATGCCTGCCAGCGACCCGTTATTGAAATAGAAGAAGTGTTAGAACAGATTCGGTTCTAACCGATTAAAAACTCAAGCTATGAATAAAATATCGACCTGCCTGTTATTGTGTATTGGCTTTTGTAGCAACTTATCTGGCCAGCAGGCTGCTCAGTACAGCCTATTTATGGCCAATAAAATGAATTGGAATCCTGCTTACGCCGGGATGGATCAAGATTTGAGCATCACCGGTATTTACCGTACCCAATGGCAGGGGCTAGAAGGCAACCCCATCACGCAGAATGTAAATGTGCACCTACCAGTGTATGCGTTCAACAGTGGGTTTGGGCTGAATTTGGAAAACGACCAATTGGGCGCAGAAAAGGCTACTTCATTCGCTTTAGCATATAATTACCAATTACCTGTAGGGAAAAAAAGCCTCTTAGCCTTGGGCTTGAGCGCCGGGATATTTCAGTATTCCCTCGACGGCAGCAAACTGCGCACCCCGCAGGGCTTTTATTCCGATGCAACCGTGATTTTTCACGATGATGACTTGTTGCCTGTATCGCTGTTGAGTGCCAGTACACCTACTTTCGGTGCCGGCGTTTATTTTTATAATGAGAAATTTGAGTCCGGATTCGGGGTAAGGCACCTGACAGCCCCCTCCGTTAGTTCTGACAATTTAAGCATCGCCCTGGATCGCACCTTCTTTTTCAACCTTAACGGCCATTTTGATCTATCCAGGAGCTTTACCTTCCATCCAGCTTTATTACTCCGATCCAACCTCAAGCAGATGCAGACCGATGTAGCTGCCCTTTTTAAATACAACGACAATATTTTGGGTGGGGCATCGTTAAGAGGATACAACAGCAATAGTTTGGATGCGGTTGGCATTATTTTTGGCGTAAAGCTCAGCGAGCAAGTCAATGTCCTGTATGCTTATGATATTACATTATCGGGGCTTCGCCAAGTGAGCAATGGTTCTCATGAAATAATGCTCAATTACCGGATCAAAACTAATTTTGGGCAAGCAAGACTGCCTAAAATTATCTACAACCCCAGGACTTTATAATTTTTTCACGACGTCCTCCGGGTTTATTACAATAAATATTAACTTTGCCGCGGCCAGTAAGCACATGAGTTTGCTTTTATAGGCTTACCGCATGTATTTTACTGGAAACAAAAGGAGATAAACGCTATTTTCTTTGGTTGAAAAGCAAATTTTGCCGCTTCTTTTATATCAAAAGGGCATTTTTTTTCGCGTGAAACGCTGATTTGACAGCCTTTCGTCGTTTGCAGACAAAAAAAGCCAAATTATTTTTTTTTGATATACCGGGCAAAGAACATATATTTACGATCGCTTTTAAGATACACTAATCTATTCTGAAGGAAAACTCGGGTGTTAACATGAAAAGTTCATTAAAGACTTCGCTAGTCCTGCTAGTGATTGTAGTCGCGTCTTGCGGCAGACAAGAAAACGGTCAACTCATTGGAGCGCTTGATCGCCCTGCCTGGAAAGGCATCAATCCTTATGGTATGGTCTATGTTCCCTCTGGAACGCTGCACATTGGTCCTAGTGATCAGGATGTGAGTAACACATTTGTTCAGCGCCAGAAGTCCATCTCCATCCAAGGATTCTACATGGATGACACGGAAATTACGAACAACGAGTACCGCCAGTTCGTTTACTGGGTTCGCGATTCTTTGGCGCATACCTACTTGGATCATTTCACGGAAACCGAAGATGGAGAAGAGCGGATTGACTGGGAGTACGACATCGACTGGGAAGACGAAACCCTGGAAGATCTCTACTATCAGGGCGACGATCGCTTTGCTGGCAAAAAAGAATTGGATGGCAGCAAACTGGTTTTTGAATACGAATGGTACGATTGGAAAAAAGCCGCTAATGATCGGGGTCGTTCGCCACGTAACTCCTTTATTCAGCGCAAAAAAGTAAATATCCATCCCGATACTTTGGTTTGGGTACGCGATTTTTCCTACTCCTACAACGAGCCGATGACCCGTAACTACTTCTGGCACCCGGCATTCGACGATTATCCGGTAGTAGGGGTGGACTGGCACATGGCAAACGCCTTCTGCTATTGGAGAACCAAGCTTTGGAACACTTATGCCCAGACTCGCGGCGATGGTATCAACTCGGAAGATTATCGCTTGCCTACCGAGCACGAATGGGAATATGCCGCTCGTGGTGGCCACGATCTAGCACCTTATCCTTGGGGTGGTTATTATGTACGCAACGCCAAAGGTTGTTTGTTGGCTAACTTCAAACCTGGCCGAGGCAACTATCCGGAAGACGGCGGGCTCTACACCGTTAAAGCAGACGCCTATTTCCCTAATGATTTTGGCTTGTATAACATGGCCGGTAATGTAGCGGAATGGACGAGCACCGCTTATTACGAAAACGCTTATTCTTTCTTGCATGACCTCAACCCGGACATCCGCTACGATGCTACGGATGATGATCCTGAAGCTTACAAGCGCAAAGTGATTCGCGGCGGTTCCTGGAAAGATGTTCATCACTTCATGCAAACAGGTACCCGTCATTGGGAATATCAGGATACCACCAAATCTTATGTCGGTTTCCGTTGCGCCCTGACCTTCCTTGGCCGCTCACTGAATGATTTCTAATTGCTACAATATATATTGGTATAAGATACCGATGCACGCTGTGTGTATCGGTATCTTCTATTTTGCCACACATTCTGCCTTTCAAACCTATTTCATAAAAATGGTGGACGACAGAAAAAAATCCAAGCAGGTTGTAACCTTTTTTCCAAATCACATTATACACTTGGTTTTTGCAACCATTGGATTGAATACACTTTTTAACTAACCACAATTTTAAAGCGTACTAAAAATGAGTTTCTTAAAGACAAAAGGGTTTAAATACATCAAAAACCTGGTTATCGGTGTTGGTGCTGCAGTTGTATTGATGGGAGCTTTGTTCAAGCTGGAAAGCTGGGAAGGCGCTTCTGAAATGCTCATCATCGGTTTGACCGTTGAAGCCTGTATCTTCCTTTTCTTGGGTTTGATTGGTCCAGAACCAGATTACTACTGGGATAAATTGTACCCAGGTTTGAGCGACTACCACTCCAATATCGCTCCTTTGACGGCTGGCGAAATGGGACCGGTAAGCAAAGGCGCAGCGGTAGCCCCTCTGAATGGTGAAGTTGTTGAACAGCAATTGGGTGGCATGCTTTCTGAATTACAAACGATGTCTAAAAGCCTTTCTTCTTTGAAAGCGCTCCAGGAAGTGGATTTTTCCGGTACCAGCGATCAGATCAAAGCCATGAGCAATTTCTATTCTAAATTGAACGAAGCCATGGCCGATTTGAGCGACTCTTTGGAAGATACCAAACAGTACAAAGATCAGTTGATGGTGTTGAACCAAAATATCAGCTCATTGAACTCTACTTACAGCCAATTGAATCACGTTTATGGCAATGTGATTTCTGCTATGGCTAATGTTAGAAACTAATGCGGACTGGTTCTAAAACTTTTTTTCTTAAAAAATTTAATAAAGCATTAAGCTATGTCAATACCAAAGGAACCGCGGCAGCTGATGATCAACCTCATGTATCTGGTACTGACGGCTCTGTTGGCGCTGAATGTTTCTGCTGAAGTAATGAATGCATTCTTTACTTTGGATGACGGAAACAAAGCCAGCATCGCTACAGTAGATAAGCAGTTGGGAGCAACTGTTGAAGGGTTGAAAAAACTGCTTGCCGATGAATCCAAAGCAAAATATCGCCCGATCGAACCCGCTGTTGACAAGGTAAGAGATGCGGTTAAAGCATTCGATACTTATGTCAATGAACTGCGTGACAAACTGGTAGATGCCTCTGGTAACAAAAACGGCCAGTTGGACGATGGCGACTATACCCTGAGCGTGGGCAAAAAAGTGCCTAAGGGCAAAAAAGATAAGGATATTACCACGCGTATGTTGGTGAACGACGGCGCAGGTGAAAAACTGAAGGCCGAAATCATCAAAACCAAAGACGAATTGGTTAAAACCTATTCTGATCTGCTGAAAGAAAACGGCGAAGAGTTTGGCTTGAGTACAAGCGATATCGAAAGCCGTATCAACTCATTGGCGCTCAATATGCCTTTCGGAGTAGATGACGAAACCTGGAAAAAGTCGGACAAAACCAGTTGGGCTGATTTCAAATTCCGTCAAATGCCACTGGCTGCTGTACTGCCTTTGTTGAGCCAGATGCAGGCCGACGCCAAAAGCTCTGAAGCTGCGCTGTTGAACAGCATGGCCGAGTTGGCTGGTGGTCGTGTCATCGAATTTGATGCCTTCTTCCCGGTTGTGCAGGCTGAAAAGTCTTACGTGATCAAAGGCGAGCCATTCAAGGCCACTATTTCCGTAGGTACTTACAGCACCCAGATTAACCCGGATGACATCGGTATCTTCGTTGGCGGTAGCAAACTGAGCGTGAATGACGAAGGTAAAGCGGAATACAGCACCACCACCAGCTCTACGGGTAAGCAAACCCTGAGCATGAAAGTAGAAGTGCGCAACCCGCTTACTGGAGAAGTCAGTGAAGGCGACGGTACCTACGAATATGAAGTAGGGGTGCGTTCTGTGACGGTTTCAGCCGATAAAATGAACGTGTTCTACATCGGGGTGGACAACCCGGTATCTGTAGCGGTGGCAGGCGCTTCTTCCAATGAATTGCAGGTAAGAGCGTCTGGCTGTAACATCAGTGGTTCACGCGGTAAATATACCGTTACTGCTACAACACCTGGTGATGCAACCATTACCGTTTCAGGTGGTGGCTTGCCAGCTACGCCTTTCAAATTCCGTGTGAAGCGTATTCCTGACCCGGTAGCCCGTTTGAGTAAGTCTCAAGGCGGTACTATGGGCAATGGCGAATTCAAGGCTCAAGGCGGTGTAGGTGCATTCCTTGACAACTTCGATTTCGAGGCTACCTGTACTGTTCAGGGTTTCAAACTGGTGTATGTTGCTGCTCGTCAGGATCCTGTCGAAGTGGTGAACTCCGGCGCTCGCTACAACGATGCGGCAAGCCGAATGGTTCAGAAAGCCAAGCCAGGCGATATCTACTATTTCGACGATGTGAAGGCGCGCTGCCCTGGTGACAACGTGGGTCGCCCGATCAACTCGATGGTCTTTAAGATCAAATAACAGAAACTACTGTTAACGCAAAATAGTCCGCCAAGTAATATCGTTTATTTGGCAACCTCTACCGGGCAATTCGCCTTTCCAAAAAGAAAGGCGAATTGTTCCGTTCTAGTAAGAAGAGAACTACACGTACAGAAAAGTTGGCCGAACAAGGACAGCCGGAAGCTCATACCCAAAATATTATGCTCGCCGGGAATACGATTTCAGTCAGGGGAGCAACATGGCAGTACGAAAAGGAAAACCTTTCTCTGTACAATTTTTGCGGGAACTGATTTACAGGGAAGAAATACGCCCATAGGAAGTAGGACTTTCCTGTAAATCAGTTACTCTAAATCGCAAAAGTTGTCAGAGAATCAGGAAAACTGGTGTTAAATACTTTTTTCGTGCTCCGCAGGAAGCTTTTTAACAGGAAAACGGCCACCGTATATTTGTGTTTTTATTCAATCCAAAAAAATTAAATCTTTTGCCATGAAGATCGCTCTGAAATTGATGGGTTTATTGTTGCTTTTCTTTGCAGGGCAGGCCATCGCACAACAACCCGGTAATATTATTTTGACGGAATCCGGAACCAGCCCGAATGCGGAACAACCCCTGGACGACATCGTTGAAAAAAAATTGACCGTTGAAAAGCGTGTACTCCCTTACGATCATATCCGGGAGGCGGATATTTTCTGGGAAAAACGCATCTGGCGTGTCATCGATGTTCGCGAAAAAATGAACTTGCCCTTCGCTTATCCTGAACGCCCCTTGTTTACCATTTTGATGGAATCAGCGGAATCAGGGGAGATTACGGTGTATAGCGTGGAGGACGACAAATTTACGGTACCCTTGACACCGGATGAAGTGGCCTCAATGGGCTCTAGCCAGGATACCATCGCTACGGTGGATCCCGAAACTTATGAAGAAACTTTTCAAATCGTTGTCAACGATGTGAATCCTGAAGATGTGAAGCGTTTCCGTCTCAAAGAAATTTGGTTCTTCGATGAAGAATCTTCTACGATGCAAGTACGCATATTGGGTATCGCACCACTTATCGAAGAAAGGGACGACAACGACAACTTCAAATACGAGCGTCCGATGTTTTGGGTGTACTACCCAGGCTCACGTGAAATGCTCGCACGCGAAAAAGTATTTAATGTCGGAAACGACAACAGCCCCATAACTTGGGAAGATTTGTTTGAAATGCGTTTCTTCTCCAGCTATATTTATAAAGAATCGAACGTCTTCGATCGCCGTTTGGAAGATTACTTATCCGGTATTGATCTGTTGATGGAGGCCGATAAGATCCAAAAAGACATCTTCAATTTTGAACAGGATTTGTGGACGTATTGATGGACTGATCTCAGAAAAAACATGCTCTGAAATAATTCTTTCGGAGTTGCTATAAGCGAAGGCTGAGGGATAAAGTAGTTCCTCAGCCTTCGCTTTTTACATGAAGCATACCGCCCACCTGTTGTGCTGAATTAAAAAAGCGTTTTGGTCTGTGCAGATAGCACGCCGTTATTTGTGCCATATGGGCCTTATCGCTGGAGTGGAGAGGATCAGGCTCGCCGTGCAACAAATTGCCATTATGAAAATAAGGTCAAGCAAAAGCACTTTGAGAATGAGCGATTGCTTTTGCCGCCCTTCCGGGGTTTCGCTAGGCATGAGTTGCGCATTATAACAATGCCGCCTTTTCGCGGTTGAAGTGTGGAGAAGCCTGGTAAGTATCGGCGTGATTTTAAATCGGGATTGCCTGAAAACCCTTCCGAGGAAGGGTTTTCAGGCAATCCCTTGGTAGCGGCATTTGGTCGCTGCAAGTCAGCCTCTGCACCTTGCAAATACGCCAATTCCTGCTAAGATTGCACCATAAAG
>CALMIR010000109.1 GCA_937864265.1 uncultured Saprospirales bacterium | reverse complement strand
GGAACTCCAACGAAATGATATCCAAACCCGTCACAGCGGAGAGGAATATTTTGGCCACCTTGTTGTCTTCCAACAAGTATTTGAACACCACATCGTAAATGGGATTGGCTATTTCCACAGTGAAAACGGGTTAAAGTGCAAAGATAAACTTTTCTACTTAGCTGGTCAAGATGCTTACCCCTACGTCAGCTATGAAGTTGAAAATGATGGCACCAAAAGGGGTAAGCTGCTCATTCTAGAACACATATCCATGAATTAGCTGATTGCAAGCTCCAATCGAAATGCTTACATTTGCTCAAATGCTTTGCTATGAATTTCAGTCCGGTTCTATTGGCCATTCCGCTTTTTTTGATCTTGGTGATGCTGGAGATCGTGTATGAGATTTTCTCCGGCAAAAAAACTTACCGCCTGAACGATACCGTTACCAACCTCAACTTGGGTAGCCTCGATCAGGTGAGTGGGGTATTTATGAAATTGATCAAAATAGGCATATACACCTTGGTTTTTGAGCATTTCGCTATTGGGCACATTCCTGAAACATGGACTTCTTTCATCGCACTCTTCGTTTTGTACGACCTCTGCTATTATTGGAGCCATCGCATGGCGCACGAAATTAGTCTTTTCTGGGGGGGGCATGTCGTGCACCATCAAAGCGAAGAGTTCAATTTAGGCGTTGCATTGCGTCAAAGCTCTACGGCTTTTCTATGGAGCATGCCTTTTTATTTGCCGCTGGCGCTGATGGGTTTTAGCCCTGTACAATTGGTGTTTGTGGGCGGCTGGAATCTGATTTACCAATTCTGGATTCACACCGAGCATATTGATAAGTTTCCGCGCTGGGTGGAATTCATCATGAACACGCCTTCTCACCATCGGGTACATCACGGTAGGGATCCAAAGTATTTGGACAAGAATTATGCCGGGGTATTCATTGTATGGGATCGCCTGTTCGGCACTTTTCAGGAAGAAGAGGAGCGCCCACATTATGGCATTACCAAATCCCTACAGAGCTGGAACCCCATTTATGCCAATTTTGCCCACTACATCGATTTGTTCCAGTTGACCTCAAAAGCGCGCAATTGGCGGGATGGATTGGGCATTTTATTTCGTCCACCAGGTTGGAAACCCGATTATATGGGCGGTTTTGTGGCGCCTGATCCTGTTGCGCCGAACTATAAAAAGTACGACGCCAATCCCGGCATTAAGGCCATCAAATATTATATCCTGGTGCAATTTGTCGGTACACTGGCTTTGACGGCCTATTTTCTGTTTAATTACACGGACTTTACAGCGTGGCAACAAGGTCTCTATGCGATCTGGATTATTGTGACCACCTTCCTGTTCTCTCTTTATTTTGAAACCCAAAGTAAGTGGCTGTTACTGATAGAAGTCTTGCGTTTGGCCGCACTACCGCTTGGCGTGTTCCTGGTTTTTAATGGAACGACCTTCTATGTAGCGCTTTTCGTATCTTTTGCATTGCTCAGTATCCTCGCTTTTATTTACGCTCAATTTTCCGGTACGGTGCATTTGGCAAACGATAATAACGGCTATTGAGGCTGTTGGATGGATAGGCTTTGAAATCGGAAAGGAATACAGTATCTGTATGGAGTTCCTGTTCATAACGCTGAAAATCAGGTGCCACATAAATGGTTTTTGCGGAATCCGGGTGCGCCATGGCTGTGAGCAACAGACTTTCATAAGGGATACCCCAGGTCATGAGTAAAGTATCCATGGGTACATCGTAATAACTCCACAATAGGCGGTTTGTATTTTCTTGAGCAGCACCTTTTTTCGCGTTGGCTTCCAGCCAATGCAAACGCGCTGTGAAAGGCTGATGGTTGAGTGCTATGACCGCCAGTCGCCACAACATCGCAACTGCAAACAGCCCAATAAGTTGCTTTTCAGGTAATAGCTTGTGGGCTACATCGAACATAAATGGCGCTCCAACAAAGACCATCAAGGGCATATAGGTGATTTCAAAATAAAACCGATAGGATGCATTGGGTGAGCCAATGTGAACTAGGAATAAAAAACCCAGACAAGCGGCCCACATCAAGCCCGTTTTCAGCCAGGCTCGCCGGCGGAGGTAAACCATTGTATTCACAAACAGCAACAAAGGGAAAAAATACCAAACGCTCCCGCAGTTTTCCAAAAACTTGACATTAGCAGGCAAGGCCAGGTAATTGGGGAAATAGCTTTCCAGGTTTTCCAAAAAGCTGGCGTACTTAGCTGCATCGTACCAATTGGGGGAAAATTTAGATTTGAATGCCAGTACCAATACCATCAAAACAGCGAGCAGCCAATAGCGCTTGTGCCAGAGTTGTTGTTGGAAATGAAGGGCGAAAAATGCCCACAAAAAGAAAAAAGGGATAAATACCAGCGGATGGTAGTAGGCTAAAGCAATCTGTGCGGGTACGACTATCGCCCACACCCAAGCGCGATCCAACTGGGGATAACGCAGTAAAAAAGCCCAGAAAAGCAATAGCACAGCCAGCCCTTGTTGCAGTTCTGACGGCGGCCAATAAAATCCGTCGAAAATCATCAGGGTGTAGAGAAAAATCAAAGTCCAGCCCAGGTAATCGTTTTTGAAATAGCGAACGATCAAATGATAAACCAATAAGTACAGCAACGTAAAAGAAATGGAATAGCAAAAGGAAACTAGGGCAAGAGGGGCTTCCAACTTGATGGCCAACAGGGGCAACAACTGCACCAACGCCGCGCCAAAGCGATTGACCATCACCTGTACAGTGCCTTCATTGATCATCAAAAAAGTCTGGAATGCGACATCTACAAATACTGCCCGCTCCTTGTAAAAAAGCGCAGATAAAAGCACCAAGCCAAGCATCGTGGCGTAGCCCAGTTGCCGGAAAGCCGCTATTTTAAATTGCATAGACTGGGTTTAACCTGAATTCGGGGCTAATTTCTGTTTTTTCAGCGAAAAGCAATAGAATGACTCAGAAAACACAAACAACCTAAAAAAAAACGCATACGTTAATAACTTTTTATAACTTTGTTTCGCGCTAATGGCAAATGCATCATCATCTCTACCTTACATTGCAGATATATTGCATTGCCCTACCCCTTTGTAGTTTTTTTAAGAACTGCGTCAAGATAAAGTCCTTAACTTACCATGAACAAATATCAGTGGTCCGATAACATCTTTTAGCGCACAAAAAGGATGTTAAAGGAATCTACTTTTTACAGACATTACATCCCGGTTGCTTTTTTGTGAACAAAACCTTTGGGTAGGTATTTAAAAATAGAATAAACGCTTTGTCATGTTCAGGTTTGTGCTGTTGCTGTTCTGCTGGATGTGGGCTTTGGCCTCGGGAGGCCCAACGTCATCTATTCCAGTATGGATGGCCGCGTCTGATTGCGACCCGGATATAGATGCTCCAGTTATTGTCTATCCGACACAAGCTTTGAGCGCACAACTATCTTCTTGTTCGCCAGAACCCCTTGCCGTATTTTTCATCGATATTTCTGCCCACGATGCCTGTGACCCTAATCCACAGATACAAATCACTGCTCAATCGCCTCCTGGTGCTTCGATTTATTGGCAGCATCCTTACGCATCAACTTACCTGATTTGGGCCAGCGCCGGGACACATGAAATAACGATTACGGCTAGTGATGCCAGCGGCAATACAGCCCAAGAAAATATGACCTTGGAGGTTAGTTTGGCTGAAGCCATTGAGCCAAGTTTGGCTTGTAATGATACGATCGTCATTCCTTTGGATGCCAACTGCCAGCGCCTTGTCACAGCGGATATGGTGCTAGAGGGAGAAATGGGTTGTTTGAGTGATGTCTCATTTGCCATCGAAATAGAAGATGAATCGCCGGCCAATGGCGCACAGTTGGATGGCTGCGGTATTTTTCCCTACTCCATCAGTGAAATTACGCCTCTACCCATTCCAGGTTTCACCAGCCTTTTCACCCCATCAGCATGGCGGCTACATGCCGATTTGTTTGGTCATGTGACGTTCAATCCAGCCACTGACAGTTTAAGCTTTTACGGTGGCCAATCCAGTGCAGGTTTTGCTGCTGCGGTGATTCCCATTACGCAGGCCGGACAAATAACATTCGATCGATCTTTATCGGGGTTTTCTGCGGGCGTGCTGTTTTCTGGGTCTCTTTATGAAACCAATGGCAGCGTAGTTGATTTTTTTGCAGCAAGCGCTAATACAACGGCATCTGAAAGTTGGTCGGTATTGCCCGGACAAGTCATCGTGTTCAGTTTGTTCAATCCCGGTTTACCTGGCTTCGATCCTAGCGCCGTTATTAAAAACTGGCAATTTACTTATACCGATTGGGCATTGAGTGATTTTGAGCCTTGTTGGGGGTACATCGATGCACAAGACCTGATACCGCCCTCCTTGCAATGCCCTCCTACCGCCGATGAAGTACAAATATATGAGCAGGTACAGGTTTTGCAAGGCAACCTGGACAGCAG
Organism: uncultured Saprospirales bacterium; assembly: GCA_937864265.1. Taxonomy (GTDB): domain Bacteria; phylum Bacteroidota; class Bacteroidia; order Chitinophagales; family Saprospiraceae; genus CALMIR01. The sequence continues at coordinate 33,045 of CALMIR010000109.1, read as the reverse complement.
TGACCCACAGATCAATACAGCTATTTATTCGTGTCTGATAGAAAATTTCAATGCGAATGGGCTGCGTTACTATGAATTGATCGAATTAAACATCAGTACAAGCGATTATTACACCTTTGCCCTGGTTTCGGACTTTAGCAGCGGTGACGGAGATATGGCCTTGTTTCAAGGCGTTTTTGATCCCGAGAACCCTTGCAGTAATATCCTGGCCCAGGCCGATGTGCCACAGGCGGGCAATCCTTTCCCCGGCGGGCTCAGCGATCCATTTGTAAGAATAACCTTGCCTTTGCAGGCAGGAAATACTTATTGGTTGCTTACCACTTCGGATGAACCGGGGGCAACGGGCGATTACCAATACATCGTTTTTAGCGATGACAATGGCCAATTAGCAGGTGTTAGCCAAACGGCGCTTCCGATCACCTATCCTTTATTTTGTGGTGATGTCGCTTTGATTCAAAGCCATCCAGATAGTTTGTCTTGGACTGGCGAGCCGATTTATGCGGACAATTGCTCTGCTGTTGATCTCAATGTGTTGAATGTTTTTGAAAATGCGCCCGATTGTGGCGTGCCCTACATCCTGCGTTTTTTCATCGCTTATGATGCCAAAGGCAATTCCACTACCTGCAATCAACGCATCAATTTTCGACAACCGACCATCTCTGACGTTTCTTTACCACCAGCTACGGTGCCCATTGAGTGTGATGAGGTTTTTCCAACCGATCCGTTCGGCAATCCCGCGCCAGAATTTACCGGGTATCCCTTCATCGTGACCGCTTCTGGCATCGTCGATCTCAATGATTCCTATTGCAGCATTGGCGCTACTTATGAGGATGGGCCTTTGATTGATGTGTGTCCTTTGTCTTATAAATTTATCAGAACCTGGAACATCATCGACTGGTGCAATCCGGGCCAATCGATCAATTATTTTCAAATTATCAAAATTGGCGATTTTACCTCTCCCCAAGTATCCTGCCCTTTGGTGGATCTCAATGGGGATGGTTTTCCAGATCCCTTGGTTTATCCCACTTCGCCTTTTTCCTGTACGGCGAGCTTTTCTGCTCCTTTACCCGTTGTAAGCGACAATTGTTCGCTTTGGGAGGTTTACACGGAACTCGTCACGGATGAAGTGGAAATCATTTACAACAACGAAGGTTTGCCAATAGATACCGTTACACAAACCGTGGTACTGGCTACTATTGCTGCCGATGCGCCTAATCGCATGGTAAGCGGTATTCCTGCCGGATGCCACCGCTTTCGTTTTATCGTTACCGATGAGTGCGGCAATTCGAGTATAAAGGAATGCGATTTCTGCGCCAAAGATATGGTCAACCCTTCTGCTGTTTGTGTGGATCAATTGAATGCTTCTCTGGGAGGCAACGGCACTTTGAGGATTTTTGCAGAGCAGCTCAACGAAGGCAGTTTTGACAATTGTGGAATTGAACGTTTTGAAATACGGCGGGAAATTTTCCGCGATGGCAATTGCAACAGTGTTCCAACCTATTATTCGCCCTGGGGGGAATACGTGGACTTTAGCTGCTGCGATGTGGGCGACTTGATTACGCTTGAGCTAAAAGTCATTGATTCCGCAGGCAATGAGGATATTTGCTGGATGGATTTTCTAGTCGAGGACAAAGTAAAACCAATGTGTACCCCACCACATGAGGTGACGGTGAATTGCAACGAACTGCCCTATGATTTTGATCCATATGATACCAGTGAATTAGCTGGTTTGTTTGGCACGCCAATGGTAAACGATAATTGCCACGCTACTTGGGAAGAATTAACACCGATCGTCAATTTACACGATTGCGGGTTCGGTACGTTTATCCGTATATTCAGGGCTGTGGATGATTCTGGAAATTTCTCCGAAGGCACTTGTCAACAACTGATCAGTATTGAAGAAGTGCACAATTATGAAATCTATTTTCCTGCGGATGGCGGTGCCAATTGTGGTTACCCCAATGTCGATACGATAGGCATCAATGAATTGGCCTGCGATCTGTTGGCCATCAGCGTTGAAGACGACTTTTTTTCAGCTTCTGGCGATGAGTGTTTCAAAATTTTCCGCACCTACCGAGTCATCAATTGGTGTGAGTACGATGGTGAGGCCTCACCCATGTTAGTTCGGGAAGATGAAGACTGCGACGGACAAGTGGGGGATGAAGCGGTATGGGTACTCCGCCGCCCGGATCATACTTATATTGATCGGGACAATGACGAGACCAACAATAATCCACCTGCCGGAACCAAGCCCGGCAACTGTGACGGAACGACCAACCCAGATGGTTATTGGCGACAGACAACATCTAATGGCTACTGGCAATACACCCAGCGCTTGAAGGTTTATGATACCATAGCACCTATTATCCAATTTTTATCGCCACTCGCTTTTTGTACAGTAGATAATGTGGATTGTAGTGCGGAAGTGGAGTTGATTTTCCTCACCGTTGATAATTGTACCCCTGACGATCTGACCATCGAGGTGTTTTACGATGAATATTCCGATGGGATTGTCGATTCGATGATCACAGCCATTTTTGGCACTTATCCCAAATGGAAAATTCTGCAGGAATTTCCCCTGGGCATGCACACGCTGGAGATTGTAGTGACGGATGGCTGTGGCAATACCAGCGCGGCTACCATTCCTTTTGAGATTGTGGATTGCCTATCGCCTGCCCCGGTTTGTATCAATGGCCTGGTCACAGAGCTGATGCCTTTGCCGCCCAATACCGATGCCGATGGAGACGGTGATTTAGATGGCGGGGCCATCACTATATTTGCCGAACAATTCATAGCCAGTTCGAACACCGATTGTGTCGAACCCATCACTTATTCGATCAACAAAATTGGGGAAATGCCCGACCGCGATCAGAACGGGATTGTGTTGACCTGCGATGATGTGGGGGTCGTGATTGTGGAAATATACGCCTGGGATAGCGCTAATAACCCGTATGCGGTACAGCCTGATGGCACCATTGGCGGACCCAATTACGATTATTGCGAAACCTTCCTGCTGTTGCAAAACAACCTGGCTAATTGCAATCCCGATCAGGGCGAAGGGCTGATTGCCGGCTTTGTCGAGCGTGAAAATGGCCATGCTACGCCCAATATCGATGTGCAGTTAAGCGGTAGCGCCAACGAAAGCATCACCACCAACCAAGATGGATTCTATGCCTTTAATACTTTGTCGATCAACTATGACTATACGGTTACCCCTTATCGGGACGGAGATGATAGGAATGGTGTTTCTACGTTCGACATCGTATTGATCAACCAACACATTCTGGGTATCACGCCGTTCAGCTCTCCCTATAAATTGATTGCTGCGGATGTAAACAATTCTGGCAATGTCAGTACAATTGACATTATTGAAATACGCAAGCTCATTTTGAGTATTGATGTGGAATTTTCAGACAATACCAGTTGGCGATTTGTGCCAAAAAGCTACCAATTTCCCAATCCAAGTAACCCCTGGCTACAGGATTTTCCGGAATTCTTTAGTGCCAATGACCTGAACGGCCAAATATTGGATGTGGATTTTGTAGCCATCAAAATAGGGGACGTGGATTTGAGCGCAACTACTGATGACCTGCAAAGCATTACCGACCGAAACAGCCTGAGTTTGGATTTGGGCATAGAAGATGTTTCCATGACGCCTGGAAAAACCGTTCAATTACCCATTCTTTTGGAGCAGGCAGCGCTGGGTTGTCAGTTTTCACTTCGTTGGGACTCCAAAGCAATGGAAATATTGGATGTGGCAGATGGCTTGTGTTCAGACGCGCATTTTCAACTTTTCGATGAATCTCTACATGTAAGCTGGAATGGCGCAAAAATGGCGGAAGCAGGAAGCGAATTGCTGACTTTGCAGGTTAAAGCGTTGCGATCTGGCCATTTATCTGACTACTTAAGCTTGAACGAAAACGCTATTCCAGGCGAAGCTTACAGCGCTGCGCTTGATAAATATTCCATGCAAATAGCTTTCCGACACGCTAATACATTCACGGTCGGTCAAAATTACCCGAATCCGTTTTCGGCTACTACGGCCATTCCATTTTACTTGCCAGAAGCGGGTTGGCTTCAAGTTCAAATTTTTGACCCTCAAGGCAACAACGTATTTAGCCTATCTGATTGGTATCCAAAAGGCACCCATCAATTCATTTTGAACGAAACCGATTTACCCGGCCCCGGGCTGTATTTTTATGCCTTTACTTTTGGCAATCAGCAGGTGATGAAAAAGTTGCTCAAACTGTAAATGATAAATTGGGAAGTAATTTTTTGCACACTTCTTAGGTAAAAATCAGTTCAGGATATGATATAAATCAGCGCTTTTGCGCTAAAAAAAGGCTTTTTTGCAAGTACAAATAGCATAAAGCCATGATTAGCATCGAAAAAATCCTGTTCCCTACTGATTTTTCACCAACGGCGCAAAATGCATTTCGCTATTGCCTCAGATTGGCCGATCACTTTAAGGCTAAAATCCAGGTCTTACACGTTGTTTATCCCGAATATGAAGCCCTGGACTTGCCAGTTTTGGCAGCTAAAGCCACCCAAGACAAACTGGAGGCGGCCAAGGATCTCTTAAAGCCATTTATCGAATTGAGCCTGGCACAGCTTTCTCCATTTTATGAAATGCAAAACAGGCCAGATATTCAATCGGGGGTGGAAATAGGCACGCCTGCTGCGCTTATTTCAGAAAAAGCTGAAGATTGGGATTGCGACCTCATTGTTATGGGTACAAAGGGGCAGCACAGCCTTTTGGAAAAATTTTTCGGAAGTGTCACCAGCAGCGTGATTGAAAAATCGCCTTGCCCGGTGTGGGTAATTCCTGAACTGGCCAATTTTCACGATGTAAAGTCAATGGCCTATGCCAGTGATTTAAGAGATGCAGACCCTTACCACATTTGGGAAATCGGCAAATTGCTCGAAACTTTTGCTCCATTGGTTCGCTGTGTACACGTCAATACCGAAGGATCACTGGATACCGCGCTTGATTTTGCGCAATTGGGGCATTTTTTCGAACACCACGCACCGGGATTACAAATCACTTTTCACGCCTTATCCGATAATTCTGTTACCAAAGCATTAGAAGAGTTCACGGCAGTGCATGATATTGATTTATTAGTGATGTACACCCCACAGCGGCATTGGCTGGAAAACCTGTTTCACAAAAGTCGGACCAAAGGCATGGCCTTTGTCACGCATATACCTCTGCTTATCTTAAAATAAGGGCTTATGGGAGAACTCAAGGTTCGTTCTACGACTGATTCCAGGAATCGGTTCGTCCATCATTTGATCAATGACGTGAAGGCATTAGACCACATGTTGGCAGAACAATATTTTGAAAAAGGCATCCAACGAGTGGGAGCTGAACAAGAACTGTGTCTGGTAGATGCATTCTTTCAGCCTACTATGATTGGTCCCGAATTATTGGAAGCTGGCTTGCCCCCTCAATTTACAACAGAGATTGGCCGCTTCAATTTGGAAATCAACCTCGATCCTCAAGTGTTGGACGCTTCGGCTTTGGACAATACCCTGCATCAGTTGGAAGACATGTTGAGCCTCTTGAAAAAAAGGTGTCACGATTACCAGTCCAAAGTACTGCTTACTGGAATATTGCCCACTTTGCGCAAAAGCCACTTGGGGTTTGAAAATATGACGCCCAGGGAGCGCTATTTTTTGCTCAGTCATACCATGCACAAAATGCGGGGCAACGATTTTGAAATTCATGTATTGGGTACGGATGAACTCATCGCCCGATTGGATAATATTTTGTTTGAAGCGTGCAATACCAGCTTTCAGTTGCACTTGCAAATTGATCCACACGATTTTGTGGCGCAATACAACTGGGCGCAATGGATATCCGGCCCGGTGCTGGCCATCAGCGCCAATTCGCCAGTACTCATGGGGCGGGAACTTTGGCACGAAACCAGGATTGCCCTTTTTCAACAAAGCGTTGATTTGCGCACCTCTTCCAATCACAACCGTCAAAAGTCTGGCCGGGTTAGCTTTGGTCATCGTTGGCTGAACCAGTCCGTTTCCGAATATTTTAAGGAAAACATCAGCCGTTATCCCTTGATTCTTGCTAGCGACATTGAAGAAGATTCGCTGGACTGCCTATACAGAAACAGCGTACCCGACCTCAAAGCCCTGAAAGTGCATAATGGCACCATTTACAGCTGGAATCGCCCCTGCTATGGCATCAGCGATACGGGTTATCCGCATTTGCGCATCGAATGCCGATACATCCCTGCCGGGCCAACCGTAGCAGATGAAATGGCCAATTTTGCTTTTTGGCTGGGGCTGATGAAAGGAATGCCAGAAAAGTATTCTACCCTTTGCGAAGATGTGCCTTTCCGGCAGGCATCGGAGCACTTTTATCACGCTGCCCGCAATGGCTTGCAAGCCCAGTTTTGGTGGAATGGCCACTACCTGAGTGCACAAAAATTGGTATTGGATCGGCTTTTACCCATTGCTGCAAAAGGCTTGTCAACAACAGGGATGAATCATCATCAAATTCAGCACTATTTAAACATCATCGAGCGTCGAGCCATCTCTGGACAAAACGGCGCTAATTGGCAAATCCGAAATTTCAGGAAACTACTGGATTGCTACGGGGTGGGCGTTGCTGTGCAAGAATTGACGGCTGGGCTGGTAGAAGGTTTTCATTCTGGTCGTCCGGTGCATGAATGGGATGATATTTCCTGTACCCGTTTATACGATTTGGGCAATAGCCCCTGGGTGACGATAGGCCGGGTCATGCATACCGATGTTTTTACGCTAAGTGAAAATGACTCTGTAGCTATGGTAAAAGCCATGATGCAATGGAAAAATATCCGACATGTACCCATTGAAAATGAAGCAGGGGAGCTTATCGGGCTGGTTACCGCCAGCAATCTAACGGATATATTAGCAGACGATGATGAATTGCTGGCCAAGGATGTTATGACCAAGGAATTGATAACGGTAGAAGAAGGTATTTTGCTGGATGAAGCGTTCCGTATTTTAAAATTGCACGGCATTGGCTGCTTACCTGTATTGACAGAAGGTAAAATGGTGGGGTTCTTAACCGATACCGATTTCAGGGAATGGTATGGGTGAGACCCCGAAGCAAGGAATGAGAAAAATATTTTTCCCCGAATTTTTGCTTAAAGACTTTGTTCCTAACTAATCCAACAATGATATTGGTATCTAAAAGGTAAGGCTTCATTTGGTTAGCGTGTTGAGCATATCTTCTAAGGATTCATCTTCAAATACACTTCGGTCAAGACTGCGGAGACTGGCGAAGAGTTTTTCCGTGCTATACCCCTGATCTTTGGCCAAAGCTTCCAAATCCAAATGCTCCGGCATCGGCTCCCGCGCCAGCCTGATCCATTCCGGCTCATTGTCCTGTACTTCACCAGCAGGCGGTAATGTGCTGCCATTTTGGGTAGGATATAGCAATGCCTTCACCTTTTCGAGGAGTTTCTCGCTCTCGATGTCGGCTATGATCTTGATGAGTTCGAGCTTTGTTGCTTGTATATCCATGATCGACAGCTTTATTTTTGAAAATCCAACCCATGGGATTTCGGCCTTGCTTCATCCCAATTGCACCGGATTAGCCGGGATTTTCCCACAGGCATTGATCTAAACATTCCCAAAGTTAAGGAAAAAAACAATCAGTTCAAAAAATATCCCCGCCGGCCAGTGTCCTAAAGACCGCACTTACAAGCGTGCCAAGCCCGCCTTGGCCTTTTGGTGCAAGCTGGTTTTGTATTCGTCGGGCTTGAGGCTGAGGCATTTCTCAAAGTAGGTTTTGGCCTTGGTTTTGTTGGCCTGTTTTTCGTAAATCAGCCCCATTTGCAAGGCGGCGTTGCAGGCAAAAAACCAGGCTTTATCGCTGCCCAAGTCAAGGGTTTTTTGGTAGCTATTGATGGCATCGCTGTATTGTTTATTGCCGTGAAGCAATCGCCCCATTCGGTAGTGGTATTCCACTTTTTCTTTGTCAGAGGCAAAACTCTCCGGGCTTCTGTTACGCAGTGTTTCCAATCCTTTTTCGTAATAGCCGCCATCAAAAAGCAACCTTGATTTTAGCAGACTCAAATCGGGGGTCTGCCCTGATTTGGCCTCGTCTTCTGCGTTCTTATCGCCACCTGATACAGCATAGCCGTAGAGCAGGCAATCTTTCATGTACTTGGTATAGCCTGCTTTATTGCCATTGAGGAGTTCTTGCCAGGCCAGTTTTTGGTAAGCCTCTTTGACAAAATGGCGGCCTTTGTAGCGGGATAAATAACTGGTAAAATGGGCTCCTGCATCCTGATCCAATCGCCGAAGTTTCGACAATCCCAGCATGTAATCGAGGTAGGGAAAATCGTAATACAGTTTGCCTTTGGGTCTGCTTTCGAGCAATTGGATGGCCCGCTCGTTGTGTCCGGTTCGCTGAGCAATATTGGCCATTACAAAACAGTGCATGGGGTTTTCTTTTGGCTTTAGCTTGTCGGTATTGACTGTTTGCCAGGCATCTTCTTCCTTATTTTCCAAGTGGAGCAGTAGAAAAGCATACAGGACGATGGTCTCTTTTTCAAAAATGAAGTCATTCTTTTCCGCATATTTCAGTACTTCTTCCACTTCTTTTCTACCCTGAGCAATGGTGCCCTCCAGTCCCCCGAGTAATTTCACGCCCCATTTGTATTCATCGGGAATGGTACCCACCATGGCGTGCAGCACCCCTAAATCTTTTTTATTGGGCATGAATTTGGGAAAAAGTTCGCTGTTTTGCTGGAGCAATTTATGAGCCTTGCTCACTTCCGTGAAAGCGCCAATATAATCGTCGAAACGCAGGCGAGCCAGCGCCCATTGGAGGCGGATATCGGCTTGCACATAAAGGTAATAGGGCGAATCAGTATTACCTCGTTGTATTTTTTCCAAGCGATCATCCCTATTTTTTTTGAGCTTGTCGTAATCAGCCTCGTTTTCTTGCAAGTAAATCTGGAAAAAGTCGATGTAATTTTCGATGTGGTAAACGATGAGGTTATCGGGGTCTTCCAGTTTCATTTTGGCCAGTAGCGGATACGCTTCGCCAAAGCGGAGGCTGGTGACCTTATCGTAGGCTTGCCGGGCGTTGGCGGTGAACTCAAAGTAGTAATTGCCCGCATCCAAGCGGGTGACGAGGAGGGGCATCCACAGAAAAGCAGCAGGCAGTAAAAAACGAAGCATAGCATGTGGTTTTGAAGGGGAAAAACAAGAATGCCCTGTTGGCAAGCTTAGGGTGGTTGGTCAACAGGGCATTTTATTGGAAGGTCAACAGCAGGTTATACTGTTTCCTCGACCATAATCAAATCGTCCACCAAAATACGTCCGCAGTGCTCACAGGCGATAATTTTTTTGCGCATGGCAATTTCCAACTGCGTTTGAGGCGGAATCATGTTGAAACAACCGCCGCAGGCATTTCTGCTCACGGTTACAACCGCCAAGCCATTGCGGTAGGAAGTGCGCACGCGATCATACGCTTTAATCAGGCGATCTTCAATGCCAGAGCGTGCCTTTTCCGATTCCTTGCGCAACTTGTCTTCGTCCTTTTCGGTTTTCTGGATGATCTGATCCAGTTCTACCTTTTTGGTCTCCAACTCTTTTTTCTTGGCATTGCTGCGTTCGAGGGTCGCGTTCAGGGTTTCCTGCTTATTTAAAATTTCCTTTTGGGCATTCTTGATCTTCTTTTCGGAAAGCTGTATTTCGAGGTTCTGCATTTCCAATTCTTTGGTCAGCGCCTCGTATTCGCGATTGTTTTTTACATTGTCCAATTGGGCGTTGTAACGAGTAATCAGATTTTGAGCATTGGCAATATTAGCCGTATGCTCTTTTATTTCCGTTTCGAAGTCTTTGACTTGCTGCTGCAAGCGATTGATACGGGTTTCCATGCCCGCCAGTTCATCCTCCAGATCACGCACTTCCATGGGAAGTTCCCCTTTCAAAATTTGAATTTCATCGATTTGGGAGTCAATGGACTGAAGCTCGTACATTTTTCTGAGCTTTTCAGCTACTGTCAGTTCTACTGCCATAGTTTATATTTGAAAATCAGATGGTTATATATATTGAACGGGATTGGTATTTACTTCCGTGCAATAGGCCGCAAAATTAGTAAATTTTTGTGAAATAATTTCATATAAAAGCCCAATTGTGAACTGTTCGCTTTCAAAATGTCCGATGTCAGCGATCACAATTTGGCCATCTGCTTCAAAAAAATCGTGGTATTTGTAATCAGATGTAATGAAAATATCCGCTTGGGCTTGTTTGGCCTGTTTCAATAAAAAACCGCCTGCGCCGCCACAAAGGGCTACTTTTTGGATGGGCTTGCCTAAAAGCCGTGTATGTTTTAAGCAGCCTACGGCGAAGTTTTTTTTCAGCAGTTTTAAAAAAGTTGTTTCTTCCATAGCCTTGGGTAACTCTCCGACCAAACCCGCCCCTATCCTTGGGTGCGTGTTTTTCAAATCGTGCCATTCATAAATACACCCAAATGCTTCTAAAGTTTGCTGGATGGTTCGTTCTTGGGCTTGTGAGAATAAAACTTCTATTTTCATTTGAGCGCCGCTTTGTCCAGGGATTGTTGCTACGCCCAGAGAGGCAAAACTGCGCTTGTCCGGGTCATTGGGCAGGTTTGCCCCTGCTTCGAAGAGGGCTTGCCGCAGCGCTTCACTTTGCTCCGGCTGTACATAAGCCGCTAGCTTTTTAATGATTCCAGCTTTCGGATGGAGTATGCGGGTGTTGACCAGCCCCAATTTCTCAGCCATTTTCCCATTTACCCCTTGCTGGTAAACGTTGTCCAAGTTGGTGTGTATGGCATAAATGGCCAGGTTGTGTCGAATCGCTTGGATGACGACCCGTTCCACATAATGCCGCCCAGTAAGCTTCTTCAGGCCACTGAATACAATGGGATGATGGGCGATGATCAGGTTGCAGTTTTTGACTAGGGCTTCTTCTATTACTGCTTCTGTGGAGTCCAGGCAAATCATCACACCTGTCAGCGCTGAATGAGGATCGCCGACAATCAGCCCGGTGTTGTCGTAAGCTTCTTGATATACCGGTGGGGCGATGTTTTCCAGATAGGTTATGACGTCTTTTATCTGCATATTTTTGATGTTGAATGATTGGTTTTCAGTTCCTTGCATGGCTTTAAAGGCTTGATTGCCGGCTAAAACCCGGCTTGGAGTACCCAATGGGGGTGCGAATTAGTGCCGACTATTGTTCAGTGGTTGCGCGAATCGATGCCCCAGGTCAGCTTGCTGCGCAGCGTTTCCATAAAACCGATTCCTTGCAGTTGCACCAGCTTCATATTGAAGTCGTTTTTTCGCACAGCCAGTTGATGTTCTGATGTAATAGGCTCAAACCGGGAATCCAGGGTGCACAAGAAGTTTTCAGCCCGCCCTTCGATTTGGAAGGAAATAACGGAATCATCAGAAATCACGATAGGCCTGACATTCAAATTATGGGGGGCCACTGGGGTGATAACAAAATTGCCGGAATCTGGAAAAACAACAGGCCCACCGCAACTGAGGGAATAGCCGGTTGACCCCGTAGGCGTAGCGACTATAATACCATCTGCCCAATAGGAATTCAGGTACGAACCATTGATATACGTGTGGATGGTAATCATGGAAGAGGTATCGCGCTTGAGCAGGGTGCAATCATTGAGCGCAAAGCGCAATTCACCAAAGATGGGTATATTGGATTCGAGGTACAACATTCCCCGCTCTTCAATTTCGTACATGCCCCTTTTGACCAAATTCAAGGCTTCGCGAATGCGTTTTTTTTCAATACTGGCCAAAAAACCCAAGCGCCCTAAATTGATTCCGAGAATGGGTACTTGGGCATCACGTACATGTGCCAGGGCGGCCAGGATGGTTCCATCGCCTCCCATGGTTACAAAAAAATCGTACTTCTGCTTTTTTATATCCATGTAACCCTCAAAACAACCCACTTCTGCCCGAAAATGTATATGGTCTTTTATCTGCTCCAAATAGGGTCGAAAAACATGCGCTTGAATGTTTTCTTCCTGCAACCCATCAAATAAAGCCTGCACAAAAGGAATATCCTCTTCTTTTAATATTTTGCTGTAAACAACGACTTGCATAGATGATTCAGATATGGTCAATGAGCTTAAATATTAAAACTAAAGTGCAAAAATAGCCCATTTTCCAGCAAATCGTTGAAACTGTACTCTATTTGCAGCACTTTATCGTAATAAATAACAATATCTAATCCAAGGCCACCGCCCCACATGAGCCTGTTATTGAGTGGGTTTTCCAACGCATTAAAAGGGCTGTTGGCAAAGCCCACATCATTGTTTAAGGACAAGAAAAGTCGCAGGGGCATTTGGCGAAAGGCCTGTATGGGTACAATTCGGCCAAAATTGAGGTTGCCTTCCCAGATGGAGTAGTGCAAAGAGGTCTTTAGTAAGCCTAAATCCAATCCATCTACAATATAATATTCATATCCGTGGAGGGTATGGTCTCCAAATCCCAAGGCGCGGTTATCGTTATAAGGTTGTTGTTGGCGAATGGCGGAGTATTTCAACCTCAGGCCGGAAGCCAGACTCCACTTTTTGCCCATAGGCTGATAATGACTAATCCCCGTCCAAAAGGTAAGGGCGTTGCGGTCATTAAAAAGACCTACGCCGTCTTTTTCCGCTAAGAAATAAAAAAAGTCGCCTTTCCAGGGGTAAGGTCGTACATCGCGGTTATCATAAATAAAGCGATACCCGATATTGACATAGCGCTGCAAATCTCGGCCATCCAAAAAGAACTCAGGGTTCAGTTCTTGGGCAATGATTTCGTCAATCTTATTTTGGTGAAAACCCACATAAAAGTTGTGGAAGTTTTTGATGCGCGGTCGGTAAGAAATATCTAAGCCGGAAAAAAATCGCTGATAAATGAATTGATCATCGAGTTTGAAGAACTCTTGTTTGTTACCCACTGTGGCATAATTGACCTCCCGATTGCGAGAAAAGGAGACCTCTGCCGATAAGCCCATCGTTTTAGCCCGATTGATGTAGGGCAGGCTGTACGCCAGTTCGTATTTTCGAGTATAGCCAAATTTGGCTTCTACTTTAAGGCGATCCATTTGGCCGCTGATGTTGAGATGCGCAAAATCTATTCCAAAATTGATGCGTTGCAGGGAGCGGTTTTGTTCTACCCACCAGACGTTAAAGTTGCGATCGGCCAGTTCAAAAACAGGGATAGGATAAATATACCAGGCTTCTTGAACGATGATGTGGAGGTGAATTTTACCCGATTCCGCCTGCCAATTTTTGAAAACAATATTGGCGCTAGAGAAAAGACCCGTGTTCATGATCAGTTTTTCATTGCTTTCCAACTCATCAGGCAGGTTGTCCACGGTTAGGCTATCCCCCACACCTAGCCGTATCTCGCGAAGAATGATTTCCGTTTTTGTTTTTTTATTGCCTTCTACACTTATACTATCCACATAAACCAGCCCCATTTGCCCTAGTAGGTGGCAAAATGGGAAAATGATCAAACAAAATACGTGTAGCCAATAACGCATACAAAACACTATAAATGGTAACGCAATTCACCCATAAAGGGTAAAGCAGCAATTTAGTACCTTATTTCTATATAGAAAAACCGTTTCTGATAAAAGGGGCGTCTTAACCTAAACATTGAGATAGGCCATCAAAGAATCATAACGATCTTTTAAGGAATCGATGTATTCCTGTTCGTTAAAAGATGCTTTGATGGTGTAGTCATAGCGCAAGAAGGAAGCAATGATATTGCTGATGTTTTGTCGGTTGATTTTGATGGTCACATCCAGTATGGCATACTCTGGGGTAGATGTGATGAAGGAACTGATGATGGTAGCGTTTTCCGATTCTACAATACGGGCGATTTCTGACAAGGCGTAATCGCGTTTGTTCACTTCCAATACCAAGATGCTACCCGATTCGGAGAAAGACGCTGTTTTGGCAAAAAAGTGGACGATGTCTTCCAGTGTGATCAATCCGATGTAGTTGCCTTCGTCGTCCACCACAGGTACAACCGTGAGTTGGTATTCTGCCAGCAGGCGGAGGGTTTCGTAGATGTGGTCTTTGGCATGCACGTAGGTATTCACTAAAGATAAGCTGTAAGCGCCTACCGCTTCTTCCGGATCATTGTCTAATATATCGTCTTCAGCTATCAGCCCCAACAATTGGGTATTATTGACAATGGGTAGATGACGAACATAGAAATCGCTCATCATAGCCAAAGCCTCCTCGCCCGTATCGGAGGTTCTTAAAGGAATAATACTGTCGGAAAGTAATAATTCAGCGTTCATTGCATTAAAATCAGTCGTCTAAGGGCGTAAATATAATGTACTTCTTTTAAAGTATTGGTTAACAAACTCTTAATTAACCTTTATTGGCTAATATCTTTTGCTTCTGTACGCTGAATTCTTCTTCAGTTAGCAAGCCTTTTTCTTTCAAATCGCCGAGGCGCTTGAGTTGTTCCAATAGATCAGCTCCTCTATTGGGTAGTAGTTCTTCTTCTTGCGTGACGGATACCTCTTGTTTGCTGGCTTTTTTACCTGAAACTGCTTTGGGCGCTTCACCTTTTAATCGGAAATTATTGGCCTCAAAGGCTTCAAATTCTGGTTGAATGCGCAGGAACGCCAGCGAATCGTGTTCTTTGATGCGCTGGAAATCGTTGAAGCCGTAATCCACTGCTTTATCCAGGTGTATGAAAGCTTGCGTGGCGTCCTCCATCAAAGAGTAGGCACAGGCGATATTGAAGTGCGTGGCAATATCTCGGGGTTCGATTTCCAAGGCCAATTTAAAATCGGCAATCGCTCCCTCAAATTCATATTCTTTGTACTTTTTAATGCCACTGGATTTATAAGGATTCGGGCGTTGCTGTTCTCGTTGAGTTGGAGCAACTCTTTCCATGTTCTTCCTTGGATAGCGTTCTGCTTCAAACCGACGATCTTTGCGTTGGGCTTCTTTTTGCCTTCTATTTTCCCAGCGTTCCTGGTGTCGTTGCTCCCGTTGGCGATTGAAATCGGTATCGCGCAATTCTTCCCGGCTCAAAAAAGGGCGATTGTATTTTTTGTCAAAAGCGGTTTGATCCATAGAAAAAAAAGCAATGGCATCAATCAATCCCACCACCCACATCACGGGAAACCAACAAAAAATCAAATAAAAAATGCCCAAGCCTGTCTGCCCCAGGTAAAACCGATGGATACCCAGACCGCCCATAAACAAGGCCAAAATACCGGCTATGTTTTTATCTTTCATTTTCCATTAAACAATTTGCAGGTCAAAACGGTGAAATCATCTGGATAGTTTTGCTGACCTTTGAATATTTCCAGTCTTTCCATCAATAAGCTATTGAACTGGCAGGCTGACAACTGATGATTCGTTTCGACAAATTCGTATAACATTTCTTCGTTTAAAAAATCGCCCCGCTCGTTTTGCAAATCCGTCAGCCCATCCGTAAAGGCCAGAACGATGGCATCGGCATCAATCTGCAATTGGGCAACCTCCAGCTTGGGCAAGTGGGTGAACGAACCCAAGATCGTACAGCCCTTGTTCAGCAATATCCTTTTTTTATTGCACACCAACACCGGAGGGTTATGACCTGCGTTGACATAAGTCAATCGTTGTTGCAGCGGGTCGTATTCGGCTATAAAGAAAGTGATGAATCGCTCCCCCTGGGTAATTAAATGGACAGAACTGTTCAAAGATCGGATGAATTCATCCAGATTGGTTCTTCTATTGATCAAGGTATGGAAGTTGGCCTGGAAATTGGCCATCAGCAATGCTGCGGCTACCCCCTTGCCAGATATATCACCCACGCAAAAAACCAGCTTGCCATCCTCAAATTCGATGAAGTCGAAATAGTCGCCTCCTACAGCGTAATGTGGCTTATAAATACTATCCAACTCATAACAAGATTTGTTGGGCAATTGCTTGGGTATGAGCAGGCGTTGCATTTCAGCCGCCAGCTCCATTTCCCGCCGCATTCTTTCTTGCTCCAACTGTCGTTTGAACAAGCGTTTGTTTTCGATGGCCACCGCTATGATGTTGGTGATGGTAGTGATGAACTGCACTTTATTGTACATGTCCTCCTCTTCTCCAAAACCGCCGATGAATACGTAGGCGATTGGCGAACTTTTATGCGAAACCGGGATAACGATATCGAACAAACTGATCAGTGGATGTTCACTTTCTTCTACATTATTTAGCCGGGTATATTTCAGGAAATGGTCGCTGATGTCCATTTTCAATAAATCATCGGGGATGCCGATAGAGGCCGGGCATTTCCAATGGTTTTCCTGCCGGATATACAGCACCATTTTTTTAACGCCGATTTCCCAGCCCAGAAAAGAGGTGTACATACTAAACAGGCCATCGGCAGAAACATTATTGTTGATAGCCTGGGTAATATTCAATAGCCGATTCACCTGAAGTTGCTTCAGGTGCAGTTCTCTTTCCAGCGTTTCTATACTGGAGAGTTCTTTTTTTATTTCGGAAAAACCAGCCATTGAAAAAATTTGGCGAAAGATACAAAAATAGCTGGTTCTTTAGCGAGATCAAATGGCGCTTTATAGCAAAGTGTAGGCTCTAAAAAAAAATTGTATTCCAGTTGCTGAATCGTTTAACATTTGCAATTCACAAATTCTATAAATGCCTGATGCTGTCGAAGCAATTCTTCGGTTGCTTCAAAAAGCTCCTCAAACTTGGCGCTGATGGCCTTCATATCTTTGGCGTAGGGCGCATCCTCTTCCATAGACTTCTGCTTGTACTGAAAACAAGTGTGAATGCTTTGGATGACCCCCTCCAGTTCTTCTGCCTTTTGGGAAAATTGCTGAAGGACTTCTTTTTCAACCGAGCCATTTGACTGAAAATGTTGATCGGCTTCTGCCAAATTATTGTGATTGCACAGGTTTTTGTGTGCTAAGTCGCCAATGGAAACCCGAAAAAGGCGAGCCATTTTCAATAAATTACATATCCGAGGCTCGGCAGTACCATTTTCGTATGAGGCGATATTGCCCCGATTAAGTCCGACTTTACTAGCCAGACCTTCCTGACTCATCCCATGCCGCTTTCGCAAATAGCGAATATTGTCTGGCAAAAAAATTAACGGGTCTTGTTGATTTGACACATCCATATCCATTGCTGCTTAGCCATCAAAAAAAAATCTACCAACTGGTTGTTTTAATCGATCAAAAAGTTCCTTATTTATACATTTGAAAAGTGTTCTTGGTTCAAAGTTGTTAATTTTTTTAACAGAATACGCGAAATTATCACAGAAGTGTCAAGACTACTACACTACAAATAAAAAATGATCTAAATAGAAAAAATATTTTGCAAAAAAGGATCAGATCATGTAGTTTTGTAAAAAATAATTACACCCGTCTTTGAGGATCATCAGGGTGACGCCTGATAAGTTACATCGTCAAAGTACACAACTACAAAGGAGTTTATCATGATATATGCCATTCAAAGTCCGATTCAAGAACAACTCGACAAGATCAGTAGTTCACTCAAGGCTTTTTCGCTGAAGCTTACTGGAAATATGATTGATGCCGAAGATCTCTATCAGGATACCGCTCTAAGAATTATTACGAACGCCGATAAGTATAATGAGGGTACAAATTTCAAAGCTTGGGCGGTAACCATCATGCGCAACATATTCATCAACAACTATCGAAAGAAAGTACGCCGCAACCTGATTATTGATCAAACGCCCAATAATTACTACATTAATTCGGGCGATCGTGCCATTGACAATGAAGGGGAAACAGATGTCACTTTCAAAGAATTGATGGAAATGGTGGATACCCTGCCCGATGATTTTCGCGTACCTTTTTTAATGGCTTATGAAGGCTTCAAATACGATGAAATTGCCGATGAGCTGGGATCTCCGCTGGGGACGATCAAAAGCCGCATCTTTTTTGCGCGTAAAAAGCTGCAAAAGCTGCTCGACGCTGCCCAAATGGAGAAAAGAGCCTGATCAATAGCTGTTTTGTGATCGAAAAGCCCTTCCAGTGTGAAACATGGAAGGGCTTTTCTCATGATGGCTACTCTCTTTTTCCAATTTACCCCTCTTTTTTTCAACAAAACCAATGAAATGCCTATTTTCGTTCTCTGACAATTTTTGTGGGATTGGCTTGAGCAGTTAGTGCTACTTCTTGCGGGCGTATTGCTACTCGCTTAAGCCGCTGCTCCAAAATCACAAAAATTGCCAGAGAACCTCTATTTTTACGTTACTGAGAAAATAACTTCCGACCCAATATGAGCAAGTTGACAGTAAAAAGCGGCAAAGGAGAGCTGACCCTGAATAAAAGCCAGCAATTGGTGGGCTTAAAAACCCAGGATGAAAACATCGAAGCAAAAAGCTACATCGATCAAAAACTGCTGAACAATCTGGGCGGCTTTAATCTGGTAAAGCTCAGCAAAGGTGATCATGACATAGACTCAGCGCTGGACGAAGTGCGGGAAAAAAACGAAATTGAGGTCGGCACCCATGTCTATTTTGCCGAGGGTAGCAACAAGCCCTTGATACCAACAGGTGATATTTACATCACCTTCGCCGATGGTGTTAGCATGGAAGAGCAGCAAATTGTTTTGGAAGAATACTTCTTGCAACTGGTAGAAAGGCGCAGCGATGAACTGGTGCTAGCCAAGGTGACGCCCAAGTCGCCCAATCCGCTCAAAGTGGCGCAGGCGTTGAGCCAGATTTCTCTGGTAAAATCCGCTGAACCAGATATTGACACCTTGCTGGACGAGTACGAGTTCCGCGAACCCCTAGACGACTTACTTAATCAACAATGGCATTTGCGTAACTCAGGATCGGTGCCGGGTGCTAATTATTCGCTCAAACGGGGTGCTGATGCCAAAGTGATTGATGCTTGGTCGCGCTTGGGAAATACTGGCTCTGACCGTGTTGTTGTGGCCATCATCGACAACGGATTCGATACCAATCACCCCGATTTGCGAACCAAGGTTTTCCGCCCCTTTGACCTCTGGAATCAATCTTCCAATCTCACGGCAGGCGACCCTCAGTTCACTCATGGTACCCCCTGTGCCAGTGTCGCCTTAGCGATTACCAATGGAAAAGGAATTGTTGGAGCGGCGCCCAATGCCCTTTTCATGCCAGTAAGTGGTACTTCTTTCAGCAATAAGACCACCGAGCAAATGTTCGACTATTGCATCGAGAAAGGGGCAGATATCATCAGTTGTAGTTGGGGCACCACGGAGGCCAACTTTAGTTTGGGGGCCATTAAGGAGGCGGCCATTGCCAAAGCGGCGCGCAAAGGGCGCAATGGCAAAGGATGCGTTATACTATTTGCAGCAGGCAACGACGATTTGGACTACCTCAATTTTTATGCGGCGCATCCGGATGTGATTGCGGTTGGTGCTTCAACTAGCCAGGATCAGCATGCTAGCTATTCCAACCGGGGCAGACAATTATCAATTGTAGCGCCTTCCAATGGTGACTGGCCCATTCTGGCGGCTCGTGCTTCCTGGGATCAAGGCATATCTTGGGAGAATGGCCTCTTCAAATTTTATAGGGATGGAAGAGATCGCGGCAGCCAGTACAAGCATTTTGGAGGCACTTCCAGTTCTACCCCGTTGGTAGCAGGTATTTGTGCCCTCATCCTTTCCGCCAATCCAGATTTAACGGCTCGCCAAGTCAAAGATATTTTGCAAAAAACCGCCGATAAAATTGGTTCTTCCTCAGAGTATGTGAATGGCCATTCTGTTAAATATGGCTACGGCAGAGTCAATGCCGATAAAGCTGTAGCAGAAGCCCTGCGCTTGCGCGATGAAAAACAATCGACCACTGTTGTCACTGAAACGTCATCAACTGAAACGACTGCTACAACGACTGCTGCTTCAGGTCAAGGACTGTTCCGCTTTAGTGTGCAGCGACAGGCTTCCAAAGGCTGGGGGGTTCAGGTTGGCGTTTATGCCGACTATGCGAATGTGCTGATTCATGCTGAGCGCTATGGGGCTCAATTCAATCAACCCATAATCGTCAATATCAACGTGTTGAATGGAAAAACCGTTTACAAAGTTATCCTCGGTGCTTTTGCTGATTTCGATGCCGCCAAACAACTCCACGAGCGGGTAAAGGCAGCAGGTATCAGTTCTTTTCCGACTAATTTGGAGAAGCTGGGGTGAGGTTGGTTTTAGGTTTCAAGCTAGGCTAAAGCTAGGTGTAGTTTTCCTGCCCCCGTCCGATCCCGCTGAGCGTATCGGCCTCAGCGGGATCATCCCGCCCGGATGATTCCGGTCGGACGGGCCGGGCGGGCGACTGAAAGGCGGGGGGGTTCAGGACAGGTCAACCAGAAACTAGAAACCAGAAACCCTCCTATATCCCTACCATTTTCTCCGAAATCGCAATCGAAGTAACCAGAAAATGGCCAATAGCTCCGCCCTCAATATTGCTGCGGATATTGGCAGGCTGACCGCTGAACATGCCCCCATCGCCATCAATATTAGACAAGATGTCGAGGTAATATTTATAAGAACTTCTGGACAAGCTGTACATCTCTACCGTTGCTTTTTCGCCTTCGGCATAATAATAAGGGAAGGGTAGGGCATCGATTTCTTCGCCAAGTAGGAAGTCGTCATAGACGAACACCCACTCGCCATTGTCGTTCAATTCTTTGTCGTCGCGGTAAAACTTGGCGAGGTAATAGTCGGTCGTAGCAGGTGGCTCCTTGATGTAAACCAGTACTTCGTAGTAGCGATTGTCTTCTTCTGGGTCTTGCATTTCCGCCTCATCCAGCCTTACTCCTAAGCTGTCGAATGGCGGCACATAATGCATGCGGTCACTTGCTGTATAGACTTGACCATCCAACGAAACGGTCAGGGTATATTCCCGATCGACTTCGCCTTTAAAGTCCACAAGCGGCAAGTACAAACCTGACGAAGACTCTTCAAATTCATAACTATTCCCTTGATCGTCCTCCATACTTACAATAGCTCCGCTAACACGAGGTGTTTGTCCACTGCCGTTAAAAGGGACGCTTTTGCTGATTTTTACATATTGTTTGCCAGGTTGGTCGGTGACCTGTGCTTCGATAACGAGCTTTTCTTCGCTCTGTTTTAGATCGAGCGTTACGGTTTTTTCACAAGAAAACAGGAACGCGGCTGTTGCCAATAAAAGAAACCAATTTTTCATGATGGGTGATTGTTTGTTTAGAATTTAAAATTCCAGGTGAAATAGGGCAATACGCCGAATAAATAAACCATGCGGGCTTCCTTCACGGTGCCGTCGCCGATGATATTGCCTTCGTCGTCTTGCTGGACGCGGGTATAAATGGTAAAGGGATTCTGCCGGTTATACAGGTTATAAACCCCAAATACAAAACTGTTCTGCCAGCGCTTGTTCTCATTTTTCTTTGGCTCATAGGTAGCCGAAATATCGAGGCGATGGAAGTCTGGCAGGCGATATCCGTTCCTTTCAGAAAAGTAATTCAGTTGATAGCCGTTGAATTCGTATTTACCCGTAGGCAAAGTAATGGGTCGCCCAGTGGCATAGGTAAAATTGGCCCCTATGTTCCAGCGGCTATTCAGGTCGTAAACAGCCGCTATATTCAGGTTGTGTCGGCGGTCGTGATTGGCTGGAAAAGCTTGGTCGTTGTTGATGTCCTCTATTTCCAATTCGGCTTTCGACCAGGTATAGCCGGCAAATCCGCGGAGCCTTCCTTTTGCTTTGCGCAAATACAACTCTAAACCATAGGCACGGGCATCGCCTTGACGAAATTCGGTCGCCAAATGGCGGTTGAAAAATATTTCGGCATTGTCAACAAATTCGGTCAGTTCCTTGGAGCGTTTGTAAAAAGCTTCCGCAGAAAACTCGTAGGCATTGCCCTTGAAATTCCTAAAATACCCGATGGCTACCTGATCTGATTTTTGCGGATCGAGATAGGGTGAGCTTGGCGCCCAAGTCGCAAATGGAATGGGAACGGTGGAATTGGAAATCAGATGGATGTACTGCACCATCCGGTTGTAAGACAATTTGAGCGAACTCTGTTCATCCAAAATGTAGCGGGCAGAAAAGCGCGGCTCCGGATTCAGGAAGGTTTTGATCACTTCAAAATCCCGATAGACGGTAGAATCCAAAATGGTGATGGATTCATTATCCTGACGATCGGCGTATTGGTAAACAGTGCCTTGGCCGATGTTTTGAAACAGGGTAAAGCGCAGGCCGTAATTCAGGCTCAACCTATCGCTCAACTCCTGCTCAACATCTACATATAAGGCGTGGTCGAGCGCAAATTGCTGCTGCAACTCAGCCGGTTTGAAAATGGATTCATCTGAATTGTTGGGCGTGATTTTCCCCGGTGAAAAACGGCGGTAAATACCCTGATAGCCCATACTCATACTCAGTTTTGGATTGATGAAATAGGTCAGATCTTCTTTCAAGGACATTTCTCGCTGATTGGCCTGCCAAAGAAATCCATCTACCGGATCGGTATCTTGTAAGGCATAATCAAAGTCGCTGTACACCAGGGTCAGGTTAGAAAACAAGCGGTCGTTGAACAAATGGTTCCAGCGGAAAGTGGTGGTGGTGTTGCCCCAGTCCATTTTGAAGCTTTTGTCCAATTGCCACACATCGCGGCCAGAATAGGCGGCCAGGAAAAAGCGATTTTTGTTGTTGGCTTTCCAATTGATTTTGGCGTTGAGGTCGTGAAAGCGCAAGGTAGTGCCGCCCAGCCCATCTATTTGACTCATAAAAATATCGGCATAAGAACGGCGACCGGAAACGATAAAAGAAGCTTTATCTTTTACAATAGGCGCTTCCACGGTTAATTTGCCTGCCAATAAGCCAATGCCTCCTGTAAGGGCCAATTGCTTAGAATTGCCATCACGGGTCACTACTTCGGTCAGAGAGGAAAGGCGGCCTCCGTATTTAGCGGAGATGCCGCCCTTGTACAATTCTGCACTCTTGATGATATCGGTGTTAAAAACAGAGAAAAGTCCAAACATGTGCGATACTTCGTAAACCGGCGCCTCGTCAATGAGAATTAGGTTTTGATCGGCACTGCCCCCTCTGACGAAAAAGGCAGAGGTGCCCTCACCCGCGCTGGTCACACCAGGTAGCATTTGAATGGTTTTAATGACATCGGGTTCGCCTAGTAAGGAGGGCAATTTTTTTACTTCTTCCACGGGAACTTCCAGCTTGCTCATGGTGATCGTTTTGATGGCCTGGTCTTCCGCTTCATCGGTAACGACTACTTCTGAAAGCAGCGCAGATTCAGACAGCAATTCGACATTTAAGGACAGGTTGCCCTTTAGTTCGATTGACTTGCCCAAGGTTTCGTAGCCGAGGTAGGAAAATTGCAGGACATAAGTACCTGCCGGAAGTGTCAAGGAATAAAAGCCATAGAGGTTGGTGGTTGCTCCGGCTTTTGTAGTGGGTTCAAAAACGTTGGCGTAGAGCAGCTCTTCGCCTGAAAATTTGTCTTTGATGTACCCGCTTACCGTGAATTTTTCTGCTTTAGGGTCGGTGATTTCCTGGGCCACCAGGGTCTGGGCAAAGGCCAGCCATAAGCAGCCAACAGCAATAGCTAACTTCATGATGTAGATTGTTTTTTAGTTTTGTTCGTTCAGTTGCTTAGATGTGCCGCGTAAAGGCATCCCCCTATGCAGGGGCATTTTTTTTTGGCTTTTATTTGGACAATATATTTTTTGACCCCCAAACGTATCTTTTCGCTATCATCGACGTATAAATGGGTGTAAGGTGCAGAAAACAGAAAATCTAGCACGATCAAATCTAACGGCATTCCCTGCCCGGAGTAATAGCAAAATAAGTTCCCAATTCAGACTGGCTGTCGGTATAAAAATCGACTGGGTTTCATTTAATCGAGTTAATGATCAGTCCAATTGGCTAATCGCCAAACTTTTATTATGGGTCAAATCGAACAATAAACACTTTTGATCTTTATACCTAAATTAAGCCATGCTTTATTTGGAATCAGGCACATAATGCCAATTTTCTTATAAAAGGGGGCAATATTTCGTACCCTGTTTGGGTTAGTTTAATATTCATATCCCAAAATAGCACACCCATGAAGAATGTCTTTTTTTTAGCCGCATTAATTTCCGCTCCGGGACTGCCTGCACAGTCAGCCCGTTTTGTAAGCAGCGATTACTCCGATTACTATGAATGGTTTCACGAACGCTCGCAAGTTGCCGATCTCTACTCCGATTATTCGAAGTTATACACGTTTCAGTCCAACACCAAGGTATATGCCGGGCCTTGCAAAACCTCCGATGTCCTGACAGCCTTGCCGATTGCCTACTCCGTTACCAATATTTCGTACAACGATGATTATTACCTGCCGGAAGATCAAATCAATGGATATGGTGACATCTGGTACCATGTAAAAGGCAAGGATACAGAAGGGAATACTTTTGATGGATACATTTGGGGTGCCCATTTGGCCAAGGGTTGGCGCGAAACCGATTTGAATCAGGATGGTCAAAAAGAATGGTTGATGTTAGGTATTTCACCCATTACCCGAACAGAACCATCTGATATCAATGCTTTCATCCGCTTGGTACAGCACGGTAAAGTTTTACATGAACAAATTGTTCCCGGCCTGTGTATTTTTGAAGACTGCGATTCCAGTCCTCTACTCAGGATCGTTCAGTCGAAAGAAGGCTTCACCATTGTCGAAGCAAGTACCATGACCATCGGTTGTTGGGCAGGGGTTGAAAAAGCCTACTTTTACTGGAATGGACAAGGCTTAGAAAGGGTTCATTACGAAGAATACCTGACAGGTACTGTTTTTATGAGCCAGCCGTTTAATGTCACCAGTACGGCTCAGGTTTGTACCTACAGCCATGAGGATAAAAATTACAATCCGGTATGGACATGTCAAACGTTACGCACGAAAGAAGGCGCACGCGCTGCCATAGGGCAGGAGTCCTCTGAAGTTTTTGGTCGATAAAAGTATTGGGGATCGAATAGCAGCTATTGTTGCGCGATCCTTTGAAATAGCAGGCACTTCGAAGCTCAAAAGGCGGCTCGAAGTGCCTGCTTTTTTATTCCATCATCTTTATTTCTATCCCGCCTGCTTCTTTGCCAAAGCCCGATAAGGAATACCCAAAGCTCAGCAAGAAATAACGCCCCAACGCCAGTACCCTTTCTTCTTCCACATAATTGAGTTGCGTATTTCGGTTGATTCCGGTATTTTGTTGCAACAAATCAAATCCTTTCAAGGAAATTTGCCCGCGATTGTTGGCGAACACATAGCGTCCAATGCTTGCCTGCCACAAAACAATTTGGCGCTCATCTCCAAATGCTTCTTTTGAAAACAAGGTGTAATCCACTTGTGTCCGGAAAAACCATTTTTCAGAAGGGGTAATACTGGCCTCTACGAAATAACGCTGATCGCTATAGTCCTGATTGAGGGATTTGCTGACAGAATAAGTGGTCTCATTATAGTTAAATCGCCAGCCGATGCGGGCATCAATTTTGTCTTTTTTTCGGTTTTCCAGCGAAATATTCAGTGAATGGCGCAGGCGACGGGTGGTATTGGCCAACTCATTGACATACAAAATACCCTGGCTCCAATTGCTGCTCAGCCCTATTCGGATACTGGATTTGATAAAACGGAGCGGAGTGCTAAAACTCGTATAAGCACGCAAACTGACTTCTTGATCGACATTGATGGGTAAAATACTGCGCCTGAAGAGCGAATCAATAAAACTGGAATTGGTGATCCGATCCTTGGTGTATTGTCCCTCCAAGTTGGCAAAAAAGCTGGTAAAACTAAATTGGTCGTACAGGAAATAGCCGGCATTGAGGCTGTGCACATACTCCGGCTTCAAATCGGGATTCCCGATAAACACATTCAACGGGTCGGAATTATCCACCACGGGTTGCAATTGTTCCAGTGATGGCTCCTGCAAACGGGTTTCATATTCCAGATTAAAATTGCGGCTTAGGCCAAACTCGTAGTTTAAGAAAAGCCTGGGCAAAATACGAGTGAATTGCCGATTCAGGGGCAACTCTTGATCACTTTTACCCACCAAGGTGGACTGTTGCAAGGCCGTACCCAGTGTCAAATTGTATTTTTTCCCATTGAACAACAAATTCAACTCGCCCCGATCGTAGCGGTAAGTCCGATCAAAGCGGTTGCTCAGATTTTCATTCAGGATCAGCTCGCTTTTTTCGCGATCAAAAAAATCTTTTTCCGTATCGTTCTGAAAATTTTGCCGGGTCAGCAACAGCTCCAGGTAGCGCCCTTTTCCGACAGGCTCGGTATAAGAAATAGTAGCGCTGTAAGCGGCTGCCAAGTCAAGGTAGTCTTGTTGTTGTTCCAAGGTATCGGAAAAAGGAGCCATGTTATCGGCATAAAAGCGGTTGAGGGAGTTGATGTTGGCATACTGCTGATTGTTGTTTTTCCCCAAGGTAGCTTCCGCAAACAAAGCGCGCCCAGCTTTGCCAAAACGCTTATGGTAGCTCAAGCGGTGACTCATTTCCCAATTATCGCCGGTTGACAAATAATCGCGCTGGCTTTCATTTTGCAGCGTGTCGTTAGTGCCAAAGGTATTGTTCCAAGCCATGCTTTGCAACAGGGCATCGTTGATGCCTGCATTAGCGCGCAGCATCAGATACTGGGATGAATCTATTTCGTGGCGCAGGCTCAGATTCAATCGATGATTCTTATTGCGACTCAATCGGTTTTCCATTTCGGTGCTCCTAAAAGCATCCTCCTCCAAAATATTTTCCCGATCGATGTTGCGCTCTAGGTCATTTTGGATGCGGTTGTAAAAATAGCTGCCGTTCAATTGGGTCTTGCTACCAAATTCCTGATTCAAGTTTATCCCGGTTGCCCAGGTAGTGTTGATACCGTTATTATTCCCCCTTCCCATGAGGCTGGCTGCGGGAGAATTAGGGTCGAAAGAAAGGCGTACCCCACGCCCGCTGCCGCCAGCAGAACCCATATTTTGCAAGCCCCCCATGAAACGCATGTAGTCGTTAAAAGAGAATCCAGCATCATTGGTATTGTTGCCCATGCCGATGAGTGAAAGTTGGGTATTGGCGGTGAAGCGGTTGAGGTTGGCCTTGCCTTCAAAGCGGCCATCCGTGCCATAGCCAGCGTTGGCGCGGCCAAATTGGCCACTGGCTTTGTCTTTCTTCAATTTCAGGTTAATGGTTTTCTCGTCGCGGCCATCTTCAATACCTGTAAATTCTGCCCGATCGGATTTTTTGTCATAAACAGCTACCTTATCCACGATGTCGGCAGGCAAGTTCTTGGTCGCAATCGAAGGATCATTGCCAAAAAATTCCTTCCCATTGACCAGCACATTTTGAACCGTTTCGCCCTGAGCGCGAATGGATCCATCTGCTTCGACCTCCAGCCCCGGCAACTGTTTCAACAAATCTTCCACCACAGCACCCGCTTGGGTTTTAAAAGCATCTGCGTTGTAAATGACAGTATCCCGACTAAAGCGCATGGGGTCGCGTTCTGAAACGATTTCTACGGCATCCAATAAATTGCTGCCCGCCTCCAGAACGATGAAGCCCAAATCCAGCTTATTCTGATCATTGGTCAAGCTCAGCGTCTGGTAGTGCGGGGCATAGCCCACATACGATACCTGCAATAAATAATCGCCGTGACCCAAGTTGCGCAATACAAAACGGCCACTCCCATCCGTAATCCCAAAGCTCACCAACACACTGTCCTGCTGTTGCAAAAGACTGACGGTGGCCAAAGGCAGCGCCGCGTTGGAGCTATCCACTACATGCCCTTCC
This sequence comes from uncultured Saprospirales bacterium, assembly GCA_937864265.1. Classification (GTDB taxonomy): domain Bacteria; phylum Bacteroidota; class Bacteroidia; order Chitinophagales; family Saprospiraceae; genus CALMIR01. The sequence goes on along the minus strand of CALMIR010000109.1, from coordinate 5,296 downwards.
AGCATCCCGTTTTTCTGAGCCGAAAGAGATAGGGAAAACAGAAACAATAAAATTAATATCGGGTGATTTCTTAAATGGCTCATTTTTTAGTTCTCTTTTTTGAAAATGCTGGGGGATTTTGAGGGCGGGGCTTGAAGCTAGGCTTTTTGGCCAAGCTTAGCCACTCTCACTCACCCTCAATTTCTTCTTACTCCCTTAGTGTTCTTAGTGTTGAGTACTCACCCTAACACACATGCTCACACCCACTCTAGCCCTCACTCAATTTCTAATAATCATCCGCATACCGCCGCCTTGGCCGCCCATTTCCTGCTCCAGTTCCTTCATCTTTTCGGCCTCGATCAGATCAAACTCTGCTTGGGTGACTGTTTTCCCTTTTTTGGGTACCTCAATTGTGCCTTTTTCCAACTCACCCAACACTATTTCCTGCGCCAGGATGGTTCTTTCACCGTTGTTGATGTTGACTTCCAGCACCAAACCCGGCAATTGGTTAAATGCATCAGGGCCGAAGCTCAGGGGGATTTGTATGGTAAACCAAGCTTCCACTAGGCGCGTAGAATCCTGAAAAGTGGCTTTTTGGCAAACATAGCCTAATATGGTCTTCTGTTGGCTGGTCAATTTCCAGGCGTATTCGGGTAGGGCGCCGACGATCAGGAAATCACGGCCAAAGAATTCCCGGGCAAAAACGGTACGCGCCTCCACACTATTGGTGTAAAAACTTTCTTCTGGGCGTTTCATCACCATCTTGAAGTTCATCCCATCGCTTTCCTGGCTAATGGTAATGTCGCCCTCCGTTTCTTTTTCGGGGGTATCTTTATAGAGCGACTCTGTTTCGTTGAAATAGAGCGTTTTGGAAAAAGACTGGGAGCTAGGCAGTCCTTGTATCATGCCCTTGTGCTCTTCCGGCAATTCGATGTTTAGCTTCACTGTTTCCTGATAGGTCACCTGGCCGGCGTTGGTCTGTGCGATAAGGAATGCGGGCATACAGCCCAGGAGAAATAAAAATACTTGCTTCATGGTTACTTTTTTTGTTACCACAAAGCTAAGGGCTTCCAAACATAAGGGAGGTTAATGAAGGTTAATTAAGGTTAAGTCGAGCATGGGCGTGTTTCCATTTTTTGAAAGCGTGAAAAGGGGAAATTGGCTCATTCTAAAAAAAAGTAAAGATCGATGTAGCAAGAGCAATGAAAAATGACGGAAAGCCCATCCGTAAAATAATTAAATATACAGGCTTGACGGAGGATGAAATCAATGGAATATAAAACGGCACACAACAGGAAATGGCTTGGATTTAACGGCCTTTCCGCTTGGGGCATACATAGGGATGATCCATTTTGAGAGAGGCATTCCGCAAGCGTTTAAACACTTGTTTTTACATCTTTATCTGGTATTTTAAAAAAACAGGTTTTTAATTTTGCTTTTTGAAAGCAATGCATTATTTTTGTTTGACAAAACATATAAGTATGTACCAATTACCAATTACCAATTTAGGTTTATCCTAGCGATATTTTTCTTTTCTTCTCTTTTTGTTCCTAAAGTATTTTCTCAAAACTTCAATTACAATATCCAACTTAATGAAGTCAGCTTTCACGCTCCTGAAGCTGGCGAAGAAAACTGGATTCTTATCTTTGAAGACCCTCTCCCAAATCTACAGGGGTCCCCTGTGATCCAACCTGCTAACGTCATTTCCGGTATTGACCAAACGGTAACTTATGAGGGTGGCGATCAACCAATTATTAGACCGGCTGCTTATGTTAGTGGTAGCATAGGAAGAGTAAGTGCTATTTTTAAAACTGCTGATTGTTCAGGATCTTTTTATATAAAAGGAGTATGTTCCTCAAATGGAATAGTATTGTATCAACTGCCTAACCTACTATTGACTATCAACCAACAAGGTATCATTGATTATCCGCCTAGTTCGTTTAATGCTCCTTTTCCTAATAATACAGTTCAGCATTACGAAAATTTTACTATTACATGGTATATGTCTGATAATGCAAACAGCACTGGCAGGATCATTGGACAAAGTAATAATCCCGTATATGTTACCCGGAATATTCCATCTTTGTTTGGAGAAATCTATCACTCTTTATTATACATAGGATGTAAAAATGCTCATGGAGTCAGTAGCCCGTCACAAGTTGTTAAAAAGATATATGATGATTTTTTAGACCGCTGTGTGCAACGGTTTAATAGTTTGCATTGTATGGAATACTGGGGTAATAATATTCCGCAGCAATATTTTGGAGACGGAAGTTGTTTTACTGCAGGGGCCTTGCTGGCCTATGAAGATGCCACATGTGGTGCATGGGCGGATTTGTTTAATGCGCTCATTCAGGTGCAAGGCATTTCGGGGAGTGAACTCAGTATAGTAACTTGGAACTATGGCATTTTTCCGCCCTCTTCTTTGGTAGAATTTGCCCCAACTGTTCAGTCGTTTTTTCAAAATGATGCTAATTTAGTAAGTTATTTTATGTATTCTGATACCTATTTTTTTGTAAAAAATTGGAAAATTCAAACCACCAATGGGTATAATAATCTCTATTTTCCTGATTTTCAATGCCTGGAATGTGAAGAAGTTTTGCCTTCAACGAGCCTTACGTTGAGTAATGGAAATGAATTGTTTAGAGTCGATGATATAGGGCTTCCCGGTCAAGGTAATCCTGATCCTCGTTCTGCATTTAACAATCATGCCGTCGTTAAGTATGGTGGTAAGTATTTTGACCCCTCTTATGGATCTCCAATTAAAGGAACGGCTCAACAATGGACTTCTGATGCCATAGAGGGATTAGGAGGAGTGATAATCTACCAGAGAATAGAGAATGGTATGAATATGTATTATAATGTTATGTGGGCTGGGCATACATTAGATGGGGCTAATGTCCAAGAAGTAATTCTAAGTCCTTAATTATGCGTAAAAGACCTCTGAACGTTATTTATTAAACCTTTGCAAAGTACACAAATATGAAAAAGGTATTGTGCATGTATTTTTTTTCCTTGGCTTCCATAGCTTTATTCGGACAACAAAACGACTCTATCGGGTTGAAAATAGCACTAGATAAACACAATCCTAAGGCCAGGCATCTAATGCTATTATTATGTGACTCAAATGGACAAGTTTTGGACACGATAGCTGGATTAGTTAATGATCGTCGAACAGAGTTACTCGGCTTTGATTTTATCGATACCTTTAAGTTTAGTTATCTTACCTTTTCTCCAACAGTGGGAACGATGTTTACTTACACAGAAAGAGATCAACAAGGTAATTGGGTACGGGGAATCACCCATCTTTTTTTCGATCAATACCAATCAGCATACGACCCAAACAGGCCTGTTTCTAATATCCATTACTATGAGTTAAAGAATGCCATGACTGTATTGGGAAAGCGCCGCTCAGGAGAAACGGTGGAGACGTTTGACTTCTATTTAGATGAAAACGGGTGTCCATATATGAATGGAAAAATCCACGTCTGTGGATTGTTATGGATAGATACTAAAGGCGTGTGCGGAGAACCTGGTAAGAGGTATTAACCCCAAGCAGGGCAAAGTTTATGGATGAACAATTAAAAAAAGAAGCTGCCATGAAATCATTCATGTATAATGTATCCTTAAGTATGCTGTCCTTGTTTATTTGCAATGATCTATTTTTCCAAACCATATTGGATGATGATTTAGTCGCAAATGTTACTATGGCAAGTAATGAAACAGGCACTGATGGTGCTATTGATTTACAGGTTAATGGAGGTTTCGCCCCTTTTGAATTTTCCTGGTCTGGCCCAGGAGGGTTTATCGCTTCCACTGAGGACATTTCCAATTTGATGCCTGGAGAATATTGTGTCACAGTGAAAGACGCTCTATGTGGTGTGGCGACGCTTTGTGTGCAGGTAGATTATATAGTTTGTAATGAACAAATCATATTGGAAGGCCTTGAACAGGCAATAACCCATCCTTCCGCCTGTAATTTGAATAATGGGCGCATTTATTTTCAGTTTGGCGGCCCTGCAGGAGGGACAGACCCCTACGAATTGGTGCTTTATAACGCTAATGGGGATATCGTACCCAAGCATAATTTTGGCTGGGCTTGGCTGAATTTATCCGCAGGTGATTATACATTAATAGTTACGGATGCTAACATGTGTATGGCTGAGTTTGAGGTCGAGCTTATAGATGATCTTCCACAGGTTTTTCTTTCTTTCCTTCAAAACACATGCGAGAACGCATCTAATGGTGAGTTGGACGTTATTGGAATTACAAATACACCTGGTGAAATTACTTATTTGTGGAGCAATGGTTCCACCTCAGATGAAATTTCGAATTTGGCAGTCGGAGAGTATTGTGTAACAGTTACAAATTCTACTACATCTTGTTCAAATACGGCCTGTTTTACTGTTGATGAAATTGCCTCACAAGGAGGTATTGCTAATTTTATTGCAGCAATTGATCCAGATACTAAAGGAGGATTCGAAGATGGGTCTATTCTAGTTGCTTTTGAAGGAGGAACGCCTCCTTTTGAATATCAATGGACAGGGCCTAATGGTGGCCCATTGTCGGGTATGGCCAACTCGCTTACTGGCTTAGCTAGTGGTCAATACTGCGTTACTTTAACTGATTTGTGCGACAATATGGTTAGTGACTGTTTTGAAGTACCATTAATTTCTGCAGAAATTAATCTAGTGACCATTAAGCACACGTGTGAAGGTTATTTGATAGGCAGGATAGTAGTCGAAGCCACTAATGTCTCTTCCGGTGTTGTATTCACTTGGAGTAATGGAAGTTCAGGCCCCGCCATTAATAATTTGTCGGCAGGCACTTATTGTGTGACAATGACTAGTCCTAACAGTGATGATATTGTAGAATGCTATGAGATACAGAATAGTATCACAACACATGAAGAAATAACTAATTTTTATGGGCTTTTTGATGGTACTCTTTTCAAGCCTTCTGCATGCATCATTGATGTATTTTGCGGTGAAACGGTAGTAGACACTAAATATGAACCTATAAGAATAGAAGCAGCGCCTCCAGTTCCTGGAACCAATGAATGTTTTTTAGCGGCTCATTGTGGTGATAGCCAAATTCCATTTTCTTCTTCTGTCTCCTCTAGTAATGGAGGAATTGCTTTTACTGATATTACGAGTGACGGACAAAGCTGTCTTTTGTCACAAGTCTGTTTGTTTGTAGATTTCAATTTTGATCCACCTTTATTATTTTTGGAACCAACTAATATTGGAACCCCGATTGGATCGGGTGCAATTCAAAATGTCGCAAAAGTAATAAAATGCGTACCTTAGGGAGCACA
>CALMIR010000108.1 GCA_937864265.1 uncultured Saprospirales bacterium | reverse complement strand
CGCACCCGCATCCTGTCAACCCTGTTAATCATGTCTGAAAAACACACATTCCTACCTTCACGCTCTGTGCGCCTTCACGTGCGGTATAGCAACGCGGATGGGGCGGATCAAACGGATTTTCGCGGCCTCACCCGCACCCGCATCCTGTCAACCCTGTTAATCATGTCTGAAAAACACACATTCCTACCTTCACGCTCTGTGCGCCTTCACGTGCGGTATAGCAACGCGGATGGGGCGGATCAAACGGATTTTCGCGGCCTCACCCGCACCCGCATCCTGTCAACCCTGTTAATCATGTCTGAAAAACACACATTCCTACTTTCACGCTCTGTGCGCCTTCACGTGCGGATTGAGAAGACATAGAGTCAACTTCTTGAACTAGTTCAATGCTTTTCCCTTTCCTTTTCCCTTAAATTTGTACCAGATTAAACCAAAAATAAAAGATATATGAACAGAAAACAATTCCTCCAAAAGGGCCTATTAGGTACCGCCATATTTAGCGCAAGCGGCGGCCTGGCCAATCTCGTCCAAAACAATATAGACGAGTTGCGCCAATTGGAAATCGTAGGTTTTAATCATTTACCCAATACAAATTCAAATATTATGTCAAATACCGTTTTGCATAAAGCAAGCAGCAGGGGCTATGCCGACCATGGCTGGTTGAAATCGTATCACAGTTTTAGCTTCGCCAATTACTACAACCCGGAACGCATGCACTTTGGAGTACTGCGGGTATTGAACGACGATACCGTAGCAGCAGGGATGGGTTTTGGCACCCACCCACACGACAACATGGAAATCATCAGCATCCCACTGGAGGGCGACCTGGAGCACAAAGACAGTATGGGCAACCTGGCCGTTATCCGCAACGGCGATGTACAGGTGATGAGCGCAGGTACCGGAATCGCCCACAGCGAATACAACAAGAACAAAGATAGCCTGGTAAAATTCCTCCAGATCTGGGTTTTCCCAAACAAGCGCAATGTACAACCGCGCTATGACCAACTGACCTTGGATGCTGCTGATCGCAAAAACAAATTGCAGCAGATCCTTTCCCCTAATCCGGATGATGAAGGGGTATGGATTCATCAGGACGCCTGGTTCCATCTGGCCGATTTTGATGCCGGAATCAGCCAGGAATATCCAATCAAAAAGGCGGGCAATGGCGTGTATATCTTCGTTTTGAAAGGCGACATTACAGTAAACGAGCAATTGCTCCAAACCAGGGATGGCTTGGGCGTCTGGGATACTGATAAAATTACCATCACATCTGAAAGTCAAGCTGAATTCTTGGTCATGGATGTACCTATGGCTATTGGATAGGACTTCCGCTTCAGAAAACTCAATTCTTAGCGTGTCGGTGTGACTTTGGGCTCACGCCGACACTTCAGCTATGACTTCTGCAAAAATTGTCAGCAGAATGGTATAGTTTATGCAATTAGTTCGTATATTCGTTAAGTTGCGTTATTTCCCGCCCTAAAAGTTCACCTCCACATCAACATGTGGTCGCTTGCCCCGTTTTTTTAACGGAACTTTGTTGTATGGAAAATATCAAATTAGCAATAGTCGAAGATGATCCGGTGATCCGGGAAAGCCTGGTAGGTTTTCTTTCTGAACACCCATCGCTGGAAATTTGCCTGGTTGCCAAAAGCATGGAAGAACTCCTCGTCGCAATCAAAGACCAGACCAGACCAGCTTTGAACTTGCTTTTGTTGGACATCGGATTGCCCGGCATGTCGGGCATACAGGGGATTTATCACATTCGTCAGAAATATCAGGAGGCGGATATTGTAATGCTGACTACTTTCGAGGAAGAGGAAAAGATATTTGATGCGCTTTGTGCGGGAGCTTGCTCCTATATTACCAAACGCACCTCACTGGCAGTCATCCGGGAGGCTATTTTTACCATTCATCGGGGAGGTTCCTTTATGTCGCCTTCCATAGCCCGGAAGATTGCCCAGCATTTTATGCCTAAAGAACAAAAAGAAAAAGAAACCCTGTCGCCCCGCCAAAAGGAAATCGTACAAGGCATTGTTAATGGCTTGAGTTATAAAATGATAGCCGATAAACTCGATATTTCCATCGATACGGTTCGCGATCACATCAAGCGCATCTACCGGATACTCGAGGTAAACAGTAAGGCAGAAGTGATTCGAAAATCTTTTGAAGGCAAGCTCTAATCTTTTTTCTTCAACACAAAAACCCTACTATCATGGCATTTACTTTCACAGCCCCACCTCTAACCGCCGGGCAAGACAAACCAGAGAGCCATTTGCTCGACCAGAACACAATTAACGGCATTAAAGATGCCCTGAGTCGTGACGAAAGCACAGGAAAATCGGTGCTCAAGGCATTTTTTAGCAAAGTTGACTTGAATAGCCTGCTAAATCCCCCAGTGCCAATACCTACTACGCCCAACCCTCAACCTGCAGCTAGTATGGTAGGTGGCTTGCGTTTTTACCCTGGTATGAATAGCCTTCAAGTGCCATCCTTACAGGCGATTGCTTCTACAACTGAAAGAGCGGATTTGGTGTTTGGCTCTAATTACAGCGTTATTCTAGCCGAATCAGATGGATCAGCCAATACCACTGGCTCAAGTATCTTAAACCAAGATCAATGTGTTGCAAAACTAGAAGAATACCGCGACAAGGTGAAGGACAGCCAACTAAACGGGAGCGCGGAAATGCCCTTGTCCAGAACTCCCTCTACAGATATGCCGCGCAATTATTCTAAAATCTTTTTCCAACGCACGGCTATTGAAAACCTGCTGAACACCGCAAATGCAAGTGGCATTCGATTTTATGAAGCCATCATAGACTTCAACGATGGTAAAGAAAAAGTCAGTACTTTAGCAGCTGTGGCTGTTGACCAAAACGGTAATGACTTGGACAACGCCGTTTTAAGTGCTTTGCCCTGCCCTCCAGACTGCGGCGGTGGCGGATATACCGACGACAATTTGTTCGCAACAACTACCAATGATAATAATCCCACTTAACGCTAAGGTCAGCTAACTGATTCTATCAGCTAAAAATGTACTGATGCATACATGAAGCACGTAGATCCGTATGCTTTATACCGCTTGTGTTTTGGGCTACTGTGTCTGATCGGCACCAAGAGCATAGGGCAGGATTTGCATTTTTCCTTCCACCATTTATCCCCCAACGAAGGCCTATCCCAAGGCACCAACGCCTTTATTTATCAGGATTCCCGGGGCTTTATCTGGCTAAGTTCGCTGGAAGGGCTAAACCGCTTCGATGGTAAGTCGGTCAAAATTTACAAAGCCGATGGTGCTACCGGTTTACTGGGCAACATCATTACCAGCAATTTTTACGAGGACGAGGCCGCCAACCTGTGGTTCACCACTTACGAGGGAATTCATTGCTATATTAGAAAAAAAGACCGATTTGAGCATTACCAGCTTCAAACGCAAGCAGGAGCAACGATTGTTCAGGATTATTTCGCTTTTTACCTCGATAAAGCCGATAAGCTCTGGCTGCGTGCCGGAGTCAATGAGCTAGGCGTGCTGCACGTTTGGAACACGCAGACTAGAAAAGACAGCATCATTGGCCCCATCGGCGGGCAGCGGCATTATCCGGTTTGCGAAGCCAACGGGCAAGTAAGCCAAATTGTTTCGGCCTATTTTACCAACAAAGCAGGGATAGAATTACTCGATTTATCCACTAATCGTACCGTCAGTTTAATGGCGGAGGACAAGCCTGCCTTAGCAGCACGGCGTTCTTTCGTGGCTCTCCCCGACCTAGATAGCCTCTGGTACCTGGCTATGGACAATGCCTTGATAGCCTTTAATCCGTGGAATCAAACAGCTCAGGTGCACGAACAATATCGGGATCAACCCATTGGTGAGGTCCGGGCAATGGCGCATTTGAATGACTCCTTACTATTGGTAGCTACTGCTGAAGCGGGGCTGCTGCTGTTTCATACCCATAAGCAAAAATTCATCCAGCACATTCCACTACAGTCGGATCGCCCCAATGGGCTTCATTTTAAAAACATCATTGCCCTATACGTGGACAAACAGGAAAATCTATGGGTGTCCAGCCCCAGAGGAGGCGTGAGTTATACCAACCTGAAAAAGCAAAAATTTGAAAACATCACCCCTTTGCAGGGCTTGGCCATTACGGCGATGTTTGAAGATAAGCAAGGCGCTGTTTGGTGTAATGCGCGGTCAGGCGAAGCCCTCAGGTTTAGCGCCGATGGCAAATCCCATCAAATTTTTCCGCTTTTGAGTCCAAAGGATATTTCAGCCGGTAAGGTGGAGTATTTTTTTGAAGACCCATTAGGAGGCATTTGGGCCTGTTATACCAATGCCCTTTTCCGATGGAATGCAGATTTGGGGGTTTTTCAATACCAAGCGGCGCTGCCCAGCGATGTGTTATACGTGTATCGCCTAAAAAATGGCCGCATTTTGGTAACCACTTATGCCGGCATCTATGCTTTTTTGCCCTTATCTGGTCAATTTGAAAAGGTAAAAGAACTGGGCGAATGGCAAGTCCGCCAGTCCACCGCAGTTTATGAAGATAAAAACGGCAAGCTCTACCTGGCTTTGGATGCGACTAGTCTGATTGTATTGGAAAAAAAGGCAGGATTTTATCGGCAGAAAGGCAGCATCGAAAACATAGGCTATGCCAGAGCTTTTTACGAAAAGAGTGACACCTTGTGGGTTGCTACTACCACTGGCTTATTATATGTCAACACTTCTAACCTGAATTACCAAAGGTTAAACGAAAGCGAACACCTCGTGCCTGCCGAAAACTATTACAGCATCCTTCCTGACCAAGCCAACTGCTTTTGGTTGAGTTGCAACCGAGGTGTCATACGGTATGACCCGTTTGGGAAAACCTATCGCCGCTATTCGCCTATGGATGGCTTACAAGACAACGAATTCAACAAGAATGCCTATTTGCTGCAAAGCAATGGTCGGATGTGGATGGGCGGCAACAAGGGTTTGAACCGCTTTGACCCACTCCACATGCCAGATGTTCCCTACCTGCCATCGGTTCGATTGACGCAGTTGCTGATCAATGATGAGCCTTACGACAAATACGAACGCCGCGACACCAACCTGCAAGTGGGAGAGCTAAAACAAATTACCCTGCCCTTTTTGGACAACACCCTCTCGCTGGAATTTGTGGCACTGGAATACAGCGATCCCGCCAATAATACCTTTGAATACCAACTGGAACCTTACGATAATGGCTGGGTGAAAGCAGGCACTAAGGGATTTGTCCGGTATGCTAACTTACCTCCAAACTACTACACTTTCCGCGTTAAAGCCGCCAATTCCGATGGTCGCTGGAATGAAACGCCTTTGGAGTTGCTCATCCATGTCAAAACGCCCTGGTGGCGTACTTGGTGGTTTTATGCCTTGTGCCTGGTGACCATAGCCAGCATTACTTATGGCATTTTTGTTTATCAATTGCAACAAGCCCTGAAAATTGAACGCATGCGGGTCAAAATTTCCAGCAATCTGCACGATGACGTGGGCACCATATTATCGGGTTTGGCCATGCAATCGGAAATCCTCGAATTGAGTGCCCCCGAAAGCAACAAACCTAAACTCAAACGCATCAGCGAATTGAGTCGGAGCGCTATGTCCCGGATGCGCGATACGGTTTGGGCAATTGATGCGCGGAAAGACAAATTGGAAAACCTGATCGACCGCATGCGCGAGCACGCCGAAGAGACCCTCACACCCAAAGATATTTTCCTGGATTTGCAGGTGGATCAGTTGGCCCTCAGCAAAAGTGTCCCTTCTCACATCCGCCAAAATTTATACTTGATCTACAAAGAGGCCATCACCAACGTGGCCAAACACTCTAATGCCGACCGGGTGACGGTGCGTTTGCACAAAACAGGTAAAAATGGCTTGAGTATGCGTATCCAGGATAATGGACGAGTTGTCGAAAAGAACTACAAAACGACCGGCTTGGGCTTGTCGAACATGCAACTGCGCGCAGAGCAAATGGGGGCTTCCTTTCAAACCGGGTACCTAGATGGCTTTTTTATTGAGGTAGTATTGTTAAAGGGAAATTGAGGGTGAGTGTGGGTGTGGCTAGGCATTCACCACCTCGCTATCACGGTGACATTCCCTTTGACCACCTGATCTGGCTGCACCAGTACCTCTGCATCCAGCGGTAAAAACACATCTACCCTCGAACCAAATTTGATGAAGCCCATTTCTGCTCCTTGCTGTACCGATTGTCCTTCTTTTAGGTAGTTCTTAATCCGGCGAGCAACGGCTCCTGCAATCTGGCGCAGGAGTATATCGCCTTTTTCGGCACCGATTACCACGGTGGTGCGTTCATTTTCTGTTGAAGATTTGGGGTGCCAGGCCACCAGGAATTTGCCGGGATGGTAGCGGCTGTACCGCACCGTGCCGCTGATCGGATTCCGATTCACATGTACATTCAATGGCGACATGAAGATGGAGATTTGACGGCGCTCCTCCTGGAAATATTCTGGCTCGTGCGTGGTTTCGATCACCACCACTTTTCCATCTGCGGGGGCATAGATCAAGCTGTTGTCTCGCTGCGGGATAGCTCGTTTGGGATTCCGAAAAAATTGCAGGATAAATAGGTAAAACAGGAGGGCTACCAATACACTTATTTCAAACAGGAGGGGTACAAAAGTGTAAATGATCCAAACGATCAAGGTGAGTGCTAAAAATACGACAACAAGGGTTACGATGCCTTCTTTGTGCAAACGCATAAGTTATTTGTATGGAATGGTCAATCAAAATGCTCGCTGCAAAGTTCGGGAATTTGGTAGAAATTTTGGTGCATGGCCATGGAAATGTTATGGGGCGAATTAGTTACACAAGGTGGGATGGTTGGCACACGGATGACACGGATATAGCGGATGTACACGGATAGCTTTTTTCCGCGAAAATCCGGTCGATCCGCTCCATCCGCGTTCCCATATTAGACGTGATAGTACACGGATGACACGGATATAGCGGATGCACACGGAAGGTTCTTTCCGCGAAAATCTGTTCGATCCGCTCAATCTGCGTTCCTATGCGACACGTGATGGCTTTTATTCGCGCTGATCCGTTGTCCGCGTTCCCAACATCCAATGAATCTTGTTCATCCTGTCTGCAATAGGCTTTGCTTTCCGGTTTTATCAGAGCAGCCCCCCTGCACTACCCGATCCGCTCCGCATCAATCACCACCTCCGCCGGCAAAAAAGGGCGGGCATCCCCCTGGCCTTTGATGATTTCCCGGACAATGGTGGAGCTGATATGCGAGTAGGCGGGTTGGCTGATGAGGAAAAGCGTTTCCAAGCCATCGCCAACGATGTGGTTGAGTTGGGAAATGGTTTTTTCGTAGTCGAAATCGGAGGCATTGCGCAGGCCGCGCAGCAAGAATTTAGCGCCGATGGATTTACAATAGTGCGCCGTCAGGCCATCAAACTGGCCGACCTCCACTTTGGGTTCGTGCTGAAAGACAGCTTCCAGCCAGCGCCGCCGTTCTTCCAGGGTAAAGAGGTACTTTTTTTGGTTGTTTTGGCCAACAGCTACCACAATTTTATCAAAAAGCGGCAACGCCCTTTTAACCAGATCGACATGCCCAACGGTGATGGGATCGAAGGAACCGGGAAAAACAGCAATTTTGGACATGGTTTTATTCGATTGGCGGAAAAACAGCAAGCGGACAGATTGAAGGTACCCGCTGTATTTTCCTATTGTTCAAAAGCAAATTGTATGATGTTGGCGCCCATTTGCAGCGCTTGCAGCCGCACATCAGGTGGGTCATTGTGCACTTCGGGGTCTTCCCAGCCATCGCCCAAGTCGCATTCGTAAGAGTAAAAGCACACCAAACGCCCTTCCCAAAACAAACCAAAACCCTGGGGCGATTTGTCGTCGTGCTTGTGAATCTTGGGCAATCCCCGCTTGAACTCGTATTTCTGGTGATAAATTTCGTGCTCAAAAGGCAATTCGGTAAACTCCAACTCAGGAAACACCTGTTTCATAGCCACCCGCACATAAGGGTCAATGCCATAGTTGTCGTCAATGTGTAAGAACCCGCCTGCCATCAAATAATTGCGTAGGTTGTCCGCTTCAGCATCTGAAAAAACGACGTTGCCATGTCCAGTCATGTGGATGAAAGCATAATTGAACAAATCGGCGCTACCTACCTCCACTTCGGCATATTCCAAGTCGAAATTGGTGCCCAATTGTTGGTTGCAAAAAGCCGCCAAATTGGGCAAAGCAGTCGGGTTGGCATACCAGTCGCCGCCACCTCGGTACTTGAGCAATCCCATTTGCAGCGGTGCGCCTTCGTCCATCCAGGAAGAACTCCCAAAAACAAGCAGCAAACCAAAAAGAAAAATTGTATTTTTCATTGTTAAAATTGTAATTTTTAGTCGATCCTTTGAGGGAAATGGAAAATGTTGCAGGCAGGATGGTAGGCTAAAGCTAGGCTTTTGAGGAGTTGAGCAATCGAGTGTTCGAGGTATAGGCCTAGCCACACCCACACCCACACCCAACTCACTCTCTCCCTCACCCTCACCCTCACCCAATTTCTTCATTCACAAAATGCACCGAATGCAGCACCACCAGCCCTGCCGTTTCCGTCCGCAGCCGAACAGTGCCCAAACTTATGGGAAAAAAGTCATTTGCCAAAGCCAGCGCCACCTCATCCGTTGAAAAATCGCCTTCTGGCCCAATAAGCATACAAACGTTTTGTCCGGGTTGGTAGTTGCCTTTCAGACGGCCTTTGTCGCCAGAATGGCAGTGAGCAATGAAGTTTTGCTGATTCACCCCCTTTTGCTGAATAACAAAATCCGCGAATGGCGTTAAGGGATTCAAGCGCGGCAGATAGGCTTGCACCGATTGCTTCATGGCAGCAATGAGCAGTTTTTCCAGGCGTTCCATTTTAACTTGCCGCCGTTCAGAATGATCGCACAGCAACAGCGTTACTTCATCTATTCCCAATTCGGTTGCCTTTTCCAGCAACCATTCGATACGATCCATATTTTTGGTCGGCGCTACCGCCAGGTGGATGCGACAATCGCGCTTTCCATAGCCCATTTGGTGATCCACTACCTTCGCCTGACAGCTTTTTTTGTCGATGGTGATGATCTGTGCCTGGTAAAATCCGCCTTGGCCATCCACCACCTGGATCAGGTCGCCCACTTTTTTCCGCAAGGATAAAAAACAGTGCCGAGCCTCTTCTTCTGGCAATATTGCTATGTTGTCTGTTATGTCGGTTGTAAAAAAGAGTTGCATTTTGACTCGTTTATCGGTTTTAATACAAATTTGGGCGAAATACTGTACCTTTGTGCGCGTTTTGGGCAACATTAGCAAAAATAACGCTGTTTTTCTACTGCGAATAAAAATACAATATCAAAACTGAGGTATGGATTACGTGATCATGGCCGGGCAGTTGATTTTAAGCCTGTCTATTCTGATTGTTTTGCACGAAATGGGGCATTTTTTCCCCGCCCGGCTTTTCAATACCCGCGTCGAAAAATTTTACCTGTTTTTCGACCCCTGGTTTTCACTTTTTAAAATAAAAAAAGGAGAAACCGAGTATGGCATCGGTTGGTTGCCCTTAGGCGGTTATGTCAAAATATCGGGTATGATTGACGAGAGTTTTGATTCCGAGCAAATGAAGCAGCCGCCCCAGCCATGGGAATTCCGTTCCAAACCCGCCTGGCAACGCCTGATCATTATGTTGGGGGGCGTGACCGTCAATTTCATCCTGGGTCTGTTTTTGTACAGCATGGTGCTGTGGAATTGGGGATCGGAATACCTGCCCAATGAAAACCTGAAATACGGGATCGCGGTCGATTCGCTGGGCATGGAAATGGGTTTGCAGGATGGCGACCACATTCTGGCTATTGGTAATGCCCCTTTCGAGAAATTCAACGACCGGGAAGTAATACGCGAAATCATCATCAACAACGCCAATACCATCCGATTGGAGCGCGGTGGACAGGAAATATCCCTGCCCATTGACCCCAAATGGGTAGGCATTTTATCCAGCTATGAGGCCAAAGACCAATCGCTGTTTACAGCACGAGTGCCCTTTGTAGCGGCGGAGGTTCTGGAAGAATCTCCGGCAGCAAAAGGGGGGTTAAAAGTTGAAGATGAAATCATTGCTTTCAACAATACACCCACGCCATTTTTTAGCGATTTTTACCGACAGGCATCCACCAACCCCAGCAAAGACGTTACCGTAAAAGTCGTCCGAAACAAACAGGATACCCTGAACTTGGCCATGACTACTACGGCAGAAGGTAAAATAGGCGTGCGCCCCGTTGGTCCCGATTATTTTTTCGATACCAAGCGTCAGGAATATACCCTGGCTGAAGCCATTCCTGCGGGTATCAGTGAAGGTTTAGGTTTTCTCAACGACCAATTAAAAGCCTTTGGGCAAATGTTCCGCGGCCGCATCAAAGCTTCAGAAAGCCTCGGCGGCTTCGGCGCTATCGGCTCCATGTTTGGCGGCGAATGGGTTTGGGAACGCTTCTGGACCATGACAGCGGTGCTGTCTTTGATTCTGGCATTTATGAACCTGTTACCCATACCAGCACTGGATGGCGGCCATGTGATGTTCTTGCTGTTTGAAGTCGTAACCGGCAAAAAACCCAGCGATAAATTCATGGAACGCGCTACGATGGTGGGCTTTATCATTGTGATGGCGCTGGTGCTTTATGCCAATGGCCTCGATATTTTCCGAAGCTGGTTTAAATAGATCGCCTTTGTTTCAAAAAACCCGCAAATAATTTAATTTTTTTATTTGCGGGTTTGATTAATCTTTCTAAATTTGCTGCCCCAACAGAAATTAGTCTTTTGGGATTTGTTTTTGACGCCTTTGCCGAAGTGGCGGAACTGGTAGACGCGCTGGATTCAAAATCCAGTTCTGGCAACAGAGTGCGGGTTCGATTCCCGCCTTCGGTACAAGAATGGTTTAGCCGGAATGGCGAAATTGGTAGACGTGCGCGTTTCAGGTGCGCGTGCCTTTGCGGGCGTGGGGGTTCGAGTCCCCCTTCCGGCACACGAAAAAAGGGTCGATAGTACTGAATAGACTATCAACCCTTTTTTTGTGCTTTACCTGAGCGGTTTTTACAAATGAATCACCTCATCGTAAGCCGCTGCTGCTGCTTCCATCACCGCTTCGCTCATCGTTGGGTGTGGGTGTACCGACTTGATGATTTCATGCCCCGTAGTTTCTAATTTGCGGGCAGCCACTACTTCAGCGATCATTTCCGTCACGTTGTATCCGATCATGTGGGCACCCAGAAATTCGCCGTACTTCGCATCAAAAATGACTTTTACAAAGCCTTCTTTTGCACCGGCGGCGCTGGCTTTTCCCGAGGCAGTGAAAGGAAATTTACCCACCTTGATTTCGTAACCTGCGTCTTTGGCCCCCTGCTCGGTGTAGCCTACAGATGCAATTTCAGGGCTGCAATAGGTGCAAGATGGGATGTTGTTGTAATCCATTGGTTGAGGATGATGCCCGGCAATTTTTTCCACACAAATGATGCCTTCTGCACTGGCTACATGCGCCAAAGCCGGGCCAGGCACTACATCGCCTATCGCGTAGATGCCCGGTACATTTGTGCGGTAGTATTCGTCCACCAGAATCAGGCCGCGATCGGTTTTTACACCCAGGGTTTCTAGGCCAATATTCTCCGTATTGGGGCTTACTCCGGCAGCGGAAAGCACCACATCGCAGGTGATTTCACTGGTTTTACCCGTTTTGCGGTCTTTTACGGTTACCTTGCAGCCTTTGCCTTTGGTATCCACGGTTTCTACAGAAGTGTTGGCCAATACTTCAATGCCCTTTTTCTTGTATATCTTGGCCAGTTCTTTGGAAATATCGACATCCTCGCGGGGTACCAGCCCCTGCTCCAAAAACTCCACAACCGTTACTTCCGTGCCGATGGAGTGGTAGAAATAGGCAAATTCCACACCTATGGCACCTGCGCCAACAACGACCATCTTTTTGGGTTGGCTTTCCATCGACATGGCCTTGCGGTATTCAATGATTTTTTTGCCGTCAATCGGCAGGTTGGGCAATTCTTTAGCCCGGCCTCCCGTCGCCACAATGATGTGATCGGCCTGGTATTCGGTTTTCTTGCCGTCTGCCGCCGTTATTTCCACTTTTTTACCAGCCAGCAACTTGCCGTTGCCGTTCAAGACTGTGATTTTATTTTTGCGAAACAAAAACTGAATCCCTTTGCTCATGCCGTCAGCTACCCCACGGCTGCGACTGATCATACCGGGGAAGTCTGCCGCTGCTTTTTCTACCTGAATACCGTAGTCTTTCGCGTGTTGTATGTATTCAAATACCTGGGCGCTTTTCAGCAAAGCTTTGGTTGGGATACAGCCCCAGTTGAGACAAATGCCCCCCAAAGATTCTCTTTCTACCACGGCCACTTTCAGCCCCAACTGGGAAGCGCGAATAGCAGCAACATAGCCCCCAGGGCCGCTGCCAAGCACAATAAGATCGAATTTATCCATAACTATCTTTGATTGAAATAAAACGTAATGTTAGCCTGCTATGAAAAAACATGCTCATAGGCAGGTTGTTGAAAAACTGCTGCAAATATAGGGTACTATACGGAAATATAGGCATCGGCTTCCCATTTGAACTAACTTATGTAGTGTGCAAAAAATCACTTCCCGATTTATCAGAGTCCTTACAATAGCGGCCACACTTGAAGTGAATCGTTTAGCCCGCTATTGTAAGGACAAATCGGGAACTTAATTTTTCTGCATTTCTTATCCGAAAATCCTTTATTTAGTGATTTTTTATTTATACTTTCGTTTCTAAAAGTAATACTAACATGAGCTTGTATCAAGAAATTTTTGAAAATAACCAGAAATGGGTAGCTGAAAAGAAGGCTTCAAATAGCGAATTTTTCAAACACCTAGCTGAAGGTCAAAGCCCTGAATTCCTTTACATCGGTTGCAGCGACAGCCGGGTAACTGCAGAGGAAATGAGCGGTGTGCAGCCGGGAGAAATGTTCGTGCATCGCAACATCGCCAATGTGGTGAGCAATACCGACCTGAATGCGATGAGCGTGATCCAATATGCCGTCGGTCATTTGAAAGTGAAGCATGTAGTGGTGTGCGGCCATTATTACTGCGGGGGCGTAAAAGCGGCCATGCAGGCTCAGGATTTGGGCATTCTGAATCCTTGGCTCCGCAACATCCGCGATGTGTATCGCTTGCATAAGGATGAGCTGAATGCTATCGCTGACGAAGATGCCCGCTATAAAAGATTGGTAGAATTGAATGTTGAAGAACAGTGCATCAACGTCATTAAAACGGCTATTGTCCAAAAACAGTTTGTCGAAACGGGCTATCCCATCGTACATGGCTGGGTATTCGACATCCGTACCGGCAATCTCATTGATTTAAAAATTGATTTTGAGGAGAAACTGAAACATATTCAGGAGATATACGATTTGGGTGTCGGTGTAACGGTTTAGTGTTGATGAAAAAATAGCTTTTCGGAGCTTTTCCATCTTGTGTCGGCGTGATTTGAAATTACGCCGACACAGGCTATATCTCTCCTTTTGAATGCCCTTACCTGAATTGGGCATTTGCGCCTTGATCTTCGGGGGGCTACGCCTTTCCACTCCAGAACCGCGAAGCGGTGGCAAAAAAACACCAGCAAGGAGTACTTAACCTGCTTTGGATATTAATCCTTCCCCCCCTCTGAGGTTTGGGGCATATTGGATTCAAATACACAATTCTTTTGACTTTGGATGATTACTTAGCATTTATTCACCATCGCTGAAAGTGACCTTATCGGAATTGCGCGGGTTCATCCAAATCACGTTAGTGATAGTCATTTATAACAATAGGAGGAAACGAGCAAGCATATTTGTTATCCCATCAAAAATAATCTGCCTTTGCCCTGTACTTTCATTTGGGTATATTTTTCCATCATCCTGATGCGTAGTATATTTGCCCTCCAAATCCAAAAAATATGTCCGACCACAAAGTGATCTTTTCGATGGAGGGAGTATCCAAAACCTACCCTCCCAGCAAGAAAGTACTCAATAATATATGGCTGAGCTTTTTTTACGGCGCCAAAATCGGGGTTTTAGGCCTCAATGGCTCTGGTAAGTCCACCCTGCTCAAAATTATTGCCGGGGTAGAACAGAACTATGAAGGCCGCATCAGTTTTGATGGGAGCTATAAAATTGGCCTACTGGAGCAAGAGCCTGCTTTGGATGAAAACAAGACCGTGCGCCAGGTCGTGGAAGAGGGAGTTCAGCATATCATGGACATGCTGGCAGAATACGACGAGATCAACATGAAACTGGCCGAGCCATTGGATGATGATGAAATGATGCGCGTCATTGACCGGCAGGGAGAATTGATGGAAAAACTCGACCATTACAACGCCTGGGAGATCGACAACAAGCTGAGTACCGCTATGGATGCCTTGCGCTGCCCACCCGATGATGCCCCCGTGAAGGTGCTATCTGGTGGTGAACGCCGCCGGGTTGCTTTGGCGCGCTTGCTGCTGAGCCAGCCCGATATTCTATTGCTGGATGAACCTACCAACCACCTCGATGCCGAATCGGTGCATTGGCTGGAACAGTATCTGCAAGAATTTCCCGGAACGGTTATCGCCGTTACCCACGACCGTTACTTCCTGGATAATGTAGCTGGCTGGATCCTCGAACTTGACCGGGGTGAGGGTATTCCTTGGGAGGGCAATTACTCCTCTTGGTTGGAGCAAAAGGCACGCCGCCTGGAGCAGGAAGAAAAAACAGAAAGCAAGCGCCGCAAAACCCTGGAACGAGAGTTGGACTGGATCCGCATGGCACCCAAAGCCCGTCAAGCCAAAGGAAAGGCTCGTTTGAATGCCTATGAAAAGCTAGCCGATGAGGAAAGCAAAGAAAAGGAACAAAAACTGGAGCTGTACATCCCTTCCGGTCCGCGTTTGGGGGAAGTTGTCATTGATGTGCAAAGCCTGAGCAAAGGATTTGGCGACCGCGTGTTGTTTGAAAACCTCAACTTTAGCATCCCGCGCAATGCCATCGTAGGCATCATTGGCCCCAATGGCGTCGGTAAAAGTACCTTGTTCCGCATGTTGATGGGCAAGGAACAGCCCGATAAAGGAAATATCATCCTCGGCGATACGGTAAAAATGGCTTACGTGGATCAGTCGCATGCGGACTTGCAAAACAAAGAACAAA
The DNA here is from genome assembly GCA_937864265.1 of uncultured Saprospirales bacterium. Taxonomy (GTDB): domain Bacteria; phylum Bacteroidota; class Bacteroidia; order Chitinophagales; family Saprospiraceae; genus CALMIR01. The sequence goes on along the minus strand of CALMIR010000108.1, from coordinate 22,592 downwards.
CGGTATTTGACGTAATTTCCGAAGGCAATGACTTGTTGAGCATCGGCAATGCCACTGTCAATGCCCGTGCTTATATCAGCAAGTTCAACTTTGCCGGTTCTGATCAGCAAAAAAAGCTGGGCATGCTCTCCGGGGGGGAACGCAACCGGGTACACTTGGCCATCACCCTAAAAGAAGGTGGCAATGTATTGTTGCTGGATGAACCTACCAATGATATTGATGTGAACACGCTGAGAGCGCTGGAAGATGCCTTGGAAAACTTTGCCGGCTGTGTGCTGGTGATTTCCCACGACCGTTGGTTTATTGACCGGCTTGCTACCCATATCTTATCCTTCGAAGACGAAGCGGAGGTGGTGTTTTTTGAAGGCAATTACTCGCAGTACGAGCAGATGAAAAAAGAAAAACTGGGCGACCTACAGCCGAGAAGGCCTAAGTTCAAAAACGTCATCAATCGCTAATGCGCATTCCCGAGTCGGTATTGATCATCCTATCCTTTGGAGCTATTTACTTCATTTGGGGAAGCACTTATTTGCTCAATTATTTTGCCATACAGGACATCCCGCCCTTTCTCATGGCCGGTACCCGTTTTTTTGTAGCGGGTTGCCTGTTGTATGGCTTGGCCTTATCTAGCGGGAAGGCACAAAGAATCAGCCTGAAACAGTTGGGCAATGTGGCGATGATGGGGATCTTATTTCTAAGCATTGGCACAGGCGGCACAGTTTGGGCAGAGCAATACGTCGATACTGGTATGGCGGCCCTGATTACCACCTTTCAGCCTTTGCTGACCACTTTGCTGATGTGGTTGATTTTGAGTAACAAACCCAATTGGAAGGCCATTTTGGGGGTATTCTTAGGTATGGTGGGTATGTCGTTGCTCATCGGGCAGCCCCGCCTCGTTTCGGATGATGCTGTGCTGTTTGGTATTGGCATCATTGGAGTCAGCGTAGTGAGTTGGAGTTTTGCCTCAGTGGTTATTACGCGCCTCGATCTGCCGGTGTATCGCGCTCAGGGCACTGCCTTGCAAATGGTTTTGGGCGGATTGGTATTGATTCTGAGTAGCCTGATCAGTGGGGAATCCGCAGGATTTGCCACAACAGATGTTGGCATGAAAGCTGGATTATCTTGGATTTATCTCGTCATTTTTGGCTCTATGGTCACCTTTTCAGCTTTCAATTATCTATTGCAAAAAGTAAGCCCCGATATAGTGGCGACCTCCACCTATGTCAACCCCGTAGTAGCCATGCTCCTGGGCTGGGCTTTCAACAATGAAGTAATTACCAGTCAATCGACATTGGCCGCTATCATCATGCTCACTGGTGTGTTTTTCATCCACTCGGGGCGTTTGGCCAACCGCAAGCCTTTAAAGAGTATGTAAAAAAAAACATCCCAAACTTCAGCTAAAGCCAAAATTTGGGATGTTTTTTTATCGGTTTCGTCAACCTTATGAAAAGTCGAAACTATTCTTCTTCTTCTGCAATGGTATCTTCTGTTGCAACAGCAGTAGCGGCGGCAGCAGTAGTAACTGCAGCGGCAGCGATTCCACCACCTTTACCACCACGGCGGCGGCGACGGCGACGGCTTCCACCATCCTGTTGTTTGCCAGCAGTATAAACTTCGTTGAAGTCCACCAATTCGATCATAGCTGTTTCAGCACCGTCGCCCCGGCGGAAGCCAGTTTTGATAACGCGTACGTAGCCACCTGGGCGATCCCCAACTTTAGCGGCAATAGGGCCAAATAATTCTTTGATGGCCTCTTTGTTTTGAAGATAGCTGAATACCGTACGGCGGTTGGCTACAGAATCTGTCTTTGCCTTAGTGATCAAAGGTTCAACATACTGTCTGAGGGCTTTTGCTTTAGCAAGCGTCGTGTTGATGCGCTTGTGCTCGATCAAAGCTCCTGCCAAGTTTTTCAAAAGTGCTTTGCGGTGGCCATACTTGCGGCCCAAAGCATTGACCTTATCTCCGTGTCTCATTTCGGAAAAATTTACTTTGCAACACCTCTATCGCTGCGCTTTTCAGCAAGACCACAGGCCAGTCTATCGAGCGTAAAAAGGTTATTGCAGGTGGATAAAAAGGGAATATTCCCTGCCTGCTATTTCCATCAATATAACTCTTCGACAAATGGTGTGATGCAAGCAAAAGACTTAGCTTTACCACAGCATTTGTCAAGAAGGTCAATTATTCTTCGTCCAGTTTGTACTTGGACAGGTCCATGCCGAAAGTCAGGCCCTTATCTTGTAGCAGTTCCTCGATTTCAACCAGGGATTTTTTACCAAAGTTGCGGAACTTGAGCAATTCGTGTGTATCGTAACGCACCAGTTCTGCCAGGGTGTTGATCTTGGCAGCCTTGAGGCAGTTGTACGCTCTTACAGAAAGATCCAAATCTTCTAAGGAAGTTTTCAGCAATTTGCGCATGTGGAGGATATGCTCATCCACAATATTCTCTTCTCTGCTGGAAGCGTCATCAAAAGTGATGTTCTCATCAGTGATCAGCATCAAATGCTGGATGAGGATACGAGAAGCATCTTTAATCGCTTCTTCCGGGTGGATGGTACCATCCGTTACCACTTCGATGGTCAGTTTCTCATAGTCTGTCCGCTGCCCTACCCTCGTGTTCTCGATCTTGTAAGATACGTTTTTGATAGGAGTGTAGATGGCATCCAAAGGAATAACGCCAATGGGTGCATCTTTGGGCAGGTTTTCATCTGCGGGAACATAGCCTCTGCCTTTGGTGATGGTCAATTCCATTTCCAGGTTGACGAAAGGCTCCATTTGGCAGATGAGCTGATCGGGGTTCATTACTTTGAAGACATTGGTATGTTCTTCAATATCACCGGCGCGGAATTCCTCTTTGCCGCTGATGGTCAAATATACTTTTTCGTTGTTAATATCCTCATCAGAAAGCAGTTGCTTTAAGCGTACCTGCTTCAAGTTGAGGATGATTTCGATCACATCTTCAACAACTCCGCGTATAGAAGAAAATTCGTGTTCTACTCCTGCAATGCGTACTGCAGAAATAGCAAAGCCTTCCAAAGAGGAAAGCAGTACTCGACGAAGTGAATTACCGACGGTTTGGCCAAAGCCAGGTTCCAACGGTTTGAACTCAAAAAGCCCTTCAAACTCGTCTGACTTTTGCATAACGATCTTGTCGGGCTTCTGGAAATTTAGAATACTCATATTGTATTTTGAAACTATACCTTAGAAATAGAACTCTTTGACAATTTTTGTGATTGGAAGCCAAAGACTTAGCGTAAATCATTTCTCTTTTCAGTCGTTATGCTTTTCGTTAAAGCTTTCTTCCCACAAAAATTGTCAAAGAACAAGAAATAAAGAAAGCTGCATCCATGCCGGCGCGCAGGCCAACGAGGATGCAGCAATGTATATCTTACTTAGAATACAATTCCACGATCAACTGCTCGTTGATCTTTTCTGGAATGGCTTCTCTTTCCGGGTAGCTGACGAAAGTGCCTTCCAGTTTGTCGGGGTTGAATTGCAACCAAGTGTATTTGCGAACCTCCGTCTTAGCACCTACCATATCCCTGACAACATCCAGGTTTTGTGATTTTCCTTTGATACCCACTACATCACCAGGACGCAGGTGGTAAGAAGGAATGTTGGTAACGATGCCATTCACAACAACATGTCGGTGGCCGACCAACTGACGGGCTGCTCGGCGGGTTGGTGCCAAGCCCAATCGATAGATCGTGTTGTCCAGGCGAGCTTCCAAAAACTGGAGCAATACTTCACCTGTTACCCCTTTCTTGCGGCTGGCTTTTTCAAACAAATTGCGGAACTGACGCTCTAGCAGGCCGTACGTATATTTGGCCTTTTGCTTCTCCATCAGCTGAACGGCGTAGTCAGAGCGCTGGCGGCGCTTACGGGCGTTTCCATGCTGACCAGGAGGATATTTCTTACGTTCAAAATATTTATCGTAGCCGTAAATTGACTCCCCAAAAGTTCTCGATTTTTTAGTCGTAGGACCTGTATATCTCGCCATCGGAATACTTGATTTTCAGTTGTTTAAACCCTTCTACGCTTAGGCGGACGGCAGCCGTTGTGAGGAATCGGCGTAATGTCCTGAATGCGGGTTACTTTAATACCTGACACGTCAATAGCACGGATAGCAGCTTCACGACCAGAGCCAGGGCCTTTTACATATACCTCGGCGGTACGCATGCCTGCCTCATACGCTGTTTTTGCAGCATCTGATGCAGCTACCTGTGCCGCATAAGGTGTATTTTTCTTGGAGCCTCTGAAGCCTGACTTTCCAGCTGAAGACCAGGAAATGACCTGACCTTTCTTATTCGTGATGGAAACAATGATATTGTTGAAGCTGGCTTGCACGAATGCCAGACCTTCCGGCTCAACTTTTACATTCCGTTTTTTAACTTTTTTTACTGCTTTTCCTTTTGCCATTTTGCGGAATCAGTTTAGGAAATATGAAGCAAAGTGAATACTTGTATCCAGGATACAAGCCATCCAATTATTACTTAGTCGCTTTTTTCTTATTGGCAACTGTTTTGCGCTTACCTTTACGGGTACGGGCGTTGGTGCGGGTGCGCTGCCCGCGTAAGGGCAAGCCCTTACGGTGGCGGATACCGCGATAACAACCAATGTCCATCAAGCGCTTGATATTGAGCTGCACTTCGGAACGCAATTCACCTTCTACCTTCAGCTCACCGGTGATAATAGCCGTGATAGCCCGAACGTGGTCATCCGTCCAATCTACCACTTTGATGTTCTCATCAATCCCCGATTCCTCCAAAATTTTGGATGCTCTGGAACGGCCTATGCCATAAATATAAGTAAGGCCAATTATGCCACGCTTGTTCTTAGGTAAATCGACACCTGCTATACGAGCCATTGTTCTCTTTGTTTAAAATTTTGGCAACCCTGGGTATTAACCCTGGCGTTGTTTTAGTTTCGGATTTTTCTTGTTGATGATGTACACCTTCCCTTTCCGCCGCACGATTTTACAATCGGCTGTTCTTTTCTTGACGGATGCTCTGACTTTCATGACAAGTATTTTTTTCCAGTTTGTTATTTGTAGCGATAAATAATCCTTCCCCGCGAAAGATCATAAGGCGACATTTCTACCGCCACTTTATCACCTGGAAGAATGCGGATGTAATTCATGCGCATCTTGCCAGAAATAGTGGCTATAATCTGATGATCGTTTTCCAGACGTACCCGAAACATTGCATTTGATAGTGCTTCTAAAATGATACCGTCTTGTTTAATCAGATTCTTTTTTGCCATATTGTGAATTTCGGAGTGCAAAGATAAGGTTTTTTTGCTAATTTCCATCCTTATCTAAAAAAAAATCCCCTTTTGTAGTTTGCAAAAACTAAACAGCTAATGCAGGCACGGCCAGGGTGCTTAGCTCCTTATTGTTTTGAATCGCTTTTTCAATCATACTGTGATCGGAAAGTACGTCAGCAGGGCCTTTGCGAATAGCGATTGTGTGCTCAAAATGGGCAGAAGGTTTGCGGTCTTTTGCAAAAACCGTCCAACCATCTTTTGAAGTGAGCACTTCCTTTTTTCCCAGATTAATCATCGGCTCGATGGCCATCACCAATCCGGGTTTCAGCAAAAGTCCTTTGCCTCGTTTTCCAAAGTTGGGTACTTCTGGTTCTTCATGCAACTCTCGGCCAATCCCGTGTCCCACCAGTTCGCGCACCACACCATGGCCATATTTGCGCTCGGCGTATTGCTGAATAGCGAACCCAATGTCTCCCAAGCGATTGCCGGCTGTTGCTGCTTCTATAGCTTTGTATAAAGAAGCATTGGTTACCCGCAACAACCCCAGTATCTTTTCATCCACTTTTCCTATCGCAAAGGTATAGGCAGAATCTCCATAAAACCCGTTCATCAAAACACCACAATCCACAGAAACGACATCCCCATCTCTGAAGATTTGTTTACTGGTGGGAATTCCGTGTACCACCTGTTCGTTCACAGATACGCAAAGCGTAGCGGGGAAAGTACCTTTGTAACCTTTGAAGGCCGGCTTAGCGTTGTGGTCGCGAATCAGCTCTTCTGCTGCCTTGTCGATTTCCGCACCGCTAATTCCGGGTCGGATGATGCTTCCCACATGAGCTAGCGTTTTACAAACCAATAAGCAACTTTGCCTGATGAGTTCGATTTCCTCTGCTGTTTTATAGAAAATCATTCCGAAACGGAGGTTAAAAGGTAATGAACTACTGATAAACTAGCTTTGTTTCCGATCGAATCGGGTAATAGGAACTTGTTTATCCTCTGTTGTTACCGTTAAAAAAATGTCTGTCTTTACACAGCTAACGCGAAACGATCAGATGATCCAGTCGTTTCGCGTCTTATATATACGCACGCTATCTGGTATGGCCAGAAAATGCGTTGCTATTATGCTTTTACAGCACCAGATCCTTGCCAAAGATCTTTTTGCTACATATTGGCGCCTATGCCCTGCATGCGGCTACGTCCTTGAATCTTGCCCGACTTCACCAAGCCATCGTAACGACGCATGAGCAAGTGGCTCTCTATTTGCTGTAAGGTATCCAACACAACAGCTACTAAGATCAGCAACGAAGTACCGCCAAAGAACATCGCAAAGGCAATATTCACCCCGAATGCCGCAGCAAAAGCGGGTAAAATGGCAATAATACCAAGGAAAATAGACCCAGGCAATGTGATGCGAGTAGTCACTGTATCAATGAAATCGGCTGTTGGTTTACCTGGTTTTATCCCTGGAATAAACGCATTTTGGCGCTTCAAGTATTCCGCATATTGTTGTGGATTCACCAAGAGTGCTGTATAAATGTAGGTGAACAGTACAATCAGGATAAAATAGATAATATTATAAGGCAAGGACGTGAAATCGTTCAATGCCCGCAATACCGGATTGGCAGCTACATTACTGGCATCTTTCACCAGAAATTGAGCTATCGTAGAAGGAATGAACATCAGGGCTTGAGCAAAGATAATAGGCATTACACCAGATGCATTCACTTTAATTGGAATATAGTCTCGCGCGCCTGATTGAGGCATCGCATTGGCGCCACGACCCACCATGCGCTTGGCAAATTGGATGGGTACTTTGCGCACACCCTGTACAATCAGGATGGTAGCCATAACCACCAAGAAAAGAGCGGCTATTTCCAATACAAAAATCAAAAGACCATTATTTTCCAATTGAGACTGGAACTCAAATATCAAAGTTTGAGGCAGACGAGCAATGATACCCACGGTGATCAAAAGCGAAACACCGTTGCCAATACCCCGATCTGTAATCCGCTCACCCAGCCACATCGCAAATACAGTACCCGCAGACAAGATGATGATATTAGAAATCCAGAACAAGCCCGGAGCAATATCTGGGCTAACCGCGCCTTGGGTGCTGATATAGGTCAAATACCCCCCGCCCTGCACCAGCGTAATCGCTACCGTGAGCAAACGGGTGATTTGGTTGAGTTTTTTACGCCCTGATTCGCCTTCTTTTTGCTGCAAGCGCTGGAAGTAAGGCACAGCAAAGCCCAGCAATTGGATAATGATAGAAGCAGTGATGTAAGGCATGATACCCAAAGCAAAAACTGCTGCATTTTGGAAGGCACCTCCCGTAAAAAGATTGATCAAGCCCAGCAAGTCATTAGCAGAGCCAGCTTGAGCGTTGTTGTCTAATACGGAGGGGATTACTCCCGGAAGAACAACGAAAGATCCAAAGCGATAAACGAAGAGAACCACCAGCGTAAACAGGATGCGGTTTCTCAATTCTTTGATCTTCCAAATGTTCTTTATGGTTGTGATAAACCTTTTCATACCTTGAAATTTACTCGACTAGGCTAAGAGATCCTCCTTGTGCTTCGATGGCTTCGCGAGCTGTTGCTGAGCAAGCGTGTGCCTCCACGGTTAGTTTGGCGTTCAGTTCGCCGTTACCCAAAATTTTGACCCGATCGCCTTTGTTGACGATATTGTTGGTGGTCAGTGCTTCCAGGTTAATGGTTTGCAATCCGAACTTATCCGCAATTTCTTGTAGTCGTGCCAGGTTAATGGGCACATATTCTACCCGATTGCGGCTCTTAAAGCCACGCTTGGGCAAACGCATCTGAAGGGGCATTTGACCACCTTCGAAGTGGCGCTTCAGCTTGCTACCTGAGCGAGCCTTATCCCCCTTATGTCCCCGGGTTGCTGTTCTTCCGTGACCAGAACCCACACCTCTAGCGATGCGCTTTCTATTCTTCACTGAACCCTGAGCCGGTTTTAAGCTATGCAGTTCCATTATGTTGTTTAATTTTCAGCTCAATAATGACGCCTTCCGGCAAAAATACGAAAAATGCTGTCAATTCGTGGAAGGGATTTTTAACCCTCAACTTGTTCCACTTTTACCAGGTGTTCCACTTTTTTGACCATTCCCAATATTTGGGGGGTTGCTTCGTGTTCGACCGTGTGACGAATCTTGCGAAGTCCCAAAGCCTTGACCGTCTCTTTCTGTCTTTTCGATTGGTCAATGGTACTCCTTACCTGAGTTATTTTTATCTTACCCATTGCTTCGATATTGTATGATACCCCAGAGGACATCAATTATCCTTGAAATAACTTTTCTTTCGTCAGGGTGCGCTGTCGGGCAATTTCTCCCGGCTCTCTCAACTTAGACAAAGCATCGATGGTTGCTTTTACTACGTTGTGGGGATTGGAAGAGCCCATAGACTTGGCCAATACGTTGTGTACGCCTGCTATTTCGAGCACGGCACGCATAGCACCTCCTGCAATCACACCAGTACCATCAGAAGCTGGCTTGATCAAAACACGGCCAGCGCTGAATTTGCCTTTTTGCTCATGCGGAATAGTTCCTTTATAGATTGGAACGCGAATCAGGTTCTTTTTGGCATCGTCCACTGCTTTGGAAATAGCTTCTGATACATCGCGGGCTTTACCCAAACCGTGCCCTACTGTTCCGTTACCATCCCCAACAACGACGATTGCCGCAAAGCTAAATGTACGACCACCTTTGGTAACTTTAGCTACCCGATTGAGGTTAACCAGCTTTTCTTTTAATTCTGTTTCAGCAGGTTTTACCCTGCTTGCACCTTTATTAGCATTAGCCATTACAAATCAGCTTATGAATTGATTAAAATTTGAGTCCTTCTTCGCGGGCGCCGTCAGCCAGTGCTTTTACCCGTCCGTGATAGAGGTAACCACCACGGTCAAAAACCAGGGTTTCGATGTTTTCAGCCTTAGCTCTTTCAGCAATCAGTTTGCCCACCATTTTGGCCTGCTCTACTTTGTTGATATTTTTAGGCACTTGTTCTTCCGTTGAAGAAGCGGAAGCCAAGGTATGGCCTGCAACATCGTCGATAAGCTGGCAATAGATGTATTTATTACTTCTGAAAACACACAAGCGTGGACGGTTAGGCGTTCCATTTACTTTCTTGCGGATTCGCCAGTGGATTCGTCTCCTGCTTTGTTCTTTTGTAACTTTCATGTTGTTTGTTTCTTTTAACTTGCTTTAGTGAAAAAGTAGCTTACTCTAACCCAAAGCCCATTAAGAAAACGATTATTTTTTACCCGCAGTTTTACCTGCTTTACGGCGAATGATTTCGTCTTTGAAAATAATACCCTTTCCTTTGTAAGGTTCAGGCTTGCGGAAAGAACGAATTTTGGCAGCCACCTGCCCCAACAATTGTTTGTCGTGCGACTCCAATCGGATACTCGGGTTTTTACCTTTTTCCGTAGCCGTACTCAGCTTAACCTCATCAGGAATGGCAAAAAGAATGGGGTGAGAATATCCAAGGGTCAATTCCAATAGTTGACCATTGTTATTAACACGATAACCCACACCGACCAATTCCATTTCTTTTACAAAGCCGTTTGATACCCCTTGTATCATGTTGTTTACCAATGCGCGGTATAAGCCGTGCATGGCGCGGTGACGGGGTTGATCTGTTGGCCGCTTGAAATTGATCACACCATCTTCGATGTTCAACTCAATATCTCTGTCAACTTGTTGCTTTAGCTCTCCCTTAGGCCCCTTTACGGTTACCAGATTACCTTTGCTCACATCTACACTGACGCCAGAAGGAATATCGATCGGAGCTTTTCCTATCCTAGACATGATTGTCGATTTTTTTCAGTTTGATTAATAAACATAACACAAAAGCTCACCGCCAACGTGGGCTTCACGAGCTTGCTTATCTGTCATCAGTCCTCTCGAAGTGGAAACGATACAGATACCCAAACCATTGATGATGCGGGGGATTTCACCGGCTTTAGCATACTTGCGCAAACCTGGCTTGCTGATCCTACCCAATTCACGAATGATGGGATTGCGCGTCATCGGGTCGTATTTCAAGGCGATTTTGATCAAGCCTTGCTTTCCTTTCCCGGTGCCTTCTTCAAACTTGTATTTGAGGATATACCCTTGATCGTACAGAATTTCTGTGATGTGCTTCTTGAGGTTAGAAGCGGGAATTTCTACGATGCGGTGACCAGCTTGTTGAGCATTGCGAATCCTGGTCAGATAATCTGCTATTGGATCTGTAACTGCCATTTTGAAATTGTTATGAAAAATGTTTCGCGAGGTTTATGGCTACCTTGCTGAAACGCCAAAATTGTTAAAAATATCAATCGCAGCGAAGCGGAAAAATTACCAGCTCGCTTTGGTTATGCCCGGTATTTTACCATCCAAAGCCATTTGGCGGAATTTAACCCGGCAGATGCCGAACTGGCGCATGTATCCTTTCGGACGGCCAGTCAATTGGCAGCGGTTGTGCAAGCGAATGGGGCTGGAGTTGCGGGGCAATTTGTCCAACTCATCCCAAAGCCCATCTTCCTTCAATTGTTTGCGACGCTCGGCGTACTTGGCAACCATTCTTGCCCTTTTCTTTTCGCGTGCTATAACGGATTTTTTAGCCATTGCTCTTAGTTTCTCTGATTTTTAAACGGTAAACCCAGCAATTTCAGCAAAGCCAATGCCTCCGCATCTGTATTAGCTGTTGTTACGAAGGTGATGTCCATGCCGGTAATCTTGTTTACCTTATCGATGTCTATTTCGGGAAAAATAATCTGTTCGGTAATCCCCATAGAGTAATTTCCCCTGCCATCAAAACTTTTATCGTTGATTCCTCTGAAATCGCGTACACGTGGCAGCGCCACAGAGATCAAGCGATCCAGGAACTCATACATTTTCCAATCGCGCAGCGTTACACGGGCACCGATGACCATGTTTTCGCGCAATTTAAAGTTAGACACAGATTTTTTAGCTTTGGTAGGAACTGCCTTTTGTCCTGCAATCGTAGTTACCTCAGTTAAGGCGTTTTCCACCAACTTCTTATCCTGAGTCGCTTCACCTACCCCTTGGTTGATGCAAATCTTTTCCAAGCGTGGCACTTGCATGATGGACTTGTACTGAAACTGCTCCATCAAAGCGGAAACAACTTCCTCTGTGTATTTCTTTTTGAGTCTAGGATAGTAGTTCATTATTTGATGATTTCACCAGATTTTTTTGAAAAACGGGCCAATTTGCCGTCCACCTCTTTTCTTCCTACACGAGTAGGCTTGCCTGTTTTGGGATCTACCAACATCAAGTTGGAGATGTGTATAGGCGCAGGCATCTCATTGATACCTCCCGGAGCATCCTGAGTCGGGCGCATGTGCTTTTTCACGATGTTCACGTCCTCTACAATTGCTCTGTTCTTCTCAGGAAACACTTCGAGTACTTCCCGAACCCGGTCGCGATCTTTGTAAGCACCGGCAATCACGACGACTTTGTCGCCTTTCTTGATCTTCAGCTTGGGAAGAAACCGTTTCTGCTGATTAGCTTTATTTACCATTTTGTTTATAAGTTGAAATCGCTTCTGTCAATTGTTAAAGCACCTCAGGAGCTAGAGAAACGATACGCATATAATCTTTTTCACGCAACTCACGGGCTACCGGGCCGAAAATACGGGTTCCCCTTGGCTCATCCGCATTATTGAGCAAAACAACAGCATTGTCGTCAAATCGGATGTAAGAACCATCGCGGCGGCGCACCTCTTTTTTGGTTCTAACGATTACCGCTTTAGAAACAGAGCCTTTTTTGATGCCACCCGGCGAGGCATCCTTAACGGCTACCACAATCTTGTCGCCGAGGGAAGCATAACGGCGCTTGGACCCTCCCAAGACGCGAATACACAACACCTCTTTGGCGCCGCTGTTATCCGCTACTCTTAATCTGGACTCTTGCTGAATCATCGCTGAATTATTTTTGCATTTCCAGGGAGATGAAGTTGACTTATCGTTGAACTCCGGTCTCGCCTATTTGAAATTACTTCGCTTTTTCTACTATTTCCACTACGCGCCAACGCTTCAATTTGCTCATTGGACGCGTTTCCATGATGCGAACGACATCGCCAATATTGCAGGAGTTTTGCTCATCATGAGCAAAAAACTTTTTCGTCTTTTTTACGAACTTTCCATAGATTGGGTGACGCAGTTTACGTTCTACAGAAACTGCTATAGTTTTGTCCATTTTGTTGCTGGTCACCACACCTACCCGCTGCTTCCTGAGATTTCTTTCTTCTGACATTATGCTGCCTGTTTATAAAGCTTGCAGTTGATTATTATTGACGTCTTCTTCTTGCCCGAATTTTGGTACGGTTCGCCAAGTCTTCAGCAGAAAATTTGCTGATTTCGCGACGGCGGATTTCCGTTTGCAAACGAGCGATATCACGACGTATTTCACGCAAAACCAATGGATTATCCAAACCCTTGATAGCATGGTCGAACTTCAGATTCTGATATTGTGCCTCTGTGCCAGCCAACTCACTTTTCAGATCGTCGTCTGAAAAGTCCTGAAGTTCTAAATATTTTTTTGAAGCCATTGCCAAAACGATTATTAGAGGTCAATGATATTATTGTTCAACATAGTCTGGGCGAGTCGCAATCCTCGTCAAAACGGGTAACTTTTGAGCGGCCAAACGCAAAGCCTCATAGGCTACGCTTGAAGGCACCCCGTCGAGTTCAAACATGATACGACCGGGCTGTACCAAAGCTACCCAATGGTCAAGTGCTCCTTTACCCTTACCCATACGAACCTCTTGAGGTTTTTTGGTAATGGGTTTATCTGGAAAGATACGAATCCACACTTTACCCTCCCGTTTCATATAACGGGTCATCGCAATACGCGCCGCTTCAATTTGGCGGTTGGTAATCCGACCCCCAGTAGTAGCTTTCAAACCGAAAGAGCCGAAATCAACGGTGTTGCCTTTATGGGCAATTCCTTTGTTTCTCCCTTTTTGCTGTTTGCGGTATTTAGTCCTTTTTGGCTGTAACATGATGCGTACAGTTTATTCGTCTTTTAAGTCACCTAAAAACCAGTTGTAGGGCCCTTTTGAAAAAAGCCCCGCAAAGGTAAGGTGTTTTTTTTAGATTTTATAGCGTCAGGTAACAATAAGTTTACCTTGACGAGTAATATTTTAGTTCTTTAACCATTCGTGTGTTTGGTCAAAGAAAGAAATACGCTTAACGACGGCGCTGACGGTTGCCACCTCCACCGCTGTCACCACCTCTTCCGCCACCACCGCCACGACGACGATCGCCCCCACGGTCTCCACCACGGTCATTGCCTTCTCTTCTTCTGTTTCCACCACCTCCGCCATCTCGGTCGCGGCTGTCACCAGAGCCTGTTTTTTTGCGGTCTTGTACGCCGATGTGTGGCGACAAGTCGCGCTTGCCCAATACTTCACCCTTGCACAACCATACTTTGATGCCAATTTTACCGTAAACGGTCAAGGCTTCTTTCAAAGAATAGTCGATGTCGGCACGGAAAGTATGCAGCGGCGTTCTGCCCTCTTTGTATTCTTCCGTACGCGCCATGTCGGCACCATTCAATCGGCCAGAGATACGTACTTTAATGCCTTCGGCACCGGCACGCATGGTTGATTGGATGGCCATTTTGATGGCACGGCGATAGTTGATACGCGCTTCCAATTGCTTGGCAACTGACTCGGCAACGATGGCCGCATCCAATTCGGGCTTGCGGATCTCCACGATGTTGATCTGGACATCTTTACCCGTGAGTTTTCTCAACTCTTCGCGAATGCGATCCACCTCCGTACCACCTTTACCGATAATAATACCGGGGCGAGAGGTATGAATGGTGACGATAATGCGTTTAAGGGTACGCTCTATGATGATCCGGGCAATACCGCCTTTGGCAATCCTGGCATCCAGGTAGTTGCGGATTTCTTCATCTTCCACCACCTTTTCGGCAAAATCTTTGCCTCCAAACCAGTTGGATTCCCATCCTCTGATAATTCCTAAGCGATTACCTATTGGATTTGTCTTTTGACCCATATCTGAGAATTAAAATGATTTTTGCTTATTCTTCAACTGAAGTTGCTTCCACTTCTTCGACAGTTTGAGCTGCTGCCATCTCATCTGCCGTTGGCTTGCGGTTTTCAACGATCACGGTAACATGGCTGGTGCGCTTGCGGATGCGGTGTGCACGACCATGTGGCGCAGGCTGAAAACGCTTGAGCATGGTGCCTTCATCAGAAAATATCGTTTTGATGAAAAGGTCGAAATCATCTGCGCTTTGTGAGCCACCCAGTTTGTACTCCCAGTTGGCAATGGCTGAAACAACCAGTTTTTCCAACCAAACAGCAGCCTCATTTTTCGTGAAACGCAAGATATTCAATGCATCTTCCACATTTTTTCCACGAATATTGTCAACGACCAGGCGCATTTTGCGCGCTGACATCGGGACGCTTTTGAGTTTAGCTACGGCTTCCATTTGTACTTAGCTTATTGATGAAAGGATGCAAGAGTCAAAACGACCTTACTCCAAATTGATTATTTTTTGCGGTTTCCGGAGTGCCCTTTAAAGTTACGGGTGGGTGAAAATTCGCCCAGTTTATGCCCGACCATGTTCTCGGTAACGAAAACAGGAATAAAGGTTTTTCCGTTGTGAACAGCTATGGTTTCGCCCACCATAACCGGGACAATCATGGATGCCCTCGACCAGGTTTTGATGACTGTTTTCCGGTTGGACTCCTTGGATTTTTCCACTTTAGTCAACAACTTATGGAATACGTAAGGGCCTTTTTTGATTGATCTTGCCATTGATATTTCAATTAATTAGGCAGCAGATTACTTGCTGCTTGACTTACGTTTAGAAATAATCAGCTTATTGCTTTGCTTCTTAGGATTGCGCGTTTTCGCACCCTTAGCAATTTTACCGCTGCGTGAGCGTGGGTGACCACCAGATGCCCGGCCTTCACCACCACCCATCGGGTGATCTACAGGGTTCATAGCTACACCGCGGTTTCTTGGACGACGACCCATCCAGCGGTTTCTACCGGCCTTACCCATCACCTGCAATCCGTGGTCGGGATTGGAAGTCGTGCCGATGGTTGCGCGGCAAGTTGCCAAAATGCGGCGTACTTCGCCAGAAGGCAAACGCAATACCACATAATTGCCTTCACGCCCCATCAGGGTCATATAGGTACCGGCACTACGCGCCATAGACGCGCCTTGGCCTGGTCTTAATTCTACGGCATGAACAGCAGATCCCAGCGGCACTTCGCGTAAAATCATGGTGTTGCCGATATTTGGTGCAACGCCAGGCCCTGAACTAACCTCGGCGCCTACTTTCAAACCGTTGGGCGCCAAGATGTAGCGCTTCTCGCCATCGGCATATTCCAACAGCGCGATGAAAGCGGTACGGTTGGGGTCGTATTCGATGGTCTTCACCGTAGCGGCTACACCATCTTTGTTGCGTTTGAAATCGATGATCCGGTAACGGCGTTTGTGTCCACCACCGCGATAGCGCACGGTTAGGCGGCCTTGATTATTGCGTCCACCACTTTTCTTGATGGGCGCCAACAGGCTCTTTTCCGGCTGATCCGCAGTGACCTCGGCAAAAGTATTGCCTACCCGAAAACGGGTACCTGGTGTTATTGGATTTAACTTTTTAACTGGCATGATAGCAAGTTTTCAATGATTCAGAGATAACTGCCCGGGGAATCAGGCTTTGCCCCTGAATTCGTTCACACATTAAATATCCCCAAAAAAGTTGATGCTTTCCCCTTCTGAAAGGGTAACAATAGCCTTTTTATAAGACGGCTTGCGTCCGCGGATCAAACCAGCGCGGGTTGACCTGCTCTTTTCTTTTGCAGGCATAACAACAGTATTGACTGCCTCAACAGTAACCTGATAACGGTCTTCCACTGCTTTTTTGATCTCGATTTTGTTGACGTCTTTGCTGACCACAAAGCTATACTGACCGCGTTTTTCAGACAGTTTTTCTGATTTCTCAGTAAGCATTGGCCGGATTAAGATTGTCTTTGCCATGGCTAAGCGTATTGAAAAGGCGCATTTGATGCCCCTTAGTTCTCAAATGTTTCTTTTATTTTCTCAACTGCACCTTCTGAAATTACCAGCGTATGCGCATTCATAATTTCGTAGGTATTTAAGTCTGCCGCCCTCACTACAGTCGTGTTTTTGACATTGCGGCTAGACAGCAAAACTTCCTTCTCGTAATCCGCCGTAACAAACACGCTTCTTTTAGAAGTCAGATTCAAAGCGCCCAAAAATTTGAGGTATTCCTTCGTTTTGGGTGCGTTGAAAGAGAAATCCTCTACGATCAACAGGTTGCCGGCAGTCGCTTTGGCAGATAAAACAGATTTTCTGGCCAAACGCTTTACCTTGCGGTTCAACTTGAAGCCATAGTCGCGTGGACGAGGACCGAATACCCGGCCACCACCGCGGAACAAGGGGTTGTTAATATCCCCGGCACGTGCGGTACCTGTACCCTTTTGGCGCTTCAACTTGCGCGTGGATCCAGAAATTTCACTTCTTTCCTTCGCTTTATGCGTACCTTGGCGCTGATTGGCCAAGTACAATTTTGCAGCCAAGTAAACAGCGTGCTCGTTAGGCTTGACACCGAAGATGTCCTCCGGTAGTTCTACAACCCGGCCTGTTTTTTCACCCTGGATGCTTAAAACTTCTAGTTTCATATGACTGTGTGTTTTGGCCTTCATGTTGAACGAAACAATGCTTTTCAACAAAAAGACGGATCGAACACCTTATTATTTTTTCTCAATAACGATGAAAGCGCCTTTATGTCCAGGAACAGCTCCTTTGAGTAGGATGAGGTTTTGTTCTGGGAATATTTTAAGTACTTTCAGATTTTTGATTTTCACTTGTTGGCCGCCGTCGCGTCCAGCCATGCGCATTCCCTTGAATACTTTGGAAGGGAAAGAAGATGCACCCACGGAACCCGGGGCACGCTGGCGGTTGTGCTGACCGTGTGTGGCGTCGTTTACCCCGCTAAAGCCGTGGCGTTTTACAACACCCTGGAAACCTTTGCCCTTGGTAACACCAACGGCGCTTACCTGGTCGCCTACTTTAAAAACTTCATCGACCTGGACGGTTTCACCAACTGCTTTTTCAACGCTGTTGAAATCGCGGAACTCAGCGACTTTTCTTTTCGGTCCTGTTTTTGCTTTGTCGAAATGCCCGAGGAGAGCTTTGGTGGTATTTTTGACTTTGGCATCGCCAAAAGCCATCTGTACGGCATTATAGCCATCTTTGGAATCTTCCGTTTTCACTTGCGTAACAACGCAAGGGCCAACTTCCAAGACCGTGCAAGCCACGTTACGACCTTTTTCGTCGTATATGCTGGTCATGCCAACTTTTTTACCGATAATTCCGTTCATCAGTATTGATTTTGAAATACGGCATTAGAGTCCTGAAAAAGACGGATTTGTTTGCGTGCGACGTGCCGGTGAAGGCGAACGGTGAACAGCGAGGATAAGGATTGGCTAATTAAAGCGTTACCTGCTTTTCAACATTCTTTAGTAGCACGCAGTAATTTTGAAAATTACCTAGTTAGCAATTGTAAAATCACTGTGTTGCACCCTGAAGCCTAAGCTTTTACTCAGCGTGTTGTCGTTGTTATTCCTACCATTAGGAAAACATCGAACAGCAACATCCAATATACAAATGCTAAACACTCAACAAAAATCGTCAAATGTTTGACGCATCTTTTTCAGGTATCTGATACCGACGATATAATAAACTTTACGTCAGTTTAACCTGAATGTCAACCCCACTTGGCAGTTCCAGTTTCGATAGGGCATCTACCGTCTTCTGGGTGGGCGTAAAAATTTCAATGAGGCGTTTGTGGGTACGCAACTGAAACTGCTCACGAGATTTTTTGTTGACGTGCGGAGAACGGAGCACGGTAAACACTTTTTTCTCTGTGGGCAGCGGAATCGGACCAGTTACGATAGCACCACTGTTCCTCACCGTTTTAACGATCTTTTCTGTGGATTTGTCCACCAAATTGTGATCGTAAGAACGGAGCTTGATTCTGATTTTTTGATTCATGCCTACTTAATAGTAAGTAATGGATTAAAAACGAGCCAGCCATTGCCGGCTCGTATATTTCAGTTTGTATTAAGACTTACTTAGATTTAACAGCACCCTTTGCTTTTTCAATCACATCTTTTGCGATGTTGGCTGGTGCTGGTGCATAGTGTGAAAACTCCATGCTTGAGCTGGCACGGCCAGAAGTAATCGTACGCAGGGCAGTGACATAGCCAAACATTTCTGCCAACGGCACTTCGGCGGAGATGATGATAGCACCACCTCTTGAATCCTGGCCTTTTGGCAAACCGCGGCGACGGTTGAGGTCACCGATTACAGAACCCACGTAATCATCAGGAGTTACCACTTCCAATTTCATGATCGGTTCCATCAGTACAGGGTTGGCTTTAGGCGCTGCATCGCGGAAGCCTTCCTTCGCACAAAGTTCGAAGGCGATAGGCTTAGAATCCACTGCGTGCATAGAACCATCATAGACCCGTACTCTCATAGCATCGATGCTGTATCCGGCCAATACGCCATTGTCCATCATTGCTTTGAAACCATCCGTAATTGGTTTCATATAGTTCTTATCGATGGCACCACCCACGATACCCCATTCGAATTGGAGTCTGGTTTTGCCATTTTTGAAGTCGTCGCTATCCAAGAAAGTCTGATCTGCAGGGCCCAATTCGAATTCCATATCGGCGAAAAGACCCGCACCACCTGACTGCTTCTTCAAGCGTTCGCGATGTTTTACTGTTGATGTCAGCGCTTCTTTGTAGTTCACCTGGGGCTGTCCCTGGTTGCATTCTACTTTGAATTCGCGACGCAAGCGATCAACGATGATTTCCAAGTGCAACTCACCCATACCACTGATAATGGTCTGGTTGGTATCCTCGTCGTAACGTACCCGGAAGGTAGGATCTTCTTCGGCCAATTTAGCCAAAGCCATACCCAACTTGTCCAAGTCCATCTGTGATTTAGGCTCTACTGCAATACCGATTACAGGGTCTGGGAAAACCATGCTTTCCAGAACGATCGGTTTGCTGAGATCAGACAGCGTGTCACCGGTGCGGATATCTTTGAAACCTACTGCCGCTGCAATATCGCCTGCTTCTACCCGATCGATCGGGTTTTGCTTGTTGGCGTGCATTTGGTAGAGGCGAGAGATACGCTCTTTGTTGCCAGAGCGCGTATTCAACACATAAGAACCCGCATCCAATGCGCCAGAATATACGCGCATGAAAGCCAAGCGCCCCACATAAGGATCCGTTGCGATCTTGAAAGCCAAGGCAGCGAAAGGCTCATCTACCGATGGCTTACGAACCTCTTCTTTATCTGTGTTGGGGTTAGTACCCGTTACAGCATCCACATCTACAGGTGATGGCAGGAAGGAACATACTGCATCCAATACGGCCTGCACACCTTTATTTTTGAAAGCCGAGCCGCACATCATCGGGACAAATTTGCTGGCCATAACCGCTTGGCGGATGGCTGCGCGCATTTCTTCCTCTGAAATAGAGTCTGGATCGTCAAAGAATTTTTCCAACAGGGTGTCGTCGTATTCTGCTACGGCTTCGAGCAGTTTTTCACGCCATTCAGCCACGGTTTCTACCAAATCTTCTGGAACGGGGATCACTTCATAAGTCATGCCCATGTCGTGTTCATTCCAGATGCGTGCTTCACCTGTGATTAAGTCCACCACACCGCGGAAGCGCTCTTCTGCGCCAATGGGTACCTGCAAAGGAATCGCATTGGAACCCAATTTATCTTTTACATCGTTAACGACAGAGAAAAAATCTGCGCCAGAGCGATCCATTTTATTGACAAAACCGATTCTGGGTACGCCGTAGTTATCAGCCAGGCGCCAGTTCGTTTCAGACTGGGGCTCTACCCCACTTACTGCGCAGAAAAGGAATACCAGACCATCCAATACGCGCAGAGAGCGGTTTACCTCAACGGTAAAATCCACGTGGCCTGGGGTATCGATGATATTGATGGCATATTCCTCATCTCTCCAGCGCCAAGCAGTTTTGGTAGCCGCCGAAGTGATGGTAATACCGCGTTCTTGTTCCTGCTCCATCCAGTCCATAGTAGCAGCTCCGTCGTGTACCTCACCAATTTTATGGCTGATACCCGTATAGTAAAGAACCCGCTCAGTAGTAGTGGTTTTGCCTGCATCGATGTGCGCGGCAATACCAATATTCCTGGTGTATTTTAGATCTTTCTTAGCCATGATGCTCCCCTGAGGGATTTATTGTTTTTTATAAATGGATTAAACTTTGAAGTGAGCAAAAGCGCGGTTAGATTCTGCCATTTTGTGCATATCTTCTTTACGCTTTACCGCTGCTCCTTCACCTTTGCTGGCAGCAATCAACTCTGCGGCCAATTTTTCGGCCATTCCTTTACCACTGCGCTGCTTAGCAAATTTGATCAACCACTTCATTCCAATGGAAACCTTCCTTTTGGCGCGAATTTCAGTTGGAATCTGGAATGTAGCACCACCAATTCTGCGGCTTCTCACCTCTACCTGTGGCATCACATTATTCAAGGCTTTTTTCCACACACCGTGCTCTTCGAGGTTGGTACGCGTTTTCACCAAATCCATTGCTTGGTAAAAAATAGCAAAGGCAGTACTTTTCTTGCCTTGAAGCATCATATTGTTGACAAACTGAGTTACCATAGGATCGTTGTAACGTGGATCCGCGTCGATAACTCTCAATTTTGGTTTCCTTTTTCTCATTGTCTTTTAATGAATTAGCGGTTTCTTTTAAAGGGAAACATAATTACTTCTTAGGTCTCTTAGCGCCGTAGCGAGAACGAGACTGCAGGCGGCCATTCACACCCGCCGTATCCAAAGCACCTCTAACGATGGTATAACGTACACCGGGCAAATCTTTCACACGGCCTCCGCGTACCAATACAATAGAGTGTTCTTGCAAATTGTGTCCTTCACCAGGAATGTATGCAATCACTTCCACACCATTGGTCAAACGAACCTTGGCTACTTTGCGCAGCGCTGAGTTCGGCTTCTTAGGTGTTGTGGTATAAACACGTGTACACACCCCACGTTTTTGAGGGCAAGCCTCCAAAGCACGCGATTTACTCTTGGTGATTACTTTCTCTCTTCCTTTGCGTACAAGCTGATTAATTGTAGGCATAATTCCTATATTGGCTAAAACAGTTTTAAAATTCAGCTTTTTATGACTTAAAATGAGCCATTTTCAAAAGCGAATGCAAAGGTATAGCTTTTCCTTGAAATACAAAAAGCAATTGCAAAATTTATACTGGTTTTTTTTTAATTGTTTTGAATGTTTCCAATTTTGCCTGAAAAACAAAATTTTGTCTCCTATTACGGGTTGTTAATTGTATCCGTATATGGCTAAAAACCCTTTAGGCGGGGTGTTGTATCAACTGAAAATCCTGATTTTCCTATGACAACAGAACTTTCTTACGAAAATTATTACCACATCAGAACTTACGAAATAGACAACCATAAACGGTTGACGATACCGGCCTTGATGCGCCTGATGCAGGAAACGACGATGCAGCACGTTATTCGATTGCGCCTTTCTGTATGGGATTTGGAAAAGCAGCACTTGTCGTGGGTGCTGATGCGCAAGCAAATTGTCGTCCAACAAATGCCGATATTGGGGCAACACATCCGCATACAAACGTATCCTGCCGGCATCGAAAAATTATTCACCTACCGCGATTATAAAGTCTTTGATGAAAAAGGAGACCTGGTTGTGTATGCAACGAGTACCTGGATGCTGATGGATACCGAAAACCGCCGGATGGTAAATACGACCGAGGTATTGCGGCATTACCTCGACCTTATGCCTCCCAGCAACGCATGTTTGCCCAAATTTGAGGGCGGAAAATTGGCCATTTTGCCCAACTACGAACACCATTGTGGTTTTCAGGTCAATTGGCACGATCTGGATTTTAATTTGCACCTCAATAATACTTGCTATGCTCAGTGGATGTTGGATGCTTTGCCTGGCGAACATTTGAACAGCCAGCCATTGCAAAGGATGGACATTTACTACCGCAAGGAATGTGTTTTGAAAGAGGAACTGACCTCGCAGGCTGGTTGGGAATCGCCAGGGGTTTGCCAGCATCGCTTGGTTCGCTTGCGCGACGGGGTGGAAGTGGCGGCAGGAAGGTCGTATTGGGTGGGAGGGTTCAAGGAGGGCTGAAGCAAGGCGGGTGGTTTTCCTGCCCGAATTCCGCTGAAAGCGGGAGGCGGGTGGTTTTCCTGCCCG